>RZYX01000170.1 GCA_009930155.1 Clostridia bacterium | reverse complement strand
GTACAAGGTGGGGGTATCTTTATCCCTATGTTTTTAAGCGAGGCAATGTGGATAAAGTTCTCTTCAACTTCTTGGCATCCAAATGCAGTCAAGGTTGGGGTAGGGGGTATTAATGTAATCAATGGGAAGGATTGGGATTCCAGAATTAAAACTGACGAAAATGATTATGTTGTATGTCCTCCTCAAGAATGGTTGGATGGCATTTATGTTGGTAATGACCAAATGGTTTACTTCAAGGTTATTGTGTGTAATTCGTTCTCTCAGGTAGTAAAGAACCAATTCTTGAAAAGCTTTTGTGTTTAGCTTTTCAGTTGTCATCATTTCGCTTTTATTAGTCGGCTTTTTCGCTTCGAGAATTACGCCAACTGAACTTTTTGCCTTGTCTCCGTTGTGAATTACAAGGTCGTTCCGTCCTTTTGTGTTTATGAAATGGTTTGGGTCGTAATATGTCTTTTTCAGAAAGTCAATGACAAGGTTTTTATGGAATTCTTCTGATTCCGTGTCATTTGTCCTTTCGAGCAACTGGATAAGATTAGTCTTGAAACTTTCAATTTCAGTCCTGTTTGGCTTAACTTTTAAAAACGCTTTATTAAGAGCCTTTCTCGGTTTCAAGATTTGTAATTCCATTTATTAAAAATCAGTCTTTATGTTAGTTAATATCCACAAATATACGATTATCCGTGGGTGCGTCGGCTAAAAAACAGCTCTTTTGCAAACTTTGGTTATGTGTTGGTTTGTGTGGTTTGCAAATGTGCTGTTTTGTGCGTTGGCTGTTCATTATCGTTTTTTCTTTTACTGTCTTTATGTAGCAAATTGTCCGCTGTGTCGTTTTTTTTTAGGCTTGTTGGTAACTTGTTTATAGATGTACAAAAGTTAAGGTTAGCTCCAGAAATTTGGTTGGCTAACCAAACGTTTGTGGGGGTTTATATTATTCTCAAACTTATTCCGGCCTCTAAAAGATGGGTTGCGTAACTGTGTCTTAGACAACGTAACATAAAATTATGAATTTTATACACTTTACTCAAATATTTGTAGAATTTTTTTTAGACTCGTTTCGCTGCATCTTCGGCTTTCCAGCCATACCTTAAAATAGGCAATCTGATCATGATTCTCCTTCTTCATATCTCGCACCACCTCAATTTGTGCCAATTTAGCAATATTAACTCCCATAGGGTCGGGGCCGACAGTAAATTTTGGATTGATGCTTTTTCTCAGTCTGTAAAGTTGTCTCCCGATGTTGCTACCCCAAATATGAATGGTTTGTTTTCCATAATGATTTGATTTTTTGGTTCAGTAAAGATACACAATAAATTTATTAGTAATAAAGTTATTAGCAATAACATTACTTGTATCGTTTCCAGCACACCCCCGGAAGCACCTCTCATCTTTTTTCACATGTTCTTGAAGAAGTGGTTGTTAAACAAGACAACTTTGCACAAAATAATATTTTCCTATTGTAGAAAACATGAAAACTGCATAGTTGGAGCGATTAAATATCTTGCAAACAGCAAGATGTGAAAAATCCAACGAACACATTACGAAAAAGCATTTAAGGAAAATGCAGTATAATTAAGCTCAGAGCGCAAAAAATAATGGAATTGAATAAAAGCTATGAATGTCCAGCAAAGCATGATTCGTAAAGGAAACTGTTGAGATAATACAGTAGCCGAAAGCTTCTTTAAAACATTTAAAACCGAAATGATTTACGGCTCCAAACTCGTTACAAGAGAACAGATGCATTTGTGGGTTTTTGAATATATCGAATCGTGGTATAATCATAAAGGAAGATTCTCGATATTGAATAATCTAACTATTGATGAATTTTGGGAGCTGTATGAAATTAAAATTGAAGTTATTAAAAATATAGCTTTACTTTATGTTCAAAATAAGTATGCAATTCCATAAAAGATATGAAAACAAATATAAAACTATTTTTATTGTGTATATCACTATTGCTCACCTACGTTACCTACGCTCAAAATAACACGAATGCAAGTGCTTCAAATGTAGATTTAACTCTACTTACTGGTTTGGGCAAGCATAATGGAGATACACAAATTACTTTTGGCATTAATGCTGCTATATTGAAAGCTGTATCAAAGACCCTTTCATTTGGAATTGGAACCGGTTACTTATGTAATATTGATTATGGGGTTGAAGGAGCTTCTTCTCAAACAGATTCATATATTCCAATATTTGCAAGAGTAAAATTTAAGACTCCGCTATCTCACAAAAGTAACTTTGTATTTGATTGTGATGGAGGTTGTGCGATTGGAGATAATGCCCATGCGCTTATTTCACCACAAACCGGTTTTGATTTTAAACTAAAAAAATCCAAGACATCAATTGCCACCAAACTTATGTACAACAACATCATTGGCGTCAATAGTGGAATTTGGGGAATTGCTGTAAGCTTATCTCTTTAACCGGAAGCACCTCTCATCTTTTTTCACATATTCTTGAAGAAGTGGTTGTTAAACAAGACAACTTTGCACAAAATAATATTTTCCTATCGTAGAAAACATGAAAACTGCAAAGTTGGCGTACTTATATATCTCACAACCTGCAACATGTGAAAAAAGGTGAGAGGTGGAACCGCGGGCTGCGCCTCCCTCAGGATTGCCGCGGGGCGGCATCCTGATATGGTCGGCAATACAGCCCAAGAGTTGTGAACCCCTTTGCCTCCCCCAGGATTGCCTCGCTTGGCTCGGCATCCTGATACGGTCGGCAATACAGCCCAAGAGTTGTGAACCCCGCGGGCTGCGCCCTGCGTGGTTTTTTTGTTTTCCGTCCGCTTTCAAGCGAGCTTGAGCGTCCTTCAAACAAAAAACCCCACTGCGTTGCAGTGGGGTTCTCTTGTAGCGCGACCCAGGATTGAACTGGGGACCTCATGATTATGAATCATGCGCTCTAACCATCTGAGCTATCGCGCCGGGAATTGGAGTGCAAAAGTAATACTTTTTTCGTTATTGTCAAATTCTTGTGCGATTTTTCCTGATTAACGCTCCAGAAGTACTGTGGCCCAGGATTCTATGCCCTCTTCTCGGCCTACAAAGCCTAACTTTTCTGTTGTTGTGGCTTTAACAGAGATATCACTAACCTCACATCCAAGCACAGAGGCAACTGCACCTCTCATCTCATCTATTAGCAACCCAATTTTGGGTCTCTGCAATGCAATTGTAATATCGGCATTCACAAGATGGTAACCCTCTTCCAGCACCAAACTGTAAACCCTGGACAACAAAACCTTGCTGTCAATACCCTTGAACTGGTCAGATGTATCGGGAAAATGCTTGCCTATATCCCCCAAAGCAAGAGCACCCAAAAGAGCATCACACAAAGCATGCAACGGGGCATGTTGTTGCAGGGCGCAGTG
>RZYX01000042.1 GCA_009930155.1 Clostridia bacterium | reverse complement strand
GGCTTTACCTTATACTCTCCTCGCCTGTTTTTGGCAATGGGCATATTAAAGTCCCTTATTTTGGTTACCTGTGTGCTATCCTTTCCATGCCTTTCATCTACACGATATACATAACAGTTTTCACAGCCTTCACTATATTTTTTACATCCGTGCCATGGGTTCCATTTTGCCATACTTACACCTCTATTCACACCTTTATTTGTGTACCATCATATACCATTTATTTCTTATTTTCAATAAAATTTTACAATAAACGCCCTTGTAAAATGATATTTTTTTTGGTATAATAAAATCTAATTTTTCTTGGAGGCTAAAGCTTTGAATACGATTGGATTTGATAACGAAAAGTACCTAACTATGCAATCTCAACTAATTTTAGAACGCGTTAATAAGTTTGGCGGAAAGCTTTACCTTGAATTTGGCGGTAAACTTTTTGATGATTATCACGCATCACGAGTTTTACCTGGATTTAAACCAGACAGTAAAGTTAATATGTTACTACAACTGAAGGACGAGGCTGAAATTATAATAGCAATAAACGCTGCGGACATTGAAAAAAACAAAATCCGAGGTGACCTTGGAATAACCTATGACCTCGATGTACTTCGCCTAATTGATTCTTTTGTAGGAATCGGTCTTTATGTTGGCAGTGTTGTACTTACTCAATACCGTTCACAACCAGCGGCAGATGCTTTTCAAAAAAGGCTGCAAAACCTTGGCATAAAAGTTTATAGACACTACCCTATTGAAGGCTATCCTTCCAATGTTTCCCTTATTGTAAGCGATGAAGGCTATGGCAAAAACGAATACATTGAAACCAAGCGTCCTATTGTTGTTATAACCGCTCCCGGCCCTGGAAGTGGCAAAATGGCAACCTGCCTTTCCCAGCTTTATCATGAGCATAAGCGTGGCGTAAAATCAGGTTATGCAAAATTTGAAACATTCCCAATTTGGAATCTTCCTATTAAACATTCTGTTAACCTTGCTTATGAAGCTGCTACGGCAGACCTTAATGATGTTAATATGATTGACCCTTTTCATTTAGAAGCGTACGGTGAAACTACCGTTAATTATAATCGTGATGTTGAGATTTTCCCTGTTCTTAATGCTATGTTTGAGCGAATATGGGGATATTCTCCTTATAAATCTCCCACTGATATGGGTGTTAATATGGCCGGCAAATGTATCCTTGATGATAAAACCTGTGTCGAAGCTTCTAATCAAGAAATTATACGCAGATATTACAATGCCCTTTGCGAAAAGCGTAAAGGACTTGTTGATACAGATATAATCTACAAACTTGAGCTTTTAATGAATCAAGCAGGGATTACAGCTAAAAACCGACCAGTTATTGCTGCTTGTTGTGAAAAGGCAAAGCAAACAGAAAGCCCAGCTGCTTCTATTATGCTAAAAGATGGGCGTATTGTAACAGGAAAAACATCTCCCCTTCTTGGCGCTTCTTCTTCTATGCTTCTCAATGCACTTAAAGCTCTTGCAGATATTCCAGACGAAATTCATCTTATACCACCAATTGTTATTGAGCCTATCCAAAAGCTAAAAACAAAGCATTTGGCAAATAAAAATCCAAGACTTCATACAGACGAAGTTCTAATTGCTCTGTCTATTGCTGCAGCAACAGATAAAAATGCAGAACTTGCAATAAGTCAACTTCAAAAGCTAAGAGGATGCGAAGCACATTCAAGTGTTATTCTATCACAAGTAGACGATACTATATTCAAAAAAATTGGTGTCAATATGACTTGTGAGCCTGAATACCAATTTCAAAAACTTTTCCATCAATAAATAAAGCAACAAAAAAGGACAACGGATTTCCGTTGTCCTTTTCTTATCTTTATCAAATAAATTTATTTTTCTTATGCTCTTATTCGTTTTCGTTCAAGTTTTGTATCTCTGATTTTTTATCTTTAATATTCCTCATAACAGGCAAAACTGCAGCCGTTATAAGAAGTGCAACCGCAACTGTAGTTCCAGCGATTTTTCTTTTATTTGTATTCTCTTGCTGTGGTTCTAAATTCTCAACTAACACATTATTTTGAAGTGGCACGGCTTGAGGATTGACAACATCTTCATCATATATATATGTATTTTGAATATTTCCCTTACTTGAATTTAATCTTGATGTACTTTTAGATGACGCCATTTCAGATTTTGAGGTTGTCCCCTTTTCTGTTGTGGCCGTTACATTTTTCGTTGTTTTAGCTTGCTCCCTCGTTGTACTTTTTGGATTAGCCTCATTATCGTTGGCAACTATTGTGCTCTCTTGTATTAATAACATTTTATCTAAATCTATATAAAATCCAGTACTTTCATTTCCATTCACATCAATCAGCATCACTTTCAACTTCATACTTTTGCAAAGTTTTGGGTAGCTAATTCTTGATTCAATTGAATATTGATTACTTGTACTTATATTTATTACAGCTTTATTTTCCTTAACAAAGTTATTGTTACTTTCATAAATTTCTCCGTTTGCCCATAAAGTTAGTATATAATCTTCATCAAAAACAATTCTTATCCCACTGTTTTTAATTGAATCACTCAACGTATTTTTTTCTGTAACCCTTGCACCAATGCAAATTTCAGATTTACTTATGTCTTTAACTACAAATATTTCTACCATTTCAAAGTTTGTGCTTTCTCCGCCTTGTATAAGCACAATTGATGAACCGCCCCACTCTTTAGTAGTAATAATTCCATTCACTATTATTTCATCAGTTGTAACTTCCGACGCAAAAACATTTATAGTAAGCGATAAACATACAATTATAGATATTAAAATTTTCGAGGAAAAACGATACATTTCGACACCCCTTTAATGAGAAATCATACCTAAAATATAAGTATAATTGCTGTTTTGTGATTATTTATCGCAAACTTTTAATTATTTTCTTCTTTACAATATGATAATTGTGTGATATCATTGCCATATAAATTTTGGGAGATGTATTTTATGATCAACCTTCTTTCCTTGGCAACAAAATACTTTTACTTTTACTTTGCTTACTATTTTAGCAGGGTTTATTCGTGTTTTGCTGCAAGCAGAAAGCTCCCTTGTTTTTAATTTTGGTTAAAACAAGAGCCTCGCAGTGGAATACACTGTGAGGCTCTTTTTATTTATTTTTATCTAGTGTCATAATAGTGATGCATAAACAATGCACACTATAAATAATTTATGGAGGTTTTACAAATGATTTTAGTCCTAAAAAAAGATACAAGTTCGGCACAGGTGAAAAATTTAATGTCATGGTTCAATGAAATGGGAATAGAAACCCATTTAAGCGAAGGCAAATTTCAAACTATACTCGGTCTTGTGGGTGACACTTCAGCCGTAGACATTTCTTTAGTTCAAGGTCTTGATATAGTTGAGACAGTTAAAAGAATCCAAGAACCATTTAAAAATGCTAACCGCAAATTTCATCCTGATGACACCATTGTTGAAATTGGCGAATCAAAAATTGGAGGTAACTTCTTCCAAATTATTGCTGGCCCTTGCTCCGTTGAATCAGAAGATCAAATTTGCGGTATTGCAGAGCAAGTTAAAGCCTCAGGAGCAACCTTGCTAAGAGGTGGCGCATTCAAGCCTAGAACTTCACCTTACGCTTTCCAAGGACTTCGTGCAGAAGGTATAGAGCTGCTGCTAAAAGCTAAAGCCCATACAGGTCTTCCAATTGTTACAGAAATTATGGATTTATCTCACCTTCATTTATTTGATGATGTTGATGTCATCCAAGTTGGTGCAAGAAATATGCAAAACTTTGAATTGCTCAAACAACTTGGCAAGACTAATAAGCCAATTTTGCTTAAGCGTGGACTTGCAAACAGTTTAGAAGAGTTTCTTATGAGTGCTGAATACATCATGGCAGGCGGAAATGAAAATATTATTCTATGTGAGCGTGGAATCCGTACTTTTGAAACCTACACAAGAAACACACTTGATATTTCTGCAATACCATTGATAAAAGATATCTCACATCTTCCTATTATCGTTGATCCAAGCCATGCAACAGGTATTTCAAAGCTTGTCCGCCCACTCTCTCTTGCTTCTGCAGCAGCAGGTGCAGACGGACTAATTATAGAAGTTCACAATGACCCTCAACACGCATTATCTGATGGCCCTCAGTCACTAACGCCAGAGGCCTTTAGCAAAATTGTAAATGATCTTTTACCTATACTCTCGCTGCTTGGCAAAAAAGGTCTTGGAGGCTTAGTATGATTTTTGGCATTGCCGGTCTTGGACTTATCGGTGGTTCTATGGCAAAAACAATAAAATCAAAACTAAACGCTCAAGTACTTGGGTTTGACAACAACGAATCCGTGTTAAAATATGCAATCGAAGAAAAAACTATTGACGGGTTGCTAACTTCTGAAAACATTGTTAATTGTGATGTTATACTCGTTGCATTGTATCCTCATGATACTGTAGAATTCATTAAAAATCATCTTAGTTACTTTAAAAATGGTGCTTTTGTTTTTGATTTATGTGGTATTAAATCTGCTGTTTTAGAGCCACTTGAAGAGTATGTAAAGCATAGTAGCTTTACATACATCGGTTGCCATCCAATGTCGGGCACCGAAAACTCTGGCTATGATTTCTCTACACCCACGATGTTTAGCGGTTCTTCAATGATTTTAGCTCCATTTGAATGGACGCCAAACGACAAAATCCAGTGGGCAAAATCACTATTTTTGTCACTTGGGTTTGGAGATGTTAAAATCACCACAGCTAAAGAACACGACAGGATAATTGCATTCACTTCTCAGCTTGCTCACATTGTTTCAAACGCTTATGTAAAAAGTCCAACTGCAAAACTTCACCACGGATTTTCTGCGGGAAGCTACAGAGATTTAACACGAGTTGCAAAACTTAATGAAGATATGTGGACTGGTTTGTTTTTAGACAATGCACAACCACTTGTGGAAGAAATTGATTGTCTATGCGAGCAACTTAAACTATACAGTGATGCAATAAAATCAGCCGATGCAGCCACGCTTAAATTGCTATTAAAAGAAGGTAACGAACAAAAGGAGCAGGTGGACACATTATGAATTCTGTTCGAGTAGACGCATCAAAGAGCTATGAAGTTTTAATTGGCTCTAATTTACTAAAAAGTACTGGCGAGCTTGTTCGCAATGTTATTAAGCCCTGCAAAGCCGCAATAATAACAGATGATATTGTAGACTCATTATATGCAAACTGCGTACAAAATTCACTTGAGCAAAGCGGATTTGACACATGCAAATATGTTTTTAAAAACGGTGAGTGTTCAAAAAACATTTCAACCTTTACTAGTGCTTTAGAGTTCCTTGCTACAAACGAGATAAGCAGGAGTGATGTTATAATCGCTCTAGGTGGAGGAGTTGTTGGTGACCTTGCTGGATTTTGTGCATCATCATATCTGCGTGGCATAAAATTTGTGCAAATTCCAACTACTTTTTTGGCTGCTATTGACTCCTCTGTTGGAGGAAAAACAGGAATAAACCTTAAAGCTGGCAAAAACCTTGCTGGTGCTTTTTGGCAACCTTCACTTGTAATTTGTGACTACAGCACGCTTGACTCTTTGCCAGAAAATGTGTTTGCCGACGGTATTGCAGAAGCAATTAAATACGGTGTTATTTCTTCGCACAAGCTTTTTAGCACACTTTTAAATGGCGAATGCAAAAAAAACATAGAGCAAATCATAACACAATGCGTTACAATAAAAAGAGATATAGTCAACGAAGATGAATTTGACCTTGGTACAAGACAGCTTTTAAATTTTGGGCACACCATTGGCCACTGCATTGAAAAGCAAAGTAATTTTAAAATAACTCACGGTCAAGCAGTTGCAATCGGTATGTGTGTTATCAGCAAAGCTGCATTCAAATCAAATCTTTGTGATTATGACTGCTCACCCAAAATTGAGCAAGCGTTAAAAGCAAACGGATTACCAACACAGTGTGATTTTGATGCCCAAACGCTTTTTTCAGTTGCAGTATCAGATAAAAAAAGAACAGGTAATACAATTAACCTCGTTATTCCCAAAGAAATTGGGAAATGCATATTATTTAAAATAGATATCAATAAACTTTGCGACTTTATAGATCTTGGACTTTAATTTTAACATTAAGGAGGTTTTTTATGGATGCTTTTATAAAGCCATCTACACTTGAAGGCGAAATCAACTGTATACCGTCAAAATCCTATGCCCATAGAATACTTATTTGTGCTGCTTTTTCAAACACTCCTACTAATGTTTTTATCAGCACAAATTTTTCAAAAGACATTGAAGCAACTATTGGATGCCTTAAGGCGTTTGGATGCAAATTTGATAAAATCAGCGATAACTGTATCACAGTTTTTCCTGCACAAAGTGTTTCAAAATCTCCTGTACTTAACTGTATTGAAAGTGGTTCAACCCTTAGGTTTTTACTTCCCATTGCCGCTGCAATTGGCAATAACGCAAGTTTTGAAGGCATAGGCAGATTGCCAAGCAGACCAATAAACACCCTTGTAAATCAAATAAAACAACATGATGTAACCTTTACATTCGATTCAATTCCAACAACACTGGGAGGCAAAATGAGTGGTGGAGTTTTTAATATACCTGGTGATATAAGTTCCCAGTTCGTAACTGGGCTTTTGCTTTCACTCCCTCTCACCAACGACGGTGGAGAAATACGCCTTTTATCCCCTCTTGAGTCAAAAAGCTATGTTGATATAACGATTGAAGTTATGGAGAAATTTGGAGTGAAAGTTAAAAGTACAGAGTCTGGATATAGCCTTGCACCAAACTCTCATTATGTTTCACCAAAACAAATTGATGTTCAAGGGGATTGGTCGAACGCTGCGTTTTGGCTTTGCTGTGGTGCTATAGGCAAAAAAATAACCTGCACAGGACTTGACTTTAGTTCTGCACAAGGCGACAAAGCTATTATAGAAGTTTTAAAGCTATATGGTGCTGATGTTCAGCAGGGTAAAAACTTTGTAAGCGTTACCCCAAAAAGCCGTAATCCATTTTGCATTGATGCAAAGGATATCCCAGACCTCGTGCCCATTATCTGTGTGCTTGCAAGCGTTGCAAATGGAGTTTCTAAAATCAAAAACACACATAGGCTAAGGCTAAAGGAATGCGATAGAATTGATGGTGTTATGAGCCTTTTAAAATCTCTTGGTTCAAAAGCAAGCTACTGTGATGGAGAGCTTACTATATATGGAAAAAGCACTCTTACTGGTGGAATTGTAAATGGCTTTAACGACCACCGCATTGTAATGTCTGCCGCAATCGCAGCAACAATGTGCCTTGGCGATGTTAGTATAACTGATGCTCACGCAGTTTTAAAATCATACCCTGATTTTTTTAACGACTATAAAAAGCTCGGAGGTAATATAAATGTCATCTAACTTTGGAGACAAACTAAAAATCTCTATATTTGGACAGTCCCACTCGCAAGCTATTGGTGTCGTTATTGACGGATTGCCTGCTGGTGTGCAAATAGATATGGATAAAATCTTTCGATTTATGGCTCGTCGTGCCCCTGGTGGCCAATATTCAACTGCCAGAAAAGAAAAAGATACTCCACAAATTCTCTCTGGTATTTTTGAAGACAAAACCTGCGGTGCTCCTCTTTGTGCTATGATTGAAAACACAGACACCCGCTCTCAGGATTATAAAAATATAAAAGATGTACCAAGACCATCGCACGCTGATTTTACAGCATTTGTAAAACATGGAGGTGCAAACGATTTTCGTGGTGGCGGTCATTTCTCTGGCAGACTTACAGCACCACTTTGCTTTGCTGGCGCTGTTTGTAAGCAAGTTCTTGAACTTTCAGGAATAACCATAGGTGCTCATATCTGTTCAATTGCAGATGAAGTTGACAAGAGCTTTGACCCTGTCTTTGTAACTGCAAGTCAACTTGAAGATTTAATACAAAAAGATTTTGCCGTTATAGATGATAACAAAGGCAATGCAATGAAAGACAAGATTGCAAAGGCAAAAGCACAAGGCGACTCTGTAGGTGGAACTATTGAGTGCTGTACCGTTGGTCTTCCTGTTGGAATTGGAGAACCTATCTTTGACGGAATTGAAAACAAAATTTCATCAGCAATATTTGGAATACCTGCCGTTAAGGGAATTGAATTTGGAAACGGGTTTGATGCCTGCTCAATTTTTGGTAGCCAAAACAATGATGAGTTTTACTTAAATAATGAAGAGATAAAAACTAAAACTAATAACTCTGGCGGTGTACTTGGAGGAATTTCAACTGGTATGCCCCTTATATTTAAAGTAGCAATAAAGCCAACACCTTCAATTTCAAAAGAGCAATCTTCCGTTAATTTGGACACGGGAGAACAAGCAGAACTTGAAATTAAAGGCAGGCACGACCCCTGTATCGTACCCCGAGCTGTTGCTTGTGTAGAGGCTGCAACTGCAATTGCTCTGCTCGACTTAATGATATAATTTTTTGAGGAGTAGATTAAAATGAATATAAATGATGCTAGAAATAATATTGATAAAATTGACAGTGAGCTTGTAGGTTTGCTAAAAAAACGAATGGACCTCTCAAAAGATATTGCACATTACAAGCAAGAAAATGTATTGCCTATTTTTGATAAAACTCGTGAAAGAGAGATTTTAAACCGTGTTGCTGACCTTTCTGGTGATGAACTAGCTAACTATATTCAAGTTCTTTTCTCTACCTTGTTCAGCGTTAGCCGTTCATATCAAAACCGTATTTTAACATCACAAAGCCAACTTAAAACAAGCATCGAAAATTCAATCAAGTCAACCGACCAAGTATTTCCTACTCGTGCTGTGGTTGCTTGTCAGGGTATTGAAGGTGCGTATTCACAAGCAGCTTGTGACAGGCTCTTTTCAACACCTAACATAATGTATTTTAACGGTTTTGAAGGCGTTTTTCATGCCGTTGACAAAGGACTTTGTAAGTATGGTGTTTTGCCGATTGAAAACAGCACAGCAGGTTCTGTAAACGAAGTATATGACCTTATGAAAAAAAATAAATTTTATATTGTACGCAGTATTCAAATGCGTATTGAGCATAACCTGCTTACTAAAAAAGGTATAAAATTATCAGATATTAAAGAGATTTTCTCACACGAACAAGCGATAAATCAGTGCAGCGAGTTTTTAAAATCGCTCAATATTAAAGTAACGGTTTGTGAAAACACTGCAATAGCTGCAAAACGAGTTGCAGAAAGTGAAAGGAATGACATTGCGGCGCTTTCATCTCATGACTGTGCAGAGCTTTACAACCTTTGTATTCTAAGCGATGATGTAATGAATAATAACAATAACTTTACCCGTTTCATCTGTATTTCAAAGAATTTAGAAATTTATCCAGGTGCAGATAAAATAAGCCTTATGCTTTGTTTGCCTCATCGCCCAGGTTCACTTTATGGTATTATCTCTCGCCTTTCAGCACTTGGGATCAACCTTTCAAAGCTTGAAAGCCGACCTATGCCAGGCAAAAACTTTGAGTTCATGTTCTATTTTGATATTGATGCAAATGTATTCTCACCCGATGTTGTAAGGCTACTTTGCGAGCTTGATGATGAGCTAGAGCAATTTGTTTATCTTGGCAGTTACTCCGAGATATTTTAAAGGAGCGTTTTTATGTTATTCTATGGTCTTGTTGGCGAAAAGCTTTCGCACAGTTTTTCAAAGCAAATACACGCAATGCTTGGAGATTATCTTTATGAACTTGTTAGCGTTGACAAAATCGAATTTGATGAATTTATCAAAAATCGTGATTTTGGAGGGCTAAACATAACCATTCCATATAAACAGCGTATCATTCCGCTATGTGATACACTGAGCACCAATGCACTCCGTATTGGTGCCGTTAACACCGTAGTAAACAAAAAAGGCAAGCTTTTTGGATACAACACTGACTATCTTGGATTTAACTATATGCTTAAAGAAAAGGGTATTGAGCTTAGCGGTAAAAAGGTTTTGATTTTGGGAAGTGGCGGAACATCCCTTACTGCAACCGCTTGTGCACAAGATGCAGGTGCCCGTGAATTTGTTGTCGTATCCAGAAATGGTGAAAATAATTATAAAAACATTTCAAAGCATTTTGACAGCGAGATAATAATAAACACAACTCCCGTTGGAATGTTTCCAGACGATTCCGAATCCCCTGTAAAGCTATCCCACTTTACAGAATGTTGCGGAGTTGTTGATGTTATTTATAATCCTCTTAAAACCGCACTTTTACTTCAGGCAGAGGAACTTGGAATAAATTGCTCCAACGGGCTTTTAATGCTTGTTGCACAAGCTAAATACGCTTGCGAATTATTTTTTGATACAACTATTGATGATATAAAAATAATGGAAATATATAAAAAACTTTTATCTCAGCTTTCAAATATTGTTTTAATAGGTATGCCTTCCTGTGGCAAATCTAGTATTGGCAAAGAAATTGCTGCCTCTCTTAATAGACCATTTATTGATACCGATATCTTAGTTGAACAAAATGCAGGTATGACTATCCCTGAAATATTTGAAAAATATGGCGAACTAGAATTTAGGCAACTAGAAGCACTCGCAGTTAAATCCGCAGGGGCAAAAACCGGTGTTGTAATTGCTTCTGGTGGCGGTGCAATTTTAAGAAAAGATGCTTGCAATAGTTTAAGGAAAAATGGTAAAATGGTATTTATAAAGAGAGATATTGACCTATTGTCTACACAAGGGCGTCCTCTGTCTAAAAATACTGAGGCAATAAAGGCACTTTATAACCAAAGATTGCCTATTTATGAAAAATGCAGCGATATAAGCATTTTAAATAATGACACTGTCAAAAGCTGTGCTGCAGAGGTGTTAAAAAAGATTGAGGAGACGGTTTTGTGAAATTGCTTGTAATCAATGGCCCTAATATAAACATGCTTGGCATTCGTGAAAAGGACATTTACGGAGAAGGCTCCTTTAAAGCATTGCAATCTTTTATTTTAAGTGTTTGTTCTGAAAACAAAATTGAATGTGAGCTTTTTCAGTCTAATCACGAGGGTGCAATAGTTGATAAAATCCAGCAAGCACATGGGGTTTTTGATGCAATTTTGATAAATCCTGCTGCATATACTCATACAAGCATTGCAATACTTGATGCACTAAAGGCGGTTTCTATTCCTTGTGCTGAAGTACATCTTTCAAACATATATGAGCGAGAAGATTTCAGGCATAAGTCCTATGTTTCTCTTGTGGCACTAAAAACATTTTGTGGCATGGGATTTGACGGATACAAAAAAGCAATAGAATTTTTAAAAGATTACTGTGAAAAGTAATCTATGAGAAAGTGTAAGTGGCATTTTTTAATACAACTTACTTTTATTCTCCTTTTTAAAGGCAGGTAATTATAAAACAATCGGAGGAAGCAAATATGAGTATTTTGGTTTTAGGTGGTGCGGGGTATATCGGTTCGCACACGGTGTATGAGCTTATAAACATTGGCAAAGATGTTGTAATTATTGACAATCTTGAAACAGGACATGTTGAAGCTCTTCATCCAAACGCTAAGTTTTATAAAGGTGATATTCGTGACCGTGAATTTCTCGACAACATTTTCAAAAAAGAAATAATAGAGGGTGTTATTCACTTTGCGGCAGATTCACTTGTTGCAGAATCTATGACAGATCCGCTTAAATATTATGACAATAATATTTGTGGCACAAAAACTTTGCTCCAAAGCATGGTATCAAACGGTGTTGATAAAATTGTATTTTCCTCCACTGCCTCAGTATATGGCGAACCTAAAAGTGTACCTTTAACTGAAACAGATCCAACAAATCCTACCAACACATATGGCGAAACCAAGCTTGCAATGGAAAAAATGTTTAAATGGACTGAACTGGCACACGGAATTAAATTTGTTTCTATGCGTTATTTTAACGCCTGTGGTGCACATGTATTTGGCAACATTGGAGAAGACCATAGTCCTGAAACACATCTTATTCCACTTGTTTTAGAAGTAGCAACTGGCAAGCGAGATTTTATAAGTGTTTTTGGAAATGATTATGACACAAAAGATGGAACCTGCATCCGTGACTATATTCATGTTACCGACCTTGCAAAAGCACACATACTAGCTATGGGACATTTGATGAACGGTGGAAAAAGTGATACTTTCAACTTTGGTAACGGTATTGGATTTAGTGTTATGGAAGTTATTGAATGTGCAAGAAAAATCACAGGTCATCAAATCCCTATAAAAATTGAGCCACGCCGAGCGGGTGACCCAGCACAACTTATTGCATCAGCAAAAAAAGCAAATGAAATTTTAAAATGGCAACCAAAAAACTCACAAATTGATACGATTATACAATCTGCTTGGAACTGGCACAAAGCTCATCCAAACGGGTATTGATATATTTGATTTTGTCTTTAATAAGCCTATTTTAATCTATAACTCAACATTAAATTATATAAAACTAGTCACATAAGAATTAACTTTATGTGACTAGTTTTTATTTATTTTACAATATATATTATGGTTGCCACTGATATTTCTCAAGGTCAATATTTCCACCTTTTAAAAATTCTATACCATCCATTTCAAGCAATAACCTTTGGGTTTCACAACCGCCAAAAGCAAATGATTTTGAAGGTTCCCCAAATCTATTAACAACCCTATAACATGGGATTTCATTAGGCTTAGGATTTGCATGAAGTGCATACCCAACTACCTGTGACCATTTAGGATTACCCGCAAGAGTCGCTATCTGTCCATATGTTGCCACTTTTCCCTTTGGGATTTTTTTAACAGTTTCATAAATTTTTTCAAATGAATTACCCAATGCATTCACTCCTTTATAGCACTTATTATACCAATTAATAACCATATATTCAAAATGAATATATTTCATAAACCTATTAATAGTTGAATAGGTTTTCAACTATAATATAATCATGTAATCAATTTAGTGAATATTCAATCGTTTGATTTTTGAATATAATAATTTATAAAATTATTTTTAAGATATTTTATATTTTTTGTTTTGCTCTTGATTTTATTGCCTAAATCATATATAATAACTTTCGAAATTGGACATTTAGCTCAGCTGGTAGAGCATCCGCTTGACGTGCGGAAGGTCGGCGGTTCGAACCCGTCAATGTCCACCACTTAAAAAGCCTATGACTACGCTGTTCGTTGCGTGTTTGTAGGCTTTTTTATTTTTCTTTAAATGGAAGAAAACACATAAAAAACAAGAATAAACAAAAATAGGTGGCACTAAAAATAAAAAATCAGGCAAGAATTGCAACCGCAAAACTCACCTGCTCATTTTATATTTTATGTTTTTGCAATCTAATTCCACACCATTTTTATATTCATTATATCTAATATAAATTACTATTATTTTTTATGCTCAATATAGACAAAATAAGTAAGAGCGAATTGCAACCGTAATTAAACAATTGTATTTTTAAATTAACAAAATGTATATACTTTTAGCTTGAACTTAGTGTTTATCTTTGATATAATAAATTAATTTACCATACATGGAGGGTACAATTATGAATTATTTACTATGCCTTTTATTAGGCTATACAATAGGTTGTTTTCAAACATCATATATCGTTGGTCAACTTGTAAAAAAAGTTGATATACGCGACTACGGTAGCGGTAATGCAGGCGCCACAAATGCAATTCGTGTTTTTGGCACAGGGCTTGGTATGTTTTGCCTTATAGTTGATGCACTAAAAGGTGTTGCTGCAGTTTTACTTGCCCAGCACTTTTTAGACGACAGCACCCTACTTTTACTTCTGACCGGTTTTGGTGTCATTTTAGGGCATAACTATCCATTCTATATGAAATTTAAAGGTGGCAAAGGTATTGCAGCGTCGCTTGGGATTTTTCTTGCAATTGATTACAGAGCATTTTTACTTGCAGGAATACCAGCCCTTATTTTGCTTGCATTAACAAAATATATGTCGCTTGCTTCTCTTGCCTATTCGTTTTTTCTAATTGTTTTTATGGCTATTTTTTACTACAACCAGCCACAAAGTATATTAATAGTGCTTGTCACTACTGCTTATGCCGCACTTGCTTTTTGGAGACACCGTGAAAATCTAAAAAGACTTGCAAACGGCACAGAAAGAAAGATAGGTAAAAAATAAGAATCAAAATTAAATTATGCTTACATTTAATGCAGTGATTTTATCGCTGCATTTTTTACTATTTTTACCTGTAATATTTTGCTAAAAACCTCAAAAAATATATATAAAATAAATATTTTTGGAGTAATCTATAATGGAGATTGACAAAAATAATCCCGAACTTTTCAGCTACTATAACTCTTTGCCACCAAAAATCAAGAGCCAGCTAAAAGTGTCAAACGCCAATGTATCAACGCTCGGTGAGCTTATGCTTATTGCAGAACACTATAACCAAAAGCAGGAGGTTCCTAATGAATTATGAAAATGACATCTTCAAAGATTTACCCCTAGGATTTAGCCTTGCACTTGCTCAAGACCTTAATGCACTTGACCATTTTGCAGCAATGCCAGAAAGCAAACAGAAGATTATTATTGATAAAATAAAGGATGTTAAAACTAAGGAAGAAATGCGTTCTTATGTGGATAATCTAAAAAACTTCTAAAAAAAACTTGACAAACCCCTTTAACACACTTATAATTACGACATATTATAAACTAAACCGTTGATTAAGATTAGTAGATGTATTTTCAGCTTTTAGAGAGCCACAGATGGTGAGATTGTGGTAGTGTTTGAGTTACATTGAATGGACTTATGAGGGCAGAGCGAAAGGTTTTTTACTGAGTAGTGGCTGACGGGAACTTCACCCGTTATCTTGAAGAGCGTATATTTGTACGCATTTAGAGTGGGCTTTTTGCCAATTTGGGTGGTACCGCAGGAGTAATCTCTCCTGTCCCTTGTTTTACAAGGGACAGGAGTTTTTTTATTACTAATTTTATTTTTAAAGGAGCGATTGCTATGTCAAAAAATGTACCGTATCGTATAAATCTGCCTGAGGAATATATTCCAAAGCAGTGGTATAATCTTCGTGCAGACATGAAAGAGAAGCAGCCTCCATTGCTTAATCCGGGAACACTAAAACCGGTTACATTGGATGACCTTACTCCAGTTTTTTGCACAGAACTTGCAAAACAGGAACTAGATGATACAACAAGGTATATTGATATCCCAAAGGATATCATTGAATTTTACAAAATGTGTCGTCCATCCCCTCTTATCCGTGCCTATTGCCTTGAAAAAGAGCTTGGCACCCCTGCAAAGATTTATTATAAGTTCGAGGGAAACAATACTTCAGGAAGCCATAAGCTTAATTCCGCTATTCCTCAGGCTTATTACGCTAAAGAGCAAGGTCTTAAGTCACTTACAACTGAAACAGGAGCAGGCCAGTGGGGCACTGCACTCTCTATGGCTTGTTCTTACTATCACCTTCCTCTTACTGTTTATATGGTTAAAGGAAGCTATCAACAAAAGCCTTACAGAAAAAATATTATTGAAACTTTTGGAGCTAAAATTATTCCAAGTCCATCTAACACAACAAAGGTTGGTCGTGCTATTTTAGAAAAGTTTCCAGATACTACAGGTTCTTTAGGCTGTGCTATTTCTGAGGCTGTTGAGACAGCTGTTGAGGGCGACAATTCCAGATATGTTCTTGGTTCTGTTCTCAATCAAGTTGTGCTTCATCAGTCCATTATCGGTCTTGAAACAAAAGCAGCTATGGAAATGTACGACGAGTAT
>RZYX01000169.1 GCA_009930155.1 Clostridia bacterium | reverse complement strand
AATAATACGTGCAGAAATTGTTGTATTGAAACTTTCATTACGGCTTGTACTTCCTGTTCCTGTAAATGAATTAGTTGACCCTGCGCTAAAACCTAAATTTGCAGACTTCGTAGCAATTTTATCTGCAACATTACCTATCGCACCACCAAAAGGTACTCCTGTAATCATACCTGCGTTTAAGTCGCTACTACTCTCCTTGGATAAAGCTTTCTTCCCTGAAGATGTTTGAACGGTTTGCTCAGTAATGGTGATTGTTACAATATCATTGACATGCATTGCCTTCAAATCAGCAAATAAAGGATTATCTCCTTGTCCAAAAAGACTCCCAGGATTTGAAGCCATATTTTCATTCACACGTGTTGGCATCTCATCAACATACACGGGAGGTTTCATACTGATATCTGGACTAGCAGGATGATTGGCACAGCCTACCAATGTACAAGCGACAACAAGGCTACATGTAAAAACTCTCATAGCACTCCATTTTATTCTGTTTTACGAAAGTATACTATAAAATACCCCGTGAATGAAAATCCAAAATAAAAGGAAAAATGATGTCTGAACTTAAAAGAAAGCTTCAAGATGATCTCAAAAATGCAATGAAAAATAAAGATAATTTTATGCGTGATGCTATTCGTTTTTTAATGAGTGCACTAAAACAAATTGAAGTAGATGAACGTAAAGAGCTTAGCGATGCAGATATTGTGAAGATTATTCAAAAATCGCTTAAACAGCGTGATGATGCTGCTACTGCATTTAAAGAAGCGGGGCGAGAAGATTTATATGAAAAAGAGTGTGCAGAAGCAAAAATTCTAAAAGCATACCTACCAGAACAACTTAGCGATGAAGCACTTAAAGCGATTATTTCTAAACATATTGAAGCGCAAGGTATTTCAAGCCTAAAAGAGATAGGAAAATTAATGGGTGCTGTCTTGATAGAATGTGAAGGTGTTGCCGATGGAAAGAGAATTAACACACTGGCTAAAGAGCTTTTATCATAAACGACATGTAGAGAAAATCTCTACATGTAAAACATAATTCAACAATGTTTTTCTATCATTTCCATTGTTTCAACAGCAATTTCTAGCTCTTCGTTGGTTGGAATAACCAATACTTTTACAGCGCTATCATCCGTGCTAATTTGTCGGATGCCTTCTATTCGCGCTGTATTACGTGTTGCATCTATTTTAATTCCAAAGTTTTCTAAGCGACTGCAAGACTCACACCGTACTTCACTATCATTTTCACCAATACCCCCAGTGAAAATAATACAATCTACACGACCTAAAACAGCACTGTATGCACCAATATATTTCTTCAAACGATAATTAAACATATCACGAGCCAGTTGTGCTTGTTCATTTCCTTCGTGTGCCAAGCGGCTAATTTCTCGCATATCATTACTTCCACAAATGCCTTTTAAGCCACTCTCTTTATTAAGCATACGATCTAATTCATCAAGCGTTAACCCTCGTTTACGCGCCAAATAGAACAAAATAGCTGGGTCTATATCCCCGCTACGTGTTCCCATAATAAGACCCTCAAGCGGAGTAAGTCCCATAGAAGTGTCGACACTTTTACCATTTTCGATGGCTGCAATACTGGCACCATTTCCTAAATGAAGCGTAATAGCATTCAGTGTGTTTATATCTTGTTTTAGATACTTGGCGGCTTCCTTAACAATGTATCGATGTGAGGTTCCATGAAAACCATAACGCCTAATTCTAAGTTCTTCGTAATATTTATAGGGCAATGCATACATGTACGCATATTTGGGTAGAGTTGAATGGAAGGCGGTGTCAAAAATAGCCACTTGAGGCACATTTGGACTTTGCTCTACCGAAACTTTCATCCCTGAGAGATGTCCTGGATTATGAAGTGGCGCTAGAGGAATGAGCCTTTCAATTTCAGACATAACATACTCATCTATCATCGCAGGAGCTTGAAAGGACGCACCTCCTTGTACCACACGATGCCCTATTCCATCAAGATCATTGAGATTATGAATGACCCCTGATTCAATTAAAAGCAGACTCATTTTTTTAAGTGCCTCATGATGGTCAGCAATGGGTGCTGTTTGCTCAATAAGCTGCTCGACGCCAGAAGTATCCTTGTACTTCATACGTGTTCGTGACATTGGCTCACTAATTTGTTCAATCAATCCACTGGCTAAAACTGCATTGTTCGCCATGTTGAAAAGTTGAAATTTAACAGAAGAACTCCCTGCGTTTAAAACTAAGATTTTCAATTGCTTACTCCATCGTTGGTTTGTGCTTGAATAGCAGTAATGGCTACGGTGTTGACAATATCAGGAACTAAACATCCACGACTAAGGTCATTGACTGGTTTACGAAGACCTTGAAGCACTGGACCAATAGCAACAGCACCTGAACTTCTTTGAACCGCTTTGTAGGTATTGTTACCTGTATTTAAATCTGGAAAAATAAAGATAGTGGCTTCCCCTGCAACTTTACTATTAGGAAGTTTTGTTTTAGCAACCGTCGGATCAATGGCAGCATCGTATTGAATAGGCCCTTCCACCATTAAATCAGGTCGCATTTCTTTGACAATTTTAGTGGCAAGACGAACTTTTTCAACCTCTTCTCCTTTGCCAGAATCGCCTGTTGAGTAAGAAAGCATCGCAATTTTTGGCTCAATGCCAAACATGCTTGCTGTATCTGCGGAGGAGATAGCAATTTGTGCGAATTCTTCTGCATTAGGGTCTTGATTGACGGCACAATCACCATAAACAAGCACACGAGTATCTAAACACATAAAGAAAAGGCTTGAAACAATTGAAATATTCGGTTTGGTTTTAATAATTTGAAGGGCTGGACGAATCGTCTCTTGTGTCGTATGAATAGCACCTGAAACCATACCATCGGCATACCCCAAAGCAACCATCATCGTTGCAAAATAATTGGTAAGCATCATGCTATCACGCGCTACTTCCAAAGATAGGCCTTTGGCCTTACGCATTTCATAAAAAGAGCTCACAAATTCATCCATTAAAGGAGACGTAGTAGGGTTAATAATCGTTGCTTTGCTAATATCTAATCCTAATGAAGCACTTTTTCGCAAAACTTCTTCCGCATCGCCTAACAATATAATCTCAGCAACATTTCGACGTAATAAAATTTCTGTTGCTCTTAAAATACGCTCATCACCGCTTTCAGGAAGCACAATTTTTTTACGATTACTTCGTGCTCGCTCAAAAAGTGCGTATTCAAACATAACAGGGGTAATAGACGAATGAGATGATTCAGCATTAATCATCGTTTCAATTTCTTTGATATTTACATTAGAAGAAAAAAGTCCCATGGCTAATGCAATTTTACGTACACTTTGCGCCGTAATGGTTGCGGGAACTTTTGCAACATTTACGGCGGTATGATAG
>RZYX01000168.1 GCA_009930155.1 Clostridia bacterium | reverse complement strand
GTTTAATTTCCCCTCCAAAATCACCTAAAAACTGCGTAACTCCATCGTTAAACTTTGGAAAAATAGTGGAGGGATGACTTGGGGTATTTTAGCAATATTGCTCGTGCTTTAGTTGGTAGAAGTATTAACTATGATGAAATGTACGCTAAATTTCATATGCTAAACTCAGGATCTTCTATTGGCAATGTAACTCCAAACGTATCACTACAAATGACAGCAGTTTTTGCAGCAGTAAAACTTCTATCAGAATCTATAGCAATGCTTCCATTATCTCTCCATAAAAAAACAGGTGATAAAACAGAACAAGCTTTAGACCATATGCTATACAAACTTCTAAAATATCGCCCAAATAATGAAGTAAATATTTTTTCGTTTAAACAGTCTTTTGTTGCCTCGATGCTTTTGCAAGGATCAGCATACATTCATAAAGGGATGAATATATACGGTGATACTGTTGAACTTAATGTTCTTCTTCCTCAATATGTGCACAAAGAACGAATAAATGGGAAAATTTACTACAACTACACCGATAAAAATGGGTCAAGAAAACTAACTTTTGAAGAAGTAATCAATATTCCTTACTTAACTCTCAATGGAATAGATGGTCTTTCTCCAATCGGAGTATGTAGAAGAAGCGTAGGGCTTGGTTTAAAAGCTGAAAATCATGCAGAACTTTACTATGACAACGGTGGAAAACCAAACGGATTTATAAAAACTCCTCAAACATTGTCTGAACCTGCATATAACAGATTAAAAAACTCATTTAATGAAAATTATGGTGGTAATAACAGTTTCAAAACTGGAATTTTAGAGGGTGGCGCTGATTATGTTGGTATTCCGTTAAACATGAAAGATGCACAGTTTATAGAGTCACGAAAATTTCAAGTTTCCGAAATAGCTCGTATCTTTGGTGTGCCTCCTCATAAAATTGGAGATCTTGAAAAAGCTACATTCTCAAACATTGAAGAGCAGAACATAGAATTTGCTACAACTTCTATCATCCCATTCGCCACAAAGATTGAAGAGGCTTTAAATTTTCATTTGTTGACAACTACAGAAAGAGAATCAGGCTATTTTTTCAAGTTTAACGCAAATGCACTTCTAAGAGGAAACATTCAAGCAAGATACGAAGCTTATACCAAGGGTAGAAATTGGGGATGGCTCAGTGTTAACGAAATTAGAGAGCTAGAAGATTTAAACCCTATTGAAAATGGGGATGTTTATTTAGAGCCATTGAACATGGTAGAAGCAGGAAAGCCAACACAAGGAGGCACACAGAATGCCTAAAAATTTAATGGATGTACTTCACAGTAGAAGTTTTGAGAAAAAAATTAGAGCAGATACGATCCTTATTAACAATGAAACTCGTACCGTTCCTTTTATTCTTATATCAAAAGACAATGCAGGAGAGCGTTACGACTGGTGGGAAGGTCGAATCTATATTGAAGAATTAGACCCAAAAGGCGCTGTACTAACTGAACTGCGTACATTTTTTAAGGACCATCGCCCAAGTGTTGATAATGCCATTGGCAGAGTTGAAAATTTGCGCTTAGAAAATGGAGAAGTTAAGTGTGATGTTATTTTTGGAAGTGATGAAGACAGCCTAAAGATATTTCAGAAATATTCTGAGGGCATTTTAACGGATGTATCTATTGGTTATACCATCGATGAGGTTATTGAAACAGAAAAAAAAGGAGAGCCTACACATGTACTTGTTACTAGATTTACTATCTTAGAGCTTTCAGCGGTATGGAAAGGGTTTGATAGCGGTGCTACAGTAGGTCGTCAAGCGGTGGAAAATCAGAATGAGCCTGATATTTCAAAACTACAAATTGCGAAACGCGATTTAGAAATTTACACAAGGAAAGTTAAATGAACGAAAGATTAAAAAAGCTCTTGGAGCGAATGAAAGCTTTAACAGATAAAGCAACTGCTGAAAAACGTGATCTTACTGATGAAGAATCAGCAGAATTCGACGGATACAAAAAAGAGTTTGACAGTTTAGAGCGCACATTGAATGCGAATGATGTCACACAAAGAGTTCAAGGCGTTATTGCTAACCTCGAAAAACCAGTTAATACACCAATTCGTGCAGAACTTGGATTAACAGACAAAGAATTAAAGCGTTATTCATTAAGTCGAGCTCTTCTTTCAACAATGCCAGGCTCAAGAATTGATGCAGGGTATGAGCGTGAATTGAGCCAAGAAGTTGAAAAACAATATGGCAGATCAGCAAACGGTATTTATATTCCTCACGATGTCTTGACCTCAAAGCGTGACATGAATACAGGTGTGGCAACAGCAGGTGGAAATCTTGTCGCTACAAACTATATGCCTGGTAGTTTTATTGAGTTATTGCGAGCGCGTGCATTGATGATGCAATTGGGAGTTCAAACTCTTGATGGCCTCGTTGGAAATGTTGCTATTTCTAAGCAAACAGGCGCATCTACTGCATACTGGGTTACAGAAGGTGTAGGCACTACTCAATCAGAACTTACTATCGGTATGATTAATATGAGTCCTAAGACAATTACGGCTAAAACAGCTACCACACGTCAGCTTTTGATGCAGTCTAACCCTTCTGTAGATGCTCTTTTGATGAATGACCTATCAAAAGTTTTAGGTCTTGGAATCGACAAAGCAATTATTAGTGGAAGTGGTGCAAGTGGTCAACCAAGAGGTATTTTAAATACATCAGGGATTGGCTCAGTAAGTTGTGCTACTGCTGCAGGTGGTTTTAACTTTGCAAATGCAGTTAAATTTGAAACAGCACTTGAAACAGCAAATTATGATTCTTCTACATGTAATTATGTGATGACACCTTCTATTAAAGGTACAGCAAAATCAACACCAAAAGTAGCAGGTGCTGCGGCTATGATTTTTGAAGACAACGAAGTAAATGGATATGGTGCATATTCAACGATGCAGATGAACGCAAATACTGTGTTGTTTGGTGATTTTTCAGAGATTATTCTTGGTCTTTGGGGTGGACTTGACCTTATGCTTGACCCATATGCAAAAGCTGATAGTGGCGGCCTAGTTGTTCGGGCGTTCCAATCAGCGGATATTGCAATTAGACATGCTGCTGCTTTTGCTGCTTCAAATGATGTAGGATTGTAATATGAAAGTAAAAATCACACGCTCCGTCTTCATTGACGGAGTTACTAAAAAAGTTGGCGATGTTGTTGATGTAGAAAAACATTTTGGTAATGAGCTAATTGCTACAAATGCGGCAGAACTCATTGAAGAGGCAGAGAATGGTGATGAGCTTACAGAGCTTAAAGCAAAAGCCGATGAATTAGGTATCAAGTACACTAAAAAATCAACGGTTGAAGATCTTACTAAACTCATTGAAGAGGCAGAGAAAAAATGAAATTAACGTGCAAAACACAGCCAACTACAC
>RZYX01000167.1 GCA_009930155.1 Clostridia bacterium | reverse complement strand
CTCCTTAATAACAGACCAAGAAAATGTTTAGGATGGAAATCACCAATTCAAATGTTTTTACACGAAGTGTCGCACTTGACTTGACAAACCGTCAAATGATTATATATTTCATTGTATTCTTGGTCAGGTAGCGATGAAATCGACTTCCATGAAGTGTCACCTATTTCATTAACATATCCATGGATAGAGTTGGAGCCTAGTTCATATGTAATATTGCCTTGCTCATTTGTGGCAATCCTATCTTTTGCATTATCAGAAACAGGTAGCTCACTAATATTTTTTAAGATATAATCTTTGTTTGGGTTATATATTATAGTTCCTTCTTTTGTTAAGAAGGTGTAATAACCTGTTTCACCAAGTTTTGTACTTGACATTACATCATAAAGGTGGGTTAAGCTTAAATCAACACCAAAAACTCCAAGCAAAGTACCGTCTTTAAACACAGGAGCAACAATGCTAACAACCATTTCCTCTGTGTTTGCATCTATGTAGGGCTCTGCTATTATAGCTTTATCACCTTCTATCGCTTGCATATACCACTCACGCTTAGTAATATCATAATCGGTATCGGTTATAAAACCGTCACCAATCATAACTTGGCTAGAATCGGTATCGCCTATCCAAGCAGCCATGATATTTTCTTTGTCAAGTCCGGCAACTTTATTTAGCTCATTCATAATTAATGCGTATTCAGGCATTTCATTAAGTCTCATACCAGGCTTAGTATTGTCAAGATAATTTATAACATTACCGTTAACAGCAGAAACATCAACGATACTTAGAAATTCAATGAAAAAATTATCGATTTCTGATGAAGACGCAATAGAACCATCTTTAATTATCTCATCTGATTGTGTGTTAACGCTTTCTTTAACAGTGCTTAAAACCAAAAGCGTAAGAAATAAAAACATGATGAAAGCAGGTAACAGTATTGAAAGTAATAGCTTTCTCGTAATACTTTTATTAAAAAAATTCATATATATCCTCCTAATGTTAACACATTATTAAATTTATAGCTTTGTTGTAAGTTTATCGATAATTGAAACTAATTTAGCGATTTCTGGTTTTGTTATTTGTTCATCTGCACCAAGCTGTTTACCTTTAAGTCTTATTTCTTCACTTATCAAAGAGGAGAATAAGATTACTGGTATTTCTTTTAAAATCTTATCATCCTTAACAAGCTTTGTTAGTCTGTGTCCGTCCATTAAGGGCATTTCTATGTCGGTAACGATGCAATTAATGTGATTCATAATTGCATCACCTGAATTTTTAGCCTCAACCAAATAGTCCCATGCCTCTTGACCGTTGTCTGCTTTTATTGTGCTTGTGTATCCTGCTTTGTGTAGGCACTCAACAATTAGTTTTGACAGTAGCATTGAATCTTCTGCGATCAAAATGGTTTTATTATTTTCTGCTCTATCACCTAATGTGTCTATAGAATTAATTTGTATGCTTGAGTCAGGACTTATTTCAGCAACAATTTTTTCAAAGTCTAAAATTGTAATAAGTCTGTTTTGATATTCGGCGATGCCAGTAGCAACACCTTCTTCTCCACCATAAATAGCCTTGTCAGGTTTTTTTATTTCTTTCCATGAAATTCGGTCAATTCCAACAACCGTGTCAACATGAAAAGCGAAGTTTAAATTGTTAAAATGAGTTATTATAAAAATATCGTGTCCATCTTTTTTGAATTCGGGTAGGTTAAGATATTTCCCTAAATCTATTACTGTGATAATTTCATCTCTAGGTTTAAATACACCCTCAATCACTTTGTGAGAGTTAGGCATACATTTAATTTTTCGAGCTCTCATGATTTCTTTTACTTTTGCAACATTAATTCCAAATACTTCACCTGAAATTGTAAACTCCATAATTTCTATTTCGTTAGTGCCAGAATCCAACAATATTTTTGTTTGATTTTCATTTTGTGAAAATGCCATTATTGTTTCACTTCCTTTTTTATAAAAAATAAAAGATATAAAACGAAATTATGTTAAATGTTATTAAAAATCCCTTGGATTTAAGGTAATAATATTAAGCTGTTTAAGGAGTTTATATAAGAATCAACATGAAAATAGTCAACATGCGTGTTTAAATTCGATAAATATTCACATTTAAATATTGATAAAATGTTAACACGAAAAAATTAATTTGTCAATAGTTGATTGTTTTTGTAACATTATAGAAAAGAATATATAAGAATACAACAAAAAGTGGTGCGCACTCACTTGGACATAGGGTGCTGAAACAGATCTTATTATTAATAACTTTATAATTTAATTAAACAATCACTTATTTTGCTATTAAAATATATAAATTAAATTAATTTTATATATTTTGGAGATAATTACCGTTTACAAAATTAGACAAAATGTTATAATTGAATTAATAATACAATTACTAGCTTAAAAGAGGTGATAGTATGGACACCCAAAAATTAGCACAGAAGTTTAAGCGGGCGTTAAGCTTTGTGCTTGTTTTTGTTGTAGCTTTACCTATTAACATTATTTTTGTATCTGCTTCTACACAGGAGCAGGATTATAAAGAGGCTCTTTCAGACAAGGGGTTTCCTGCAAGCTATCATGAAAAGCTGTGGCAAATGCACCAAACTTATCCAAACTGGGAGTTTGAGGCACTGAACACAGGTATTGATTGGAATACGGCGGTGGCAGCGGAAGGTGCTTCAGGATTGTGCACTGTTGATATTGATGGAACAAGCAGGCTGCTTTTGAATAAGAGTTGGGGCACATATAATCAAGATGGAAGCTTTACATATACAATAATTGATGGAAGTCAAGCGAGTCAAACGGGCCATTTGAACACAACACCGCTTGCTGTCGCATTTTTTATGGACCCTAGAAATTTTATTGGTGATGTAAAGACCATATTCCAATTTGAAGAGCTTGATTATGATTCAAGTATTCATACTTTGGAGGCTGTTGAGCAGGTTGTTGAAAATTCGTTTATGAACAATACTATCTCGTACACTAACACATCTGGTGGAACAGTAAATACAGATGTTAGATATGCACAAACTATTTTACAAGCGGGTATAACTTATAATGTTAATCCCTGTTATCTTGCAGGTAAGATTATTCAAGAAGTAGGAAACAGTGGAACTAGCGGAAGCGTTACGGGTACTGTTTCGGGTTATGTAGGATACTACAACTATTACAATATTGGTGCGTATGCAAGTAGTACAGGCAGTGCTGTTGAAAACGGACTTGAACGGGCGAAGCAAGAGGGATGGGATAGCCCTGTAAAAGCAATTACAGGTGGCGCAGATTTTATTGCAGATAATTATATATCAAAGGGGCAAAACACAGCATATTTACAAAAGTTTAATGTTAACCCATATGCAACTAGATCTGTTTTCACTCATCAATATATGAGTGCTGTTAATG
>RZYX01000166.1 GCA_009930155.1 Clostridia bacterium | reverse complement strand
ATTATTAATGCAGATCCGGCATGTCCTAAAAGTGTTGCAAGTGCAGCACCTTTTATTCCATACAGTGGAATTAAAAAATAGTTTAGTGTTAGATTTATTAATAGACCTAATGATAAGCATATAGTGATTAAATAAGATTTTTTTACTACTAGTAACTGGTTACCTGCTGTTTGAAACAACATTAATATTAGAGGAGAAAGGAAGAGATAAGGAAAAACTACAGATCCCTTAACGTAGTCACCAATAAAGAAAAGATTAAAAATAAATTCATTACAGAGTGTGGCGGCTGCAAATGAAACGAATGAAACAATTGCAAGATACTCAAAAACTTTTGAAGTAAGTTCTACCTGATCCTTATCTTTCATTGTGCTAAAAGCAAAATACTGCCAACCGCCTGCAAATGCTGCATATATAAAAGAACTTACAGATGCAACTTTTGCTCCAATAGAATATATTCCAACCTCTTTTAGTCCTAACATGTGGGAAATCATAACCTTGTCCATTGAATTAAATGCCCAGTAAATAACGAAGCATGGAACCAGTGGTATTCCGATCTTAAATAGTTCTTTGGCCACTTTTATATCGAATAAATAGAAGTTAAAATCTTTTCGATTTAGAACGTAAAAAAACAACAAAATGTAGACAGATGCAATCAGTTGCCCGTAAATTAGGCCATTGTAGTTCATGCCTAGCTTTATGAAGAGTATTGCTAACGAATAATACAACAAAGAGTATGATACCCCTGAAATAATAAAAATCTGACGTTGATTTTTGATTCTTGTGGGAGCAGATATTATTGCCTTATTCGCGGACAATAACGTTCCAAGTCCTGCCAGAACTGCAATGGGCCAGTTTTCCGGTGTGTTAAGGAATAGTTGGGAAGTTGTTTTGGAAAATACAACTAGCAATAAAGATACTATTGATGCAGATATAAATACAATTCTTGCGGAAGTTGAAGTTACTATGCTTTTGTATTCCAAACTGTCCGTCTCAAAGTATTCACGGAACATTGCATCATACATTCCAAGAACAGCAAAACTAGATCCGAAGCCTACGATAGTATTAAACATTTCAAATCGCCCATAGTCACCTGTATCAGTTATCAATCTTGTCACTATCGGCAACATAACAAGCGGTACTATCTTGTCCAAAGCATTGATAGCGCCGTATGCTAAAAAGTTTTCAATAAAAAGTTTTTTTCTGCCCTGAATCATTTAGATAATGCGATCTCCTTCTTATTGCATAAACAATTTTTTTTCTGCTTAAAACAAAGATAAGTTGTCAACTTTCAAGTAGTAAAATATTCTTTTCACACACATCTGATTTACCGACTGGCCGTGAATACTTGATGACTCAACTAATGTATTATCAACAATGGTGTCAAAATGAGAATTTGACGAGATTATATCTGTATTTTTCAAGAATCAAATCTTGCGTTCCATCTATTTTTGAGGAGGGTAAGTTGTGAGATTTGCACATTATATTTAATAATTTCTTATTTTTTTAAATCTTGAATTTGTAAAGTCTTTTTGTTCTATCGTTACCTTTTGTGGGATTTGAAATGGCTGGAGTTTGTCCTTACAGAATATTTTCATTCGTCTGATGAAATCTTTTACCGTTTCTTCTTTATCGGCAAGATGTACTTTAGCCATTACTATTTTTCCGAGTATGGGGTTTTTCTCTCCTGTTATTACAGCATCAAGAACTCCGTCCATCTGCAGTATAACGTTCTCAACTTCTGCAGGATAGACTTTCTGACCACCGACATTGATCATTTCCGAACGTCTGCCCTTAATTAAGTAGTAATCTCCATCTATTTCAACTTCGTCACCTGTAATGAACCAACCGTCATCAGTGAATGGGCTGGGTGCATTCAAATATCCAAGCATTGCCGACTCAGCTTTTATCTGCAGTATTCCGTCAACGACCCTTGTTTTGAAACCATCTCCCCCAATTTTCACCCAAAGTGAATCGGAAGACTTCGAACGCGAATGTAATGTTCCTACTTCAGTGATCCCATACTTTTGAAGAAGATTAGCCCTAGGGAATAACAGTCTCAATTTGCTTAACAGATATTCAGGCATCATTTCTGCACCATACGTCATAGTTTCAACTGAAGATAGATCGTAAGATTTATATGCTTCACTAAGGACCAATAAATTCAGAAAAGATGGTGAAGCCGGGAATACCTGCACAAAATATTTTTCTGTCAATCTGCACGCTTCTTGGGGTGTCAAAGGATCACATATTATCAGGCAGCCACCGTTGGAAAGGGTGTAAAACAAATTATCCAAGCCGCCTATATGGTCAAACAGCAAGATGGCCAGAGTTCTTTTACTGTGACGTTGTTTCAGATATTTTTTCAGCAAAAACTCTGCATCATGTACTACACCCTTCGGGGCCCCTGTTGAACCTGATGTAAATAAGACTATCCCCGCATGTTTTCTGCACAATAATTCATTAATAAGATTAGATTGACATACGCTTTTATCACAGTTTTCATATGTAGCATTATTATCAGCAATTGTAACTATATGCTGTACTTGTGCAATATCGATTATATCTTTTTTAATAGGTACGTTATGGATCGTTGGAATTACGATGCAGTTTCTTTTTAACAAAGCAAACAACATACCAATACTATCAACAGAGTAGTTAGCCTCAAGCATTACAACAGATGGATCAGTTATTCTGCAATCTAGAAAGTTGCTCGCTTTTTCAATTGAGATCAATAGTTCTTTATAAGAATATGTTGTATCTTTATATACAATTGCATCTTTGTCACCATGCCGTTCAAATTTATCAAGTATGCATTCTAATGCAGAAAGCATTGTTAACATACTCCTCCAAGATAAATTACTTGCCCGGTCACAAATCTGCTTTCCGGCATTAAATAAAAATCAATTACGTTGCTTACGTCCTCAAAAGTACCATATTCTCTTATTGCTTGCCTCGACAGAAGCGAATCCATTTTAGCCTGAGGAACGCCTCTGATCAGGTCTGTTTTTATTGGTGTAGGGCCCACCGCATTAACTGTTATTCCCAAGTCTGCAAATTCTCTTGCCAATATTTGAGTAAGAGTGACTATTGCTGCTTTTGATGCAGCATATAATGCTTCTCCTTCTAGTTTTAATGGAGTAGCGACTGTCGCAAAATTAACGATCCGCCCGTACTTGTTTTTTTGCATTAGTTTCGCTGCCTCTCTGCAGAAAAGAAATGTCCCTACAACATTTGTGTTAAGTACGCTATGAACACTGCTTAGGGGCGTGAGGATCGTATGATTCATCGAGGCTATCCCAGCGTTGTTGATCAGGTTGTCAAGTCTTCCATATTCTTTTCTTATGCCGGAAAATATTTGAAGAACAGCTTTTTCATCTGAGACATCTGCTTCATAATGTTTGTAACCTTGGATCGTCCAATCAGGAACTTCACGGCTGCATCCAACAAC
>RZYX01000165.1 GCA_009930155.1 Clostridia bacterium | reverse complement strand
ATATATAATAAGCTGTTTTTTAATAATTGAGGCTTATATTTAATTAAGAATATTTGTAAATTTTTTTGACAATTATTTTCAGCTATATTTTTGAGCTTGTTGCGAACAATATTACTGCAAACGCAAAAAAGATTTTTAAATATAAGGAGTGTTATAATATGTCAAATAGTAGTAATATCGTTCCAGAGGCTCGTGCAGCTCTTGATCGTTTCAAGATGGAAGCAGCTTCTGAGGTTGGTGTAAATCTTAAGCAGGGTTACAATGGTGACCTTACTTCTAAGCAGGCTGGTTCTGTTGGCGGACAAATGGTAAAAAAAATGATCCAGTCTTATGAACAAGGCATGAAATAATCTAAGTTAAAAATAGTTTAACTATTCGGGCAAGCTTGCATTAGTGAGTTTGCCCGATTTTTTTGATAATTCAAAATAAATTAACAATCTAAATATACTCTAAATAAAATTCAATCATATCTACTTAATATTAGTATATATAATAAATTTATGTTTTAATCGTTTTAAAACTAAAAAATCCTTAACAATTAAAAATTATTTATGATTTTAATTAATAAATTATTAATTGTTTTATTTCATTATAATTACTCCTAACAATTATAGCCAAAAAAAAGGGAGTATTATAAATAAAGTTATCGAAAAACGCTAAATTTTACTTGCGTTTTAAAAATGAATGATATATAATAAACTTTGAAAGAATATAGAAAAAGTTAGTATTACTAGAATCAAAAAAAATTTTGGAGGATTAAAAATGAATAAACAGAAAATGCTTAAATTCTGCAATATATTCATGGCTCTCGTATGCGTGTTATCTATCGTAGCGGGATTCAAGGGTATACTTAATGTCAATGATGATAAGACTGTAGGATTAGAAAAGAAAGCAACAACAGTAAAGCAACTAGACACTCTTCAAGCAGGCGTAGAAAAGCTTGAATCAAAACGTGCAGACTACGACGCTGGTAAAAAGGCATACGCCGAAGGCACTATTGCATACGCTGAAGGCGTAGCAAAACTTGAAGCAGGACAGGCTGAGTATGATGCTGGTATAGCAACTCTTGCTCAAAAACAAAAAGAATATGATGCAGGCATGGTTGAGTATAAGGCTGGAAAAGCTCAATACGACGCAGGTATTAAAGTACTTAATTCTAAAACTGCTGCATACAACGAAGGTAAGGCAGCACTCGAAGCTGGTAAAGCTGCATATGAAGCAGGTGTTGCACAGCTCAGCACTCAGACTGACGCTTACAATGCAGGCAAGGTAACACTTGCAGCTGGCAAAGATGCATATGATGCAGCTAAGCCTCAGTACACTCAAGCTGTCGCTGCAAATGCAGACTTTACCACAGAACCTTATAAGACTTTACAAGAAGGTGTCTTAGCATACGAAGCAGGTCTTGCACAGGTTGCAGCATATGAAGCTGGTAAAGCTCAAACCGATGCATACGAAGCAGGCATGGCACAGGTTAAAGAATATGAAGCTGGTAAAGCTAAGCTTGATGCAGCTGCTAAAGAACTTGCAGCCGGAAAAGCTAAACTTGATTCTGGTGCAACTCAGCTTGCAGCAGGTAAAGTACAGCTTGAAGAAGCCGCAGCCCAGCTTGTAGCTGGAAAGGCAGAACTTGAAGCCGCCGCTGCTCAGCTTGAAGCTGGTAAAGCTCAACTTGCTGAGTTTGAAGCTGGCGAAGCACAAATTCAAGAAGGATATGACACAGTTGCAGAGAACCCTGCTGTAAAAGTAAAAATTGACAATGGAATGACTCCACTTGCAGCTGCTAGAGCAGTCGTTGATGAAGAAACTGCAACTGCAACTAAATCCCTTACATCTAGACTTTATGTAAATGTTGCTATAATACTTGTTGCAATTATTGCTGGTATCGCCGTTGTTATGGGTACAGGAGTAGTAAAATCAGCTAACCAGAAGAATGTAAAGCTTAGCACTATTCTTGGTATTGCCGCTCTTGCAATTGCCGTTTTAGCAAACATCTATGGTGCAATGAATGGATACACAGCTTTCCGCTTTCAGATGATAGCTGTTATCGCAGAAGCAATAGCTGCACTTCTATTCGTAGTAGCTATCTTTGGTTACAAAAACACTACTCGTGCATAATATCACTTGATATTAACACATAAATTAAAATTATAATTTAAAAGGAATGCCGACTTCAAATGAAGTTTGCATTCCTTTTCTTATTGCCATATTATTTATCGTAAAAATTCAAATAGCACATAACTTAAATATCTCATTACTATTATTTCAAGCCCACAACAGCAGTTTTTAGTATTTTGCTTCAATATATAAATTTATATTTTTTGTTGAAGAAGTGCTAATAAAGTTATATAGTATATATCAACACTATTTTTAAAAGGAAGATATACAAGTGCATGATGTTAATGATACTTCACTTTGCGAAATTAAAAAACAATATACTTTTGTAAATGGATTAAAAGATGGTATTCCAATCGCTTTGGGGTATCTTTCTGTTTCTTTTTCATTTGGGCTATTAGCAGTTAATATGGGTATCCCCGCTTTTTTTGCTGTTCTTATTTCAATGACTAATCTTACCTCTGCAGGGCAATTTGCAGGAGTAGGATTAATTGCTGCTGGCGCATCTATTATTGAAATGATTTTTACACAAATTATTATTAACATTCGATATTCTCTGATGTCGATTTCAATATCACAAAAAATAGATAAATCTGTAACTCTTTTACACAAACTTGTTCTATCGTTTTTTATTACAGATGAAATATTTGCAGTGGCTTCAAGTAAAGATGGCGAGATAAACAAAAATTATATGTATGGTCTTGGCATTTTACCTTTTTGTGGCTGGAGCCTTGGAACACTTTTGGGTGCTGTTTCTGGTGGGCTTTTGCCTGTTACACTGCGTGTTGCTATGGGTGTTGCTCTTTATGCTATGTTTATTGCTGTTGTTGTTCCTGTAGCTAAAAAAAGCAAATCTGTTGCTATTGTTGTACTTATCTCCATTACTCTTAGCTGTATTTTTAAATTCATTTCAATTTTTAAAAATATTTCTAATGGGTTTGTAATCATTTTTTGTGCAATTATTGCATCTTCAATTGGTGCTTGGCTGTTCCCTGTAAAGGAGGATGAAAATGGCAACTCATGATATAATTATTTACTGTGCAGCTATGGCAATAGTCACATATCTTATACGAATGATGCCACTGGTTTTAATAAACAAAAAGCTTGAGAATAAGTTTATTAAATCGTTTTTGTACTATATCCCCTACTGCGTTCTTGCCGCTATGGTTATTCCTGAAATCTTCTTTGTCACGGGTTCTTATTGGTCTGCATTCGCAGGCTTTATTGTAGCTATTATAATGTCTTACAGAGGACGAAGTCTTATTACCGTGGCTTTTTGTACTTGCATTTGTGTTTTTGCTGTGGATAGCATTGTTAATATGATTTGATAAAAAGTCTTAAGAATAAAATCTTGAGGCTTTTTTATTTTATTTTTTTAAAATTTATTAGAAATTTAGGAAACAATTTAATAACATTGAAATATAT
>RZYX01000164.1 GCA_009930155.1 Clostridia bacterium | reverse complement strand
AAGGCACCGTCCTTGCCTAATAAAGACTTGCCCGATTTTAGTTGCTCTAAGGCTTTGTTCTTGATACTTTCAAAATTGAATTCTTCTTTCATAAAAAAACTGTGTTAGTAAAGATAATATTTTTTTCTTTACTGACACAGTTTAAATTACGCTCCCGTCATTTTACCAAAAGTCATAAATTCTGTGGTACAAACCGGTGTAAAATCCGCCGGATGACTAAACAAAATGACCCATTTACCTCTATAATCTACTGGGAAATTAATTTTACCCTGTGTAGTTACTGCCTCAAAAGAGGGAGCTTGTTCGCCAATTCTTGGCATGACATTCATTTCTTCCATCATTTATTTGTTTATTATTAGTTGGTTATAAAATCGAAACAAATCTACGCTTAAAAGGTTGGTTGTCAAACAGATAAAATCTATCACTAAATAGATTTTATTTATATATAGCCATTAAGCAGTTATCAATTACTTAAAACTTCAACTGCATTCCGCTGTGAAACAAAGCAAAACGGTTCTGCAAGACCTCTGAAAAAACATCAACAGCAGCACTTCCGGTGCAATGACCTGTATAAAGGCACATTTCGGGATATTTATCCGCCAAGACACGGGCGATGGATGCAACATCATCTTTCTCCTCCATATCAGTATCTACTAAATGAGTACCGCCAACAAATGCCAGAACCTTAGAACAACCGGTTATTTCAATACTTGACTGAATAATATTCAGCACCCCGCTGTGCGAACATGCAGAAAGTATTACGATACCATCATCTATACGGATAACTAAAGCTACTTCATCATTAGGTATATAAGGCTTTTCCTGTCCATCGGCTACAATTCTCAGGAATTGATTGCCAACAGGCAAGCGATGTTCAAAAACACGATTATGTATTAAATAAACGTGGGGCGACAAAAGACAATCTTCTGTTAGCAGTACAAAGCGATCGGCATATTTTGCAAATAAAGAACTGTCCGAGCTAATATCTCTGGGCTTCTCATGCCTGTAAGTCAGATACTTATACTTAAAGGCCTTATCAGAGACAAAAATCTTTGCAGATTTATTTACTTGCAAGAAAGTGCTTAATCCACCAGTATGATCTTTATGTCCGTGAGATAAAATCAGGTGATCAACCTCTTCGGCATGAATACCCAATTTATTAGCATTATTGAGCCATTTGTCAGAAGCCCCCAAATCATATAAACAGGCTAAACCGTCAACTTTAAAATAAAAAGACAGTCCATGTTCCGTCAGCAATTCTTTATCAAGAAAGGCTGCATTATTATCAATCAAAACCGTAAGATCAAGCATGATCAATTAATTTTTGTTCTTCTAAATATTCCACCCAAATACGAGCTGCCTCCTCAACCATTTTGACACAAGGTCTTTTTTTATAATACGTTGCAGTACGTTCTTCAGGCATTGAAGATATGGGGTGATTTTTCTTCAGGCCCAATAATTCACCACAATTCAAGGAGCCATTTCTCGCTACAAAAACTTGCGCCAGGTCCTGCACTAGTTTATAATTGGCTCCTTTCGCTTTTGCATCGGGGACTACACTTCCCGTTTGCAAACCCGCCAGTATAAACATTCCGCAGGCTGCACCGCATGTTTCACGCATACGCCCAATTCCAGCACCAAAAGAAGCTGAAATTCGCAATGCTTGCTCTTCTGTCAAATCATATAAGTCAGCAAAAGCTGTTACAACAGACTGCGAACAGTTGTATCCGCTTTTAAACAATTCAACAGCCCTATCAATTCTTTCTTCCATAAAAACTATCCTAAAAAACTATTCCCTTAATTATTATTATAAATTTTGTCTCTTTTAAGCTGCCTCTTTTGATTTAAAGAATAGCCTGAGCCATCGCAACGATCAGCTTTCCTTTTAGGATCTTTTTCATTAAAGTCAGCCTTCCTGCAAGTGCGTTTTTCGTAATTATCACAAATGCCATTATGATTAGAATCAAACAAACAACCTCTTTTTCTAATCGTCGTATTTTCAATATTATTGTTATCATTCCGGGCCAAAGAATAAGCAAGTCCTACCGCCCCTAAAAACAATACACCAATTATAATTCGTTTCATCATAACCTTCCTATATTATTTTTTCTCCTCACAAAAAGCTACTACCACCTCAGCCAATTGTTCAAAAACAAGTTTTAAATCTTTATTATCAAGAGCAGAAAAAGCCTTCCCTTGTTCAGCCAACTCTCCAACTTCTTTTATTAAAGGAATCTGGGTCAACAAAGGAACACTGAATTCATCAGCTAAAGTTTGCCCACCGTTCTTTCCAAAAATAAAATACTTCTCATCAGGATGTTGTAACGGGGTAAACCAAGACATATTCTCAACAACTCCTATCAGTGGAATATGGATATTTTCGTTAGTTAACATCTCGGTTCCTTTACGTGCGTCATTTAACGATAACTCCTGAGGGGTAGTTACCACTATAGCACCATCAATTTCAAATTTTTGCACAGCAGTAATCTGAATATCACCCGTACCCGGAGGAAAATCGATAATCATATAATCAATATCGTCCCAATAGGTCTGAGTAAACAACTGAGTAATTGCATTAGAGGCCATAGGACCTCGCCAGACAATTGATTTTCCCTTATCAGCAAAAAAACCTAAAGAATTAATCTTCACTCCATATTTTTGTATGGGGTCCATCATCCCATCTTTATCTGCTTTGACAGATAAACAAGGACGTTCATTCTCTACATCAAAGATTTTGGGAATAGACGGTCCATAGATATCAGCATCAACCAAAGCGACTTTATAGCCTTTATCGGCCAAAGTCATTGCCAAATTAGCAGAAACAGTAGATTTTCCTACGCCTCCTTTACCGGAAGCAACAACAATTGTATGTTTCACCCCTTCTAAAGGGGTTTTATCAAAAACTTTCATATATAATATAAATTACCTAGTTATGAAATTGCATCCATGGGACAAGCCTGAATACATAGTCTGCATTTCTTGCACTTACTGTTATCAATAACTGCAACTCCATCAATTATATCAATAGCACCTTTGGGACAAATATCTACACAAGTACCACAACCCGTGCACAAATCTTTGTTCACAACCGGAAAAGCCGACACCCCTCTACGCGGTAAAACAGGAGAATCTTTGCTATAACCCAAACCTAAAATGGTAGCTTCCACTAAATCATCAGGCACTAAAGGCACATTGCATTTTGGGCATAATAGCGAACGACAAGGAACTCCTCTTTCATGTTGAACACTATAACCACATACCGGACAAACACATGATTGAACATGATTCATTTGGTTACGGCCACGACCGGCACCCAAATTTCTAAACATACGTAATCTTCTTCCAAACATCCTATTTAAAAATTTATTGTTTTTTCATCCAACACTACTGTCTAAAGATAATTCCAAAAGATTCTGAGCCTCAACCGCATATTCCAGAGGTAGTTTTTCTATTACGTCACGCACATACCCGTTCACAATAAGTCCAACAGCCGTCTCTGTAGGTATGCCTCGTTGATTACAATAAAAAATCTGCTCCTCACTGATTTTTGAAGTAGTAGCTTCATGT
>RZYX01000041.1 GCA_009930155.1 Clostridia bacterium | reverse complement strand
CCCTCATCATTATATCAAAAGGAGGTTTTTCTTGTATCTAAAGATTTTTATCCACACCGGCAGAGCCGGTGGTTATTTGTCCTAAAGAGTACAATATAAAGGGAGCAAAGAGACTAATCTCCCTGCTCCCTTTATGATAATTTTAAAAAAATTCCTACTATCTATCCCCTGCACGCCTATGCTTGTTTTTGTGCCTAGGAACATAGTTTTGACTCAAAACCACTACTAGTGCAATAATTGTAATAATGGCAATTGCACAAGCCCAAAAAATAAGATACTTTAGGAGGAACGAACCTACGGCTGCAATTCCACCGCCCAAAAGAATTGTTAACAAAATTCCAATAATCATCTTTTACATCTCCATTAATGTTTTTAGTGCATTTGTGCTGTTGCATAAGCTGCTAATTTAAAGAGCGAGAAAAGTTTTGCCACCAACAATTAAGAAGTCGTTTTGCACCGTTTTATATTTAGTGCCTAATCGAAACTATCTTTTAGCAACTTTTGGCTAAAACCATTTTTGCTTCTCTCTCCTGATTAGGATGTCATAATAATATCACTTAAATGTAAACAAAAAATGGAAGGTTAATGAAGTAATGTTAAACTAATTATGAACTTATTTTTAACAAAAAGGTTGTTCGCACCTTTTAGTAGATATGTTTAATACTTTTATGCGTAAACTGTGTAACTTGCACAAAAGTTTGTTTTTTTAATTCAGAATTATTATTGTTTGCTTTTTATTTAAAATTAGTTTTGTAATTTCGTGCCATAAAAGCTTTATTTTTAAACACATCTGCATTTATGCCCAAATAAATAAAGCTAAAAGATTTCATTCATTTTTTATTAGTATAAGTAAAAACAAAAAACACCGACAGTAATAGTCGGTGTTTTAAAAACCAAATTAAATTAGTCTGTTGTGTAAGGTAGAAGCGCAACATGTCTTGCACGCTTAATAGCAGTTGTGAGTTCACGCTGATGTGAAGCACATGTTCCTGTTACTCTGCGAGGAAGAATCTTTGCCCTATCAGATGTAAATCTGCGAAGACGGTTAATGTCTTTATAGTCAATTGTTTCAACTTTATCAACACAGAAAGCACAGACTTTTTTGCGAGCTTTCCTATTATTATGTCTATCGTTTTTTTCGTATGCCATTATTGATTACCTCCTTATAAAATTGTGATGATTTTTACCGAGTTGCTAGAAAGGAAGTTCTTCGTCACCGTCAAGCGTTTCAAAGTCGCCTGAACCGGCAGTTGAGAATGATTGAGATGGAGCGCTTGCAGCAGCTGCAACGGAAGGAACTCCAGCAGATGATGTGCCACCTTCATTCTTTGAACCGCAAAAGCTTATATCGCTTGCTACGATTTCAAAGGCTGTACGCTTATTTCCCTGCTTGTCCTCATAATTACGAGTTTGGATAGAACCTTGAACTGCAATCATTGAACCTTTGTGGAAATAGCGAGTGACAAAATCCGCGGTGTTACGCCATGCAACAACATTGATAAAATCGGCTTTTCTCTCTTCTCCTGCTTTTACGAATGAACGGTCAACAGCAACGGTAAAGGATGTTACGGAGAGCCCCGTGTTTGTTGTGCGGAGCTCGGGGTCTGCGGTTAGCCTACCCATAATTACTGCACAATTTAACATTTTACATCCTCCTAAATTACTTCGCTATGTTCATATAACGAAGTACGCCGTCTGTGATTTTGAGAATACGCTCAAATTCAGCTGGGAACTCGGGAGCAGCTGAGAAATTGATGAGAACATAGTATCCGTCGATTTCGTCGTTGATTGGATATGCAAGCCTGCGCTTACCCCATTCATCGGCAGTTTCGATTTTACCGTTCTTTTCAATCAAATCCTTAAACTTTGCTACCAACTCCTGTACGGCATCATCACCATTTTTAAGTGAAAAAACCAACATAGCTTCATAGTTCTTGTTTTCTGACATTATTAAAGCACCTCCTTCTGGTCTTTGGCCCCTAAAGGTTCTAGGAGCAAGGATTGCTAATATCTATACAATAAATATAGATACATAGCGAAATAATATTATAACAGCAACACTGCTACAAGTCAATAAAAATCTGCCAAGCCAAACACACTTTTAAATGATACACTAATATGTTAACAACAAAAAGATAGCGGATGGCAAAGTGTTTCTTCCTAAGTGAATTTAAGTATTATCTATAAATTTACTTCATTTGAGCCACAAAAACAGTGTGTTTGTAGCTTAAAGCATCATTTTTTGAACACGGTGCCTTTTGGGTACATTTCACCTGTATTTTGATATAAATAATTTTGGATATAGTCAGACGCTGTTCCTTTTTTAAAGTCAACTATGGTATATGAAACAATCAAATCATCACGAATAAAAGCCAAAACTATTTTTTCATCTTCATATGGAATACTATGGACGACGGAACGGTTTGAAATTTCCAATTTCTCAAGGGCTGTTTCTACACCGTATGCAGAGTCAATAAGGACATTGTCCCAAGAAAGCGTTACCTCGTCTAATAACAATTCAGAGTGTTCAGTTGTATAGTTTTGGATTTTTTCGTTTATTGATAAATCAGAATCCATCTTAGCAGGTGAACATCCTGAAAACAACATTATTAAAGTCAATTCAAATGGGATAAAGTATCTAATAAGGTTTTTCATAACTTTTAACTCCTTGAAGACGGATTAGCTACCCTTTGCAGCAAACCAAATGCAAGCTTTAAGGCTTATCCGTTTGAGAGAGTTTGGAGGGACTGCATTTTAAGATATGCGTTAATAAATCCATCAAGGTCGCCATCCATAACAGCATTAATATTACCCACTTCAAAGTTTGTGCGGTGGTCTTTTGCAAGGGTGTAAGGCATAAAGACATAGGAACGAATCTGGCTGCCCCAGCCAATTTCTTTTTGGTCTCCTTTTATGTCTTCAATCTTTTCAAGATGCTCTCTTTCCTTGATTTCAACAAGCTTAGATTTAAGCATACGCATTGCAACTTCTCTGTTTTGGTGCTGGCTTCGCTCAACCTGGCACGAAACAACAATGCCTGTTGGAATATGTGTAAGCCGAACAGCAGAAGAGGTTTTATTAACCTTTTGTCCGCCCGCTCCACTTGCACGATAATAGTCTATTTTTATGTCATCGGGGCTGATTTCAACATGAATAGTGTCATCAATTTCTGGCATAACTTCAAGGGAGGCAAAAGATGTGTGCCTACGACCCGAAGAATCAAACGGAGAAACTCGAACCAAACGGTGAACACCAGTTTCACTTTTTAAAAAGCCATATGCGTTCTCGCCCTCAATAAGAATTGTAGCAGATTTAAGTCCTGCCTCATCACCGTCAAGAAAATCAAGAGTACTAACTTTAAATCCGTGCCTTTCACCCCAACGAGAATACATTCTAAATAACATTAACGCCCAATCCTGCGCCTCTGTTCCACCTGCACCAGCATGAAAAGTGAGCAGTGCATTTTTGCTGTCAAACTCGCCAGAAAGCAAAGTGGTAAGAGTAAGCTTTTCAAGCTCTCTTTTTATATCGTCAACGCTTTGTGTGCACTCTGGAAGCATTGATTCGTCTTCTTCCTCGTTAGAAAGTTCAATCATAACAAGCGCATCATCAAAAGTACTTTTAAGGTTTTCATACGAAGCAATACGGTTTTTAAGCAGGCTTGTACGCTGTAAAACTTTTTGGTTTCCGTCAAGATCATCCCAAAATCCGTCCTCTGCGGCTTGCTCTTCTAATTTTTCAACCTCTATTTTCATTTCGTCAACACCAAGTGATTCTCTAATTTCTAAAAGAGGCTTTTCACTTTCTAGCAGACTAAGACGCAATTCTTCAAACGCCAACATTAAAATCATTCCCTTTTAATCAAAAAGTATGGTAATATTACTTGATTATAGTATTATATTAAAACCAACGCTCCTTGTAAAGAAGTTTTTAGGGATAAAACAATTAATTAATAGCATAAAAAAAGGTTAATATAATTGAAGTTTGATGTAAAAAAGGATATAATCATAATATTAAATATGTTTTTAAGATATCCTTATATAAATTAAAACTCATTGAAGGTGGTTATTGCATGAAATATGAATGCTTACCGTGTCCTGTTTGCGGTTCTATTTTTGGAGAAAATGATGATGTTGTTGTCTGCCCAAAGTGCGGAACTCCACATCACAGAAACTGTTTTGCAGAGTCTGGTTCCTGTGCAAATGCAGATAAGCACAAAGAAGGATTTGTTTGGGTAAGTCCGCTTGTTGATATACCTCAAGCTCCAAAGGCTACACCTACTCCTACTGAATCCGTTAACACTAACAAAACTAAAATCTTCTCAAACGAAGCGTTTCCTTTTAATGAAGATGAGCTAATGAAAATGGGCGGGCTTAGACCCATTGATGGCGAAGAGCTAATCGGCGACCTTAAAGTTATGGAGTATGGCGAATATATAGGAAAAAACAAGCATAAATATATTCCAAAGTTTTATAGAATGGGTCGTGCCAATCAAAAAGTCAGCTGGAATTGGGCTGCATTTTTCTTTCCTATTCCATGGTTGTTTTATCGTAAAATGAATGCAATTGGGTCAATTCTTGCTATTTTTACATTTATTATTCCAATAGTTTTTACAATGGATGTTATTAATTATAACCAAGAGTTCTCAGCTGTTGTTGCACAAGCATCCGCCACAATAACACCAAGCGAACTTTTAGCACTTTTCCCACAGCCGCCTCTTTCTTTTAAGGTTTCAAGTTATATTAGCTTTGCCGTTAATCTATTTTGTGCATTTTTTGGCAATTATTTTTATATGAAAAAAGCAACAAAAGAAATAAAAGATATTAAGGCGGACAAGCAAAACTTTTCTGAATACGAAGTAGCCCTAAAGAAAAAAGGATCCGTTTCAATATCAAATATGATTATTTGGATTTTTCTTTTTTACTTTTTAGAAAATATTGCTTTTGTTATATCTACAAAAACAGGACTTGATATATCTATGTATATTGAAAAAGCAATAATGTATTTCCAAAAATAATTAAATGCATATTATAATTAACGGAGGCTTTAAAATGAAAATAAGAAAAGCAATTATCCCCGCAGCAGGACTTGGAACAAGAGTTTTGCCAGCATCAAAAGCTGTGCCTAAAGAGATGCTAAACATTGTTGATAAGCCAGCAATTCAATACATCGTTGAAGAGGCAGTTACATCTGGAATTGAAGAAATTCTTATAATCACAAACCGTGGCAAAGGTGCTATCGAAGACCATTTTGACCATTCCTTTGAGCTTGAAACAAGACTTAAAAGTGCAAATGGTAAAGAAAAAATTTATGAAGATGTTGTGGCAGTTTCAAGGCTCGCCAACATATACTTTTTAAGGCAAAAAGAAACAAAAGGGCTTGGTCACGCTGTTTTATGTGCCCGCTCATTTATTGGCAACGAGCCATTTGTTGTTATGTATGGTGATGATGTAATTATTTCTGAAGACCCTGTAACAGCACAGCTTTGCAGAGCTTACGAGGAGTTTGGCAAGGGTGTTGTTGGTGTTAAAGAAGTTCCTAAAGAAGATATTTTAAAATATTCCTCTCTTGATGTTTCTCCACTTAAAGATAATCTCATGCAGTGCCATAATATTATAGAAAAGCCTACACAGGATCAAATAATGTCTTGCTTTGCAATCCTTGGCAGAGTCGTTTTACCTCCTGAGATTTTCTCCCTTATAGAATCAAGTAAACCAGACAGCAGGGATGGCGAGCTTTATTTAACAGAAGCAATGGCAACCCTTGCCCGTCAAGGCAAGCTTAATGCACTTGATTTTATTGGAACTCGTTATGACATGGGAAATAAAGTGGGAATACTAAAAGCCAACTGTGAAGTTGCTCTATCTCACCCTGAAATTGGAGACGAATTCAAAGCATACTTAAAAGAACTTGTAGGTAACATATAAAAAATTATCAGTATCTTTAGGAGGATATTATATGGGTAGCACTTGTGCAGTTATTCTTGCCGCTGGCGAAGGAAAAAGAATGAAGTCAGATTACTCAAAGGTTTTGTCAAAAGTTTTGTTTAAACCTATGATTAACTGGGTCGCTGAAGTTGTAATCGAAAGTGGCGTAAACGATATATGTATAGTGACCGGACACACAGGTGAGCTTGTGCGTGAACATATGGGTGAGGATTTTTCCTATGCAGTTCAAAGCGAAAGACTTGGTACTGGCCACGCTGTTATGCAGGCTACAGAATTTATAAGGCAAAGTGGTGCAGAGAATGTACTTATCCTTAACGGCGATGCACCTTTGATTGATGAAATTACAATCGAAGAATCTTTAAATCAGCATATTGCAACAAATAGTGCTGTTACAGTTGTTTCTGCTTATGTGGAAAACCCAATGGGTTATGGCAGAATTGTAAGGAATCACAAATGTGACATTGCAAAAATTGTTGAGCAACGAGATGCAACAGAAGACGAAAAGACAATACATGAAGTAAACTCTGGTGTTTATTGGTTTAGGAGCAAGGATCTTTTGTTTGCTCTTTCTCATCTAAAGCCAGAAAACGACCAGGGCGAATACTATCTTACTGATGCGATAGAATCCATAAAGCGAATTGGCGAAAAAGCATCGGCATTCATTACAGATAATTCAAGTGTCGTATTGGGTGCAAACGACAGGTTACAGCTTATGGAGCTTAACGAAATTGCAAGACAAGAGAGCTTAAGAGCCCTTATGTTCTCAGGAGTTGACATTCCTTGCATAGATGGCGTAATAGTTTGTGACGGTGTAACCGTTGGCAAAGGAACAACAATTTTACCAAACACAATTTTAAGAGGCAAAACAAGCGTTGGCGAATACTGTGAGCTTGGCCCAAACTGCTTGATTGATAATAGCGTAATAAAAGATAATGTAAAGCTTGTAAATGTTCAAATAGAAAGTTCTGTTGTTGAAAATGGAGCAGATGCCGGTCCATATGCACACATTCGTCCAAACTCACATGTTGGAGAAAATGTTCATATCGGCAATTTTGTAGAAGTTAAAAACTCTGTGCTTGGTAGCGGAACAAAGCTCCCTCACCTAACATATGTTGGCGATTCAGATATAGGCAAGGGTGTAAACTTTGGTTGTGGCAGCCTAACAGTTAACTATGACGGCAAAAACAAAACCAGAACAACTGTAAACGACAATGCTTTTATAGGTTGCAACACAAATCTTATTGCGCCTGTAACCGTTGGAACATATTCATATATAGCTGCTGGAGCAACAATAACCGAAGATGTACCCGAATATTCACTTTCTATCGCAAGAGCAAAACAAACAAACAAAGAGGGCTGGGTAAAGCAAAGAAAACCTTTTAAAAACATGGAATAATATCAAAGCAATTATTAGGGTTTTATGAACCGCATTTTGGCAATGTGCAGATATATCGTAACTCTTTAATATAATTGTATAAAAATAAAAAAGCTGTGGAAAGGTCGTATTGATTTTGAGCATTCACGGTAAAGACATCAAGATTTTTAGCTGTAATTCCAATCCCGAGGTTGCCCGTGACATTGCAAATGGTATTGGTCTACAACTTAGCAAATCTAAAATATCCACCTTTAGTGATGGTGAAATCTCCATTTCAATTGGCGAGTCTGTACGAGGCTCCGACACCTTTATAGTTCAATCTACCAGTTCACCCGTTAACGACAATTTAATGGAGCTTGCTCTTATGTGTGATGCTTGCAAACGCTCATCCGCAGCAAGAGTAACAGCTGTTATGCCCTATTTTGGCTATGCACGGCAAGACAGACAAGCAAAGGCAAGGGACCCTATTTCTGCAAAACTTGTTGCCGACCTTGTAACCTGTGCCGGTGCAGACAGAGTTCTTACAATGGATTTACACGCACCACAAATTCAGGGCTTTTTTAGCGTACCTGTTGACCATTTGCTTGGTGGCTCTGTTTTAGCCCCTTACTTTGCAAACAAATTTAAAGACGTTTTAGGTGAAATCGTTATCGTATCTCCTGATTTTGGCTCTGTAACAAGGGCAAGAAGTTTTGCACAGCGATTTGATGCACCCATTGCAATTATTGACAAACGCCGTCCAAAGGCAAATGTATCTGAAGTCATGAATATTATTGGTAACGTTAGAGGCAAAACGGTTATTATAGTTGATGACATGATTGATACAGCGGGAACACTTTGCCATGCGGCAAAAGCAGTAATAGATATTGGTGGTGCAAGAGAAGTTTATGCCTGTGCAACACATGGCGTACTTTCAGGCTCTGCAATCGAAAAAATTGAGCAAAGCGTTATAAAAGAGCTTGTAATTCTTGATACAATATATCAACCACCAGAAAAAAGAATAGAAAAAATGAAAATCCTGCCTGTTGCTCCTGTTTTTGCAGAAGCTATAGACAGAATTTATGAGAACAAACCTATTTCGACATTGTTTAATTAACATATGACTTATTATTGATAGAGGAATAAAAATGTATTTAATAGTAGGGCTCGGAAATCCCGGGCTTAAATATCAAAAAACAAGGCACAATGTTGGCTTTATGTTTATTGACGCACTGGCTAAAGAACTTGGAGTAAAAGTTGACCGCTCAAAGTTTAATGCCCTTGTTGCAGAAGTTAACATACTAGGCGAAAAATGCTTGCTTATGAAACCCCAAACCTTTATGAACAATAGTGGAGAGGCTGTTGGGCAAGCTGCAAATTTTTATAAAATTCCGCCCGAAAACGTACTTGTAACTTTTGATGATATCAGCCTTGACCCAGGCAATTTAAGAATAAGGCGTAAGGGTTCAAGCGGTGGTCACAATGGAATTAAAAGTATTATCGAGCATTTAAAGTCACAAGACTTTCCACGCATAAAGCTAGGGATAGGTGGCAAACCTGATGCAGATTATGCTCTGGCGGATTATGTGCTTTCAAAGATTGATAAAAAAGACCAAGAAAAAATTGATGATACAATAGAAAATGCAATTGAGGCATCAAAACTTATCATAAAAGGCAATGCTGAAAAAGCTATGAATTTATATAACGCTTAATGCATAATGTATTAATATGAATTTAAAGTGCTTTGATTTAGAATATCTCAAACCCCCTCTCCAAAGGAGTTGGGGCTTTGTGCGTTATTAAAATGGAGTGTATAAACTATGTCTTGTTTTTCAAAAGAGCTAATTAAAAGCGATGAATATTCTGCCATACTGCGTGCTGTGCATGGCGGTAAAACACCACTTGGTATTACTGGAGTTTCGCTTATCCACAAGGCACATTTTATACATTCCATATGTGAAGACAGCGACAAAAAGGGTCTTGTAATCACCTCTGATGAGGCATCAGCACAAAAGCTGACAAGAGATTTACAAGCAATGGGAACATCTGCATTTTTTTATCCTTCTCGTGATGTTTCGTTTGCCGATGTTCAGGCTCAAAGCCGAGAGTACGAACAGCAGCGTCTTGGCGTTCTTATGAATATGGTAAAAGGTAAATACGATGTTGTTGTTTGTGGTGTTGGTGCTGCGATACAAAAAACAATTCCGCCATCTGAGATTAAATCAAGGTCAATAACAATCAGTCAAAACGATGATATAACCGTAGAAGATCTTGTTTTGGCTCTTATAAAGGCAGGATATTCCAGAGCGGAGTCTGTAGAGGGCACAGGTCAATTTGCAACAAGAGGCGGAATAATTGACTTTTTCCCATCACACAGGCAGTTGCCGATTCGTATTGAGCTTTGGGGCAACACCATTGACACAATGGCAGAGTTTGATGTTGAAACTCAAAGACGTGGCGAAAATGTAAGTAAAATAACAATAACGCCATCTACCGAGATTTTGTTTGACAACCCTGAAGAACTAGCACAAAAAATAGAAGCCTTTGCAGAAAACCTTAAAGGCAAAACGAGTGCAAATGCGAAACAAAAATTATTGCAAGATGCACAAGCTTTTTCAGAGGGGCTAAAAGGTTCATCTTATGACAAATATTTGTCGCTTGCCTATGAAAAGCCAGCAACAATCTTTGATTATTTAAAAAATGGGCAACTTTTTGTTTGCGAAACTCAAGCGATAAAAGAAAAAGCCCTTGCCACAACAAGGCTAATGCAAGAGGAAATAAAAGCGGCATTTGAAAGCGGAACTCTTTGCCGTGGACTTGACGACTTTTTGCTTGACTTCACCTCTCTTTGCCATATCTATAAAGATTTTGGGGCAATATATGCAGACACTTTCACAAGAGGCAGTTTTGACACGCCCATTAAAGAGCTTTATAGTATAACCCCACAGCAGCTATCTGTTTGGAGCGGTGCTATCTCTGTGCTTAAAGATGATTTCTTACCACATAATCTTAGCGACTACACCGTAGCTATTATGTGCGGTGCAGACAAAGCGGCAAAAAACCTTGCAAGAGAACTCTCGCAAGACGGATATAACGCAACATTTTTTAAAAAGCCCCCAAAGGAATTTGCAAAAGGTCAAATAAGCATAATGCCAGGCAGCCTTTCAGCGGGAATGGATTATAAAGAGCTAAAGTTTTTACTTATAACGCAAGGACGCCAAACAGAAAACCCGCAAGCAAGAAAGAAAAAAATTAAAAAAATTGCAAACGCTTTTACAAGCCTTGATGAACTTCATAAGGGTGACTATGTTGTTCAATCCGCACACGGAATCGGTATTTTTGACGGCATTAATTGTCTTAAAGTCGGCGGACTTACAAAAGATTATATAAAAATAAAATATGCAAAACAGGATGTTTTATATGTTCCTGTAACTCAACTTGATACTGTTGCAAAATACATTGGACCTAAAGAAGAAACAAAAACAGTCAAGCTAAACCGCATTGGTGGAAAAGAATGGGAAAAATCAAAAAGCAAGGTTCGCAGTGCTGTAAAAGACATGGCAAAGGAGCTTACAGAACTTTATGCAAACAGAATAAAAACTCCAGGCTTTGCCTTTTCGCCCGATGTTGATATGCAAAACGACTTTGAACGCCGTTTCCCTTATGACGAAACAGACGACCAGTTACGCTGCATAGATGAAATAAAAAGGGATATGGAAAAACCATACCCAATGGATAGATTGCTTTGTGGTGATGTTGGTTTTGGCAAAACGGAAGTTGCTCTTCGTGCTGCTTTTAAATGCATTGCAGACGGCAAGCAGTGTGCAATGCTTGTTCCAACCACTATTCTTGCATTTCAGCATTATCAAACCATCTTAAAAAGATTTGACGGCTTTCCTGTGGAAACTGAAATGCTTTCCCGTTTTAGAACGCCTGCACAACAAAAAAAGATAACAACACAAATGCGTCGAGGCAGTGTTGATTTGATAGTTGGTACTCACAGACTAATTTCAAAAGATATTGAGTTTAAAGATTTGGGGCTACTTATAGTTGATGAGGAACAGCGTTTTGGTGTGGCTCAAAAAGAACGCCTAAAAGAAATGTTTCCAAATGTTGATGTTCTCACTCTGTCGGCAACACCTATTCCAAGAACGCTTAACATGGCAATGACAGGCATTAGGGATATGTCTATTATCGAGGAAGCTCCACAAGATCGGCACCCTGTGCAGTCCTATGTTTTGGAATATGATGCGGGTGTTATAACCTCTGCAATAGAAAAAGAAATGCGTCGTGGTGGCCAAGTTTATTATATGCACAACAAGGTAGAAACAATTGCAAAAGTTGCAAGCAATCTTTCGGAGCTTTTGCCCGATGCTCGAATAGCTGTGGCACACGGAAAAATGACAGAGGAAGAACTGAGCGATGTTTGGCGTAGGCTACTCGATGCCGAAATTGATGTTCTAATATGCACAACCATAATAGAAACGGGTGTGGATGTGCCAAATGTAAACACACTGATAATAGAAAATTCTGACGCTCTAGGTCTTTCACAACTGCATCAAATAAGAGGGCGAATAGGCCGTTCCTCACGCCGTGCATCGGCATATTTCACCTTTACAAGGGGCAAGCAAATTACAGAAATCGCAGCACGCAGGCTCTCTGCAATCAGAGAATATACGGAGTTTGGCTCTGGATTTAAAATTGCAATGCGTGACTTGGAGCTGCGTGGAGCTGGCAATGTTTTGGGAGCACAGCAACATGGGCACATGGAATCAGTCGGCTATGATATGTATATAAGATTGCTTAGCGAAGCAGTGGATGAGGAAAAAGGCAATAAACCACTAAAGCATGAAAAAGAATGTTTGATTGATGTTCAGTTAGACGCACACATTCCAGATGACTATATAACAAGCGTTCCACAAAGGCTTGCAATATATCGCAGAATTGCAGATATACGCACAAATGATGATTCTTTAGATGTAATAGATGAGCTAATCGACCGTTTTGGAGACCCACCAGAGAGTGTTCTTGGGCTTGTTGAGGTTTCTCTTCTTCGAAATACTGCGGCTCAACTGGGAATTTATGAAATTGGTCAAAGTGGAGAAAATCTTCTGTTATATTCAAACGATATAGACATGAAAGGTGTTTCACGGATATCCCAGCTTATGCGTGGTCGAGTTCTTGTTAGTGCGGGTTCAAAACCCTATATTTCTGTTAAAGTTCCTCCCACACAGAAAAATGTGGATGTGTTAAAAGAATCTTTAATGATACTGACGAGCGAAAAGAAAAGGTCGCAAGCAAAACAAAATAGCTAATAAGAACATTCAAACAAATTAAAAACACCCTGTTCAGTTTAAAACTAAACAGGGTGTTTTGTGCTTTATATAATTCTTTGTGAAAATCTCTTTGCTTTTACAATTTTAGTCTAGACCTACCGCTATACCGTTTTTATTTAAACGCTAAATATGCATAATCCATTCCTACAACATTAAACATCGGTATTATGCCATCAACACTATGCGTACTTCCATGATAAGTTTTAAAACCCGTTTCTGTAAAATCAATTCCTATTGAATTTATAAACTGAGTTGATATAGCCGCATAGCAATCCGTTGTATTTGCGAGCCCAAACGGCTTGTTGTATGAGAAAACTATAACTGCCTTTGGCTTAAAATCAAGTGTAATTTCTCTTTCTGTTCCACCTGTGCCAAAATATGTTCCCTCCACACATTGGGTATTCCATAGTGCTCTTTCTTCCGTTGTAATATGAATGTCTATGTCTGAAATATGATTTCCACAAATATCGTCTAATGTTTCGTTATCATAGTTAAAATCAGCTCTTTTAGGTATATCTGAACCAATCCACTTGTTAAGATTTAAATTTGGTGTTTTGCTTGTACTCGACATAAAATCCTCCTTGTTTTTTTTATGAAATAACCTCAACGCTGTCAAACGACAACGCAAGCTTATCAAAATACGCGAAATTCTCATCCAGCGTATCAAATACGTCCCAGCTAATCGGCTCTATATTTGAACGCACTTCTAAATGTGCTGGCATAATTGGCCTAATCGTTTTATAAACTGTGCTTAAATCCTCAAGCGTTGCAGTTTCAGGCGATGTAAACCCTATAGTTAGCCGTTGCTCTTCAAAGTTTTCCAAAATACTTCCATCAAAGCCCGTCTGCTCAATTTCACTTTTAACTTTTGGCAAGCTCCATTGCCCACTCACAGTGCTAAGCTTTTCTACTATCTCTTCACGCCTGAGCTCTAGCGTCTGATTTGGGCTTATTGCCAACATATCTTCACGCAACTCAAGCCCAAAATCCTGAGCTGTTTGCACAAACCCCTCTTCAAGCAATTTTTGAGTTTGTGCTTTTACAAGATTTATTCCACACGCATAAGCACAAAGTTCTGCGTTTAAAGTTGTGCTGGAATCTGTGTTGTAAATGCCCAGAGGTGAGAGCATACTTTTAAGTTGATCCAATGTATCAGTAATCATCTTTATCTCCTTTAAAACACATCAGTAACAGTTATCTTATAAGCTTTAATTTTTCTTTCACCTGATATGCTTGTGTCCTCGTATGGCGATACAATATTATAATTATCCACTCCATCAATGTTATAAAGAACATTGCCTAGCCTTGCTTTTATACAATCTTCTCCAACACGAAGTGATTCAGCATACTCATTTATTTTATCTTCACATTGCGCTATTACCTCACTGGAACCAAAGCCTGATTTTACCTTTATATAGACTAAAAAATTAATAAACTTCGGTTGGTAAAAAGAGGCTTTTACATCTGTTCCTATTTCCCTGGAAACAGCAAATGTTGCATCAAGCTCGTTTTGAATTTCTGTTATCTGTTCGTCTTCCTCTTCGGCAGTGTCAAAAACAACATCAATCGTGCCCGCTCCCCTTGCCGCACTTATAACATTTGCAGAAACAACTCTTGGATTTTGCATTGCAAGCTCTTTATAAAATTGCAAATTTGCTCCGTTTGACATTTTCTGATAACTTTGCATAATTCGCTCTCGCAGTAGCTCGTCACTTTCTTGGTCACCGCCACCCGTCAATTCTGTTATGTTTGTAACACTAATTATTCCCTGTGGCGGATTTACAAGCATAGTAACAACCCCAACTGCCGCATTGCCATTTTTACCACTGCTTGTTGCCACAATCGGCACATCCACCTGTGTTTGACCTTGCAAAAGAGTTACCTCCTGCGTTGTTACATATCTTTGCTCGTCTTCTCCCGAAATAGCGCACTGTGTGTCCTGTGCAATTATTATGTCTGCCTGTGCCGCCTCTGATGTAAAAAATCGTGCTGTACCATGTGCTTTTGTTGCTTCCTGCCTTGAAAGGCCACGCATATGTGTATGCATATCCAAATATTCGCCCGTAGCTGTTTGCAAAAACAATTGCCTTGAGACAAAGCTTATGTCCGCACTTTGCGAGAACAATTGCCCCGCAAGCAGTTGCAATCTTATGCCAATATCTGTTGCATCATCTGCCTCAAAACCACTTTTTTCTTTGAACTCTGCTTTCATTTGTGCCAATATTTCATCATATGTAAGTATCTCTATCATAACTCCACTATCACTTCCTCTGTACTGTTTTCTATAAGCAACATTATTTTAACAGCGTTTATTTCTCCATCCTGTGCATACTGAATCTGTGCCAAATATGCGGTTATTTGCGGCTGATTTTTAAGCGACTCCTGTGCCATAGAAAGCGCAAAAGCCTCCTTTGCCGAAATTGTGCTATCAAGCAACTCCGCAAACCTGCTACCAAAGTTTTTGTTATGCAAAAAGCTGCCTTTTGGAACACAAAGACAAAATCTTGCCCGTTGCAAAAGTTCGCTCACTCCAACAATCGCAGTGGGCAATCCATTTTGCGATAGCTTAAAATCGCCATTTTCAATCAATGTATCCATATCATTCCCCCACTTGAATTATTCTGCCTTCCTTTGTAATCCTAACACCGTTCAGCAAAATATCTCCGTCATTTTTAAGCACGATATATGCACCGCCCTGAGAAAACAATCTAAGTTCCCCAGCCTGTGCCTGCCCTGTTTCGCAAAGAGTTCCTGCACAGACTGTGCCGTTTTCACTGTCCAGAAGCAAAACCTGTGCACCAAAGGGTGGAACACTGTCAATTCCATAAGGTGCATAAATAGGAATATATCTGTGCTCTGCTGAGCCTGTTGTGCAAACTGCGTTTTTGTCCGTCATAGTCACCTGTGCCGATGTGGCATTAGTGACTTTTTCTTTTTGTACCAGCTGTTTTGTAATCCACATAAAAGCCCTCCCAATAATCAAAAATGCTCTGCGGGACGAAGTATTACCTCACACTTCTTACCTGCATTTGAGATTGTGTGTTCTATTTGAAATATGCGGTAATTTGTAAAGCTGCCTAAACGCTCATCAAAGAAACTTGCAGCTGCTCCAATTTGTAAAAAGCAATCAAACGGGACACTCAATTCAATCTCATTGCTACCCTTAAGTGTTTTTTCAATCTCTCTTTGGAGTCTATACTGCCTTTCCCATTTTTGTGAACCAGACAAGTTTAAATACCGCTGTGTTGTTATTTTTCTCTTTCTTGCATCCTCATTTATCTGCACCCCTTCATAGCCCTTAGCAGAGTCACTTTTGTAATACATCTGCCCAACAACGCCATACCGCTTATACTTTACCTGTGCAGAAAAGAAACGGTAACTCGCACTAAGAGAGTTGCTAAACACAACTGGCTCTTCATCCCACCCGCTTTGCCGTGCATCAAGATACCCCTGATTTGTAATCTTTGGTGAAACATTTAAAACACATTCACAAAACTCCTCAACCACCGACCAATGGCAAGTACCCTTAGAAACTGCAAAATCACCCTGACATATACCAGAGCCCAAAACACCCACAATTCCAAATGGCTTTAAGTGGTTTTTATATATGTCCTCAAGCGACGGTCTGCTGTATGTTATTGGCAATGCCTCATTGTCTATTACTTGTGAGTTTGAGCGGGCACTGATTTTTATGAGTATTCCGCCCTCGTTACAAATGGTTCTTTGCTCGTCCACCATACCCTGAAACTGTAGTGGTATATTAAATTTGTAACACCTTGTACGATTAATATGATATATAATATTAATTATCCAAAAGGAGGACTGAACAATGTCAGTACGTTACA
>RZYX01000163.1 GCA_009930155.1 Clostridia bacterium | reverse complement strand
ACATAATCCCATGGTGTACCGCCTTGCATAACTACCCCTGCATGCATATAAACCTTATCTAATCCTACAAAATCGACAAATCCACTTGCGTCGAAATAAATTGTGAGGCTATCGCCAAAAGGTGCTAAAACTAAATCAGAATTTATCAAAATTGAACTCCCACCACAAACGTTTACATCCTCACCTAAATCAATCGCAAAAGTACATCCTTGCTGATCATTTGTTGTAGCATTAGCATCAATAGCAGCAGAGTAATAATTATTATTAATTGTGTAAATTTTATAGTTGTAGGTTGTATTATTTTGCAAACCAGTATGAATAAAACTTCCGGCATTACCTTTATAAATAATTTCAGCTCCATCAATTACTTCACCAACCAAATAAGTTGTTCCCTGAGTTGGCTCTTGCACTATTGCATCATCAGATTTTGCCAATATCATAACATTGCTAAAAGGCGGTTCCGGAGTCCATGCTAAATTGATTCTGGTTCCGTCAAGTTCATTTGCTGTTAAGGTCTGCACAGGTGGCAAAGCCATTATTTCGATTGTATATTCAGCATTTAAGGCACTTGCTTCTGACCAATCCGAATTATTTGCATAATACCATGTTCCGCCGGCAGTATTCCGAACGCGTCCGGCATAGTAAACAGTACCAACTTGATTTTCGACTGTAATCATTGAGTGAACTCTTTTGTTTTGATCTTCGCCATCTTCGTACCACTCGGCATTATACCATTGCCAATCTGTAGGATCATCTGCCACTTCGCCAAAACCAATTTGAGCTCCATCCCATTCCAGTTGACCGATTTCCATGTTTATCCATAAAGCGGGGTCATCTCCTAAATATCTATTATAACTAGTTGTTGTTAATAAATGTGTAAATATCGTAACAGATTCGTCTATTGCAGTAATTGTCATATTGTTACTCGTCAGGTCGATGCCGGCATCAAACTCTATTGCAGCAACGCTAATACTAAAATCGGTTATATCAGTATCAAAATTAGTTCCGTCAAATGCTAAAACAATAGTGGCTTCAACAGGTCCAACATACAATACCTGATCGATACTTAAACCTAATGGAGCATTATTAAGAGTAAAATTAGCTTGATCCAATATTGCATCAGTGAAATAATCTTCCGTTACCGAAAGTGTTATTTGCATACCATCAAGGTTTTCCTCGTGCATCGATTCGGCTGGAGTAGCAACTAAAATTGGATTGCTTGTAAAGGTAAATGTGGCAATATAATTATCGCCATTATTATTACTATAAAGAGTAATGGCATCACCCGTTACAGCTTCGTAATAAACTTCAAAATGATATGTCCCTTCTTCGATTCCTTCGAGTAAATTAATGTCTATTTCATCCGGTGCATCATTCCACCAAAGCTTATCTAAGTTAGTACCAGAAACCCATTCTGAATAATAAGGTAAATCAACATTAATAAAACTACCGGGAGTCTCACCATCTTTATAAATACGATAGTTCATAGCAGCAGAAACAATGTCTCCTTCGGAGTCCTGCCAAGTAAATACTTGTCCTGTTTTAAAATATAAAGACATAGATGAGTTAAAACTTCCAAAATCATGTCCGTCAAAATCAACTTCATCATACCATGTATCGCTGCCTGAACCTTCCCACATTGAGACCTTGCACATATATATCGCTTCATGAATAACATCAGCAAATATTATCATATTATTAGAAATAAGATTTTCGCTACCGGAAATCTCTACAGCATCTATCGAAACTGTAAAATTATCAATTTGCGTTAAAATATTTCCACCTGAATACTCGAGTGTTAGAGTTGCTTGAGTTGTTGAATTATAGGCAACAGATAAAACGCTCAATCCGGTTGGTGCATTTTGAAGTGTAAAATTAGATTCATCCAAAGCATCATCAACAAAAGTTTCATTGTCTAAACTAAGACTAATGGTCATTGCATCTAAACTTGAAGAATTCAAAACATCTGCAGGTGTAGCAGTGAGTGATGCTGTAGCTTCATAAGTGAATTGTGCAATATAATTTAAGCCTCCATTATTTCTTGCAATAATTTCAGATTCTTCATTTTCCACTTCAAAATAAACTTCAACATAGTATGTCCCTGCAGTAGCTAACTCAATTAAATTCAAATCAATTTCGTCAGGGGTATCGTTCCACCAAACCTGATATGTAGTATCATTCGATGTTTCTTCGCTTTCCCATTCAAGTATTTGCTCCACAAATGCACCGGGAGTGTCTCCATCTTTATAATAACGATAGAACATTTTTGCTGAGGTGATATTACCTCCTGTGATTTTCCAGACATTTGCCTTACCTGACTTCAGATACAAACTAGAGCTGGCATTTAATGTGCCAAAATCATATCCGTCAAAATCGTCATCGTTATAAAAAACATCTTCGGCTCCACCTTCCCAAAAACCAATTTCGGCAAGATAGAAATCCTCTGTTTGTATAAATGCATAAATTGTAAAATCATTTGATGTCAATGGCTCAGTACCTGATAATTCATTTGCTAAAACAGTAATTGAAAAATCGGTAATATCGCTTGCAAAATCAGTTCCGTCAAAATCGAGAATAAAAGTAAAATTATTATCATCAATATAGGTTACACTTAGCACACTTAACCCTACCGGAGCATTATTTAAAATAATATTAGAAGGGTCGATCGTATTATCTTCCAAAGTTTCATTAAATAATTCTATACTAATTTCTGAATTATCGAGATTATTTTCAACAAGATCAGCAGTAACACTAGCCACGACATAGGGACTAGCCGAAGTAACTGTATAAGTATAATTTGCACCTGCATTATTGTTTCCATTAAGAGTTGCAAAATCTGGATTATCGGTAACAAAACTTAACACCATTGCCGAAGACAAAACATAATACTCGACCGTAGTTGGAGCTGTTTGTGCAGGAATAATACCTGTATATGTTGCAGCACTTCCGGAACAAGCGACTAAATTCTCTGTTACCCAATTATCTGTTGTATATCTGATATAAACTGTTTCCTGGGCAGACAATTCATCAGATGTTGTTATCGTAACAGTAACGTCATTTTCGTTTTGCACTGCACTATTGTCTTCCACTAAAAGCAATTCGACAGGAGCAGCATCAGTTTCCATAATAACAAAACGTCTGTTCCACCAAGAATCTTCGCCTTCTAAACGAAAAGTGTAAAATTTCCCTGCAGAAAAAGTTTTGGTAAAGTTGCCCGGTGTATCACCGGAATTACTTCCTCTCATTTGTCCTTCGGATGTATTGACAATTGGATTATATGATTCTGTTGCATATCCCCATTGCAAAACCCAATCACCATCCTGATCAATCTTAAAACCGGCATCAACAACTTCGGAAGCTACCTCAATCGTAACTCCATAATGGCTATAATACTTTTGCATTAAGTCATCAGTACTCCAAGAATTAAAATCTCCACGTAAATATTGTGCATTAAGAACAAAAGCAGAAATTAATGCAAAAACTAATAGTAAAACAATCTTTTTCATCTCGTAATGTTTAAGTTTTACAATAATACGATTTTTTTCAAAAAGATTAACAGATTATGTATTAAAAAGTTAT
>RZYX01000006.1 GCA_009930155.1 Clostridia bacterium | reverse complement strand
TACCTAAATTCCACGTGCATTTTTTATTAGCTTAAAAGAACACTATTTCACGAAGAATTTAAACTGATACTCCCACATTGTAACATTATTTACCACCACCTTTCAATCTTTTTCAATAAATTATTGATTGCAACTTTGGAGTAAAGATACTTATTAAACCCTGCAAGTTATCCACAGAGCAACGCTCGATTTTCAAGATGATATCTTTATTATACCAGACATTTTTCATACACTTCCTTGTACGGATAGTTTTCTGACAAATTCATAATTACAGTTCTTGCGGTTTTAATGATTTTGGCTGCAAGAAATACATACTTCAAACGAAAGGTCTTTATTTGCTGTCTGTATTCTGAAGGCTCTAAGGAATCAATCTTGAACAACAAAAACAGGTTATATGAAAGCATCATCATTTGAAACACCGCTTCATTTGCCCAAAATGATTTAAGTAAAAGATGACCCACCGCCATGTCGTATTTGGCTTCTTTAATATAGTTCTCAGCATTGCCACGTTTTTCATAGGATATAACTACTTTTTCAGAAAGCAATGTAGTGTTTGTCACAAAGAAAAAGTATTCGTACTCAGAGCCTTCTAAAAGTGATATTTGTGCTCTTTCTTTTTCTGGTTTCAGTACGCGAGACACAACAAACCTTCTGTCTTTCTCCCAGTTATCTAATTTTGTAAACAGTTCTGTAGTTTCTCTGCCTTCTTCACCTTTAACGAATACAACCGATGAATTCGTTGCTTGGGATGCAAGCGTAGAATAACTTTTGGCTTTAATTAAATATTTGCAACCAAGAGATTCTATCGTTTCAATAATTTTTTCATCAAAGTAGCCACTATCCATTCGAAATAAAATCTCTAAATCATCTGTTTTGATGTTGGCTACTATTTCTTTGATCATTTCAGATGCACCGTTAGCTGTGTAAGTATTGCCACTTCTTACAAATCCGGTGACGTAGGCTTTTAATTCGTCGCAAAATGCAAACTGGATATTGTAGCATCGGTTTCCTAGTTTCTTGGGATTATATCCTTTTGATGCACCTTCTTGATGACCTTCTACGTTGATTACACTACTATCAATATCAATCGTAATGGATGTCAATTTACTTTTAGTGAGCAGTTTTTTAAAGACTTTAAAATTAATGTCTCTAAACATTTGTGTTGTCTTAAAGGTGAAGTTTCCTAAAAACCGTGACACTGTTTCAGGTTCTTTTACGGAAATATCAAATTCATTAACGAGTGGATCATTTTGAAGGAGCTTTAGACGTTCTAGCTTGTCTATACCAATAAAGTGACCACAGATCATCGTCTTTATATGATTCATCTTGATTTTATTTGTGGAGTCATTATCAAATACGAGGTCATCTTCAACTAGATCAAAAATCTCATTACTTTTTGCGTTCTCAAGGAGAAGAAAAAGACCTGCATTTGATGTTAGATTCTTAGCTGTGAAATCAATTTTATTAATCATAATTTAAACCCCTTTTTCTGCTTTTGTTACTATTATTGTACCATATATCGACTCATAAAAGCTGATAATTCAACACATTTTTGAGCATTTTTCTTTCACCCAATGGGTGAAAGCTGAATTTTGAAGGAACGTATATTTATCAATGCTTTGAGGGTGGTTTATAAAGTACTGACGTAGAATCTCAGTAATATTAACATTATACCTTCTTTAAAAAGGTATGGTCAATTATCATACTGCATAAAAACATGGAGCTATAACTAGTAAAAATTAACTCATGTTTGATGATTTTAGCGTGATTTTATAGAGGTCTAAATACATTAAAGCACACAAAATATTAAGCGGATTTGGCATCACGCTTTGCATCAAGTTTGCGGTTCCTAAGATACAAGCAAAGGTCAGCAAAAACCATAACAAAGTTAATTATATAAAATACAAAGACATATGTAATATTATCTGCTACAATTTTTGACGCTATTCCAAACAAATAGCCAACCAGTATAAACAGCAAAAACACAATGCTTTTGCCTTTAGCGGTTCTTGATGTGTAAGATTTTGTAATGGAAATGGGCCACGAAATACCAAAACAGATAACCATAAACGCTTCAAATAACTCTGGCATAATAAAAAGACTCCTTTTAAAAAACAGATATATGCTTTTGATTAGCAAAAAATATTATACCACTATAGACGCAAAAAATCTTGTGATAAAATAAAATTAGTGTTATCCTGTGGTCATGCGACAATTAAAACGCTTGAAACATAAACATTATTGCGGTAAAATATTAGTACAAATATAACTTTAAAAATGGGAGGGTCACAATGAGCAACACATCAAACGCAACCAACTGTGAAAATTGTGCCTATTATGAATATGATGATTATGACGACTGCTACAGTTGCACCATAAATCTGGATGAGGATGAAATGGTAAGGTTTATGAGCTATTCTACCTTTAGTTGCCCATACTTCAAGCTTTATGATGAATATGGCTTGGTTAGAAAACAAAATTAAAACAAAAAGCGAGCATACCGAAAAGTATTAAGTAGTAAAAAGCTAGTAGACACAAAAAAGTGGCTACTAGCTTTTTGTCTTATAAATTTTATGTGACCAATATACAAAAAATTAAGTCAAACAACTTTTAAAGACACATTTCTTAAAATTTTGTGAACTATTAGCCTTAATAGTCTGCTATAAAAATGTTATAATAAATATATATGAATTTTGAGGAGGAAAATATATGAGGGCTTTGTTTTTTGTTTTGAATGAAACAGAGAAGTTAGACGATGTGCTAACAGAGTTTACAAAAAGGAACATAAAAGGAGCGACAGTTTTAGAAAGTGCAGGAATGGCAAGTCTGCTAAGTAATAAACATGATGAAGATGAAATTCCATTTTTGGGTTCGCTCAGGAGTTTTTTAAACCCAGAAAGACAAAAGAATAATATCATATTAACTATAATCAGAGATGATCAGCTTGACGAGGCGGTTGGAGCAATAGAACATGTTGTTGGTGACTTGTGCTGTAAAAATGCAGGAGTAGTCTTTAGTGTGCCGATTGATTTTTCAAAGGGGATTTGTGGCATTGAGTAGTAAAATCATAATAGAAGTGGCAGTAATACTTATTTTTGGTTTAGCATTTGGACGGCTTGCAAAACAAGCTAAAATGCCAAATGTAACTGGATATTTAATTGCCGGTTTATTATTGGGACCATCGTTTTTTAACTTTATTCCAAACGATATGGTTGATGGCTTTTCGGTAATATCTAATATAGCATTGGGTTTTATAGCGTTTTCTATAGGAAGCGAATTTAATTTAGCGTATTTTAAAAAAGTTGGAGCGGCACCGATTATAATTGCAATTTGTGAATCCTTTGGTGCTATAGTTTTGGTAACGGTTATTTTAATACTGTTTGGGTTTGATTTAAAACTATCAATTATGTTGGGAGCAATTGCGGCAGCAACAGCACCAGCTCAAACCATAATGGTTATCAATCAATACAAGGCAAAAGGGCCACTCACATCAATGCTTATGAGCGTTGTGGCAATTGACGATGTAGTTGCACTGATAGGCTTTGGATTTGCAACAACAATTGTTAATATGATGTCGTCAAAAAGTAGCAATGTGTTATTGTCATTATTAATGCCTCTTTATGAAATTGCAGTGTCCTTTGTGATAGGTTCTGTAATGGCAATTTTGATGAAGCTTGTGTTTAGGTGGTTTAAAAAATCATCAAACAGAATTTGCATTATTATTGCAACGGTATTACTTACATATTGGTTGTCGGATGCGGTTCATGGTTCGGCATTGTTAGGCTGCATGGCACTTGGCGGTGTTCTTACAAACATATACGGCGATATTGCTGGCGTAATGAAAACATCAGATTATTTTACTCCTGCAATCTTTATGATATTCTTTGTAATATCGGGAGCGGGATTCGAAGTTTCTGCTCTTCCAGGAATAGGCGTAATAGGGGTATTATATGTTGTTATGCGTGTAATTGGAAAAATGTTTGGTGCTTGGTTTGGCGGAAAAGTTACAAAGCAAGACAAAAACATATGCAAATATCTTGGACCAACACTTATGCCACAAGCGGGTGTTGCACTTGGACTGATTGTTGTTGCGGGTGAGGTTGTGCCTGCCTTTGCATCGCAAATTCGAGTGATTATATTGTGCTCAACATTTATATATTCAATCATAGGTCCAATCACTGCAAAGTTTGCACTAGAAAAAGCAGGCGAAATTGTTATAGCTCCAAAAGATTGCACAACGCCTAGCGTATAAAAGCTATTTGCAAGTGTGTTTCAAAATAATTTATGGCATATTAAAAAAGCCTGCAAACTCTAATTAAAGGGTTTGCAGGCTTTTATATGCTCGAAAAAATTTAACGCTTTGTTAATGCAAGAATTTCGTGTTTAGATTAATAAAAGAATTATTGTTTTATGTCAATAAGTAATTGTTATAAAAAATTACGAATCTTTCCCTCAAGCGAACTATGCTTAATTATTTCTCTTGGATTTAGTCCCTTGCTTTTTAAAAGTTGCTCAACTATGTGCCAATCACTGTCTGTAGTACAAGGTCCCATTGTTATTTCAAGGTTTTTTAAATATTTAGGGTCTATCTTAATGTAATAACTATCGAACGGCAAGTTATTTCTTTGAGCTATTCGTGATATCATAAGTTCCCAGCTCCTGCATGAATCAATGGCGGAGAATGGTGCGAATACTATTTTGTAACGCCATTCTTTCTGAAATTCCCAACAATTTCTTTTTCGAAATCCTAATTTACTGAGAAAATCTCCTTTTTCAACACCTTTATTTTCATTTTGAAAATAGTTTATAACGTTTTCGTCATCAGTATATTCTATTTTAAAAAGTATGTTTTTATAGCAATCATTATATATGTTTGTGTTTGTGTGAGAATTTGAAGGACTAATCATATAACCTTGATTATTTATAAAATCATTAACTTTAAAGAAACTTTCATTTATATCAATATTAATATATTTTAAAAGCTCTGAGGGAGTTTCCGATCTAAAATCATCAGGTGTATAAGTGTTAAGAAGAAAAGGATAAATAGGTAGTTTTATTCTTACACCATTCATTTTATTTCCATACATTATCCATGTTGGAATATCTTCATTCTCTTTTTCTGTCCAGCAACTTACAAAGACATATTTTCCATATTCACTATATTTACTTTCTTCTAAATCATCAACTTTTGTCAAATTATTAAATTTTATTGTTTCATTTTTAAGTATCGATGCTAAAGAATTGATACTTGTATAATGATATAAATTCTTTGGACAGTCAATCATATAAATTTTTTCCTCGTTTACTAAAGTTTTATTAGACATTATATATTCTTAATTATTATATCACATTATGTTATAATTTCAATTAGAGCAATTATAAAATATAAATTTTTTAATATTTGCAGTTTGGCTCAAACAAAACCCAAAAATAATATTTACAAGCATACCAAAAGCCTGCAAACTCTAATTAAAGGGTTTGCAGGCTTTTATGTATCTTTAAAAACATTAATTAATATGGCAAACAAATCTGCATCAAAAAAAGTTATTCAATATAGTCAATTGCTTTTGCAGGGCAAGATAAGGCGGTTTGCTTAAGCTTTTCTTTGTCCACAGACTCATCAAGTTCTTTTGCATATGCTTTTTTACCTTGCATGCTGAAAATCTCGGGATAGCTTTTTGTGCATAAAGTACAGCCCATACAAGCATCTCTGTTTACTGTAAGTCCCTTTGGCTTTTCATCCTTTTGAGGCAAATCTTCGTCCTTAACCATTTTTGCAGTAATCCATGAGAAAATAACGATAGCAATTATTGTTAAAACCCAGCGAACTAGCATAAATTTTAGACCCAAGAACTTTGCTTCGTTTAAAAGCATAGGAATCTTAATAACTGCCCACGAGCTTAAAATAATAATGAGATTTCGTACAGACGCACCTTTTTTGTGGAGCATTACACACATTGGGAACGCTGCATAAATTGGTCCTGCAGAGATACTTCCTAAAACAAACGAGAGAGCAACACCTTTAGTTTTTGATTCTTTACCCAAATATTTTGTAATTTTTTCTTTTGCAACCCAGGCATCTAAAAGAGCTGTAAGCACAAATATTACAGGCATAATAAGAAGCATTTCTTTAATGTAATATGCACTGTTTTTTATTGAAACAATACCCATATCGGGTCTTACAATAAACATAATTATATATGCGACGGCAACAATGATAAAGAATAAATTATCTTTTAGTTTTTTTAAAAAATTCATATAATTACCCCCATAATCAAAGCAATGGCAATGGCAAAAATAAAACTAAGCACATTTCTTGCAGCGGTGAATTTTAAGCCAAACTCACGCCTTTCAAGTGGAAATGTAACCATGCCTACCATAGTTAGTGTTGTTAAAAATGCGACAGAGGGAACAACGCTAACTTCAGCATTAACCAGTGTGCCAACAAGCGGAAAAGCAATAAAGGCAGGAATAAGCGTTATTGTTCCAAATGCCGCTGAAACAACCGTAGCCAAAAGTAGCGATTGCCCACTAACAAATTTTGCAATATTCTCTGGCGGTATAATTGCTAGTATAAATCCAATCATAAAAATAATTGATAAAATGCTAGCGATCATTCCCTTGCCCATACCAAATGCCATTTTGAGTGCCGTTTTTGTTTTATTTTTATCCTTTTTAAATGAGACAACAAGAAATATAATCGTTCCTATCCACATAGCTATTGTAAAAACATCCATATTAATCCTCCGTTCTCTTGATTATGATATAAGTATAAGGTGGAATGCAGGCAATAAATAGACACCAATGTTTCTTTTTGTTATAATAGTTTTATAAAGGGGGTAATTTATATGAAAACAGAGATTTTGCAGGAACTTTCATTGTTTTCCCAAATAAATAAAAGTGAGCTAGAAAAGCAAATCGCAAACAATCACATTTATCAAAAAGCATATATGAAAGGGGCAACAGTTCATAATGTAAATGATCCTTGTCATCAGTTGGACATTGTTTTATCGGGCAGTTTGGTTGCATATTCTTTATCAATAAATGGCTCATTAACCAATATATTTGAGTTTGAGAAAGAAAGTCTTATTGGAGCAAATCTGTTGTTTGGCGAAAATCATAATTATCCGTTTAGCATTTATTGCCTTGCAGATTGTCAAATTATTCATCTTGATATGAGTGCAGTTATGGCACTTTTACATGACTACAATTTTACATTGCTTTATATACAGTCAATTTCACAAAATTCTCAAGGAATAAATCGAAGAATAACTATGTTTATGCAAAAAACACTTAGTGAAAATATTATGGATTATTTTACGAAACAGTCTATAATACAAAAATCATCGGTTATATTACTTCCAATGAGTAAAAAACAACTTGCGGATTATCTTGGAGTGCAAAGACCTTCTCTGTTTAGAGAGCTAAAAAAATTAAAGGAACAAGGTGTAATTGATATAGATAATCGTCGGGTTACAATAAAGCGACTGTGTCACAAGGGAAAACTAAGAAACGCAAACTGAATATGGAAGGTCCCCACCAGTTATAATTGAACTGGTGGGGACCTTTTTATAGCATGGTATGGCTTAGACGGTCATAACTGTCTGCCCTAAAGATCTGAGTACTTCAATAATAACAGGGTTATCCTCATAAAAAAGCAGTTGCTGAGAAGTACAAGAAAACCTTTGGCATATTTTTTCAATGTCTCGCCGTACATTGTCTTTACTGCTGCAAATTATTTCTGCAAATGCACATTGTAACTGATAATGCTCTAAAAGAGGTAAAACTCGCTCTTTTTCTGCACTTGTCCATAAAACACAAAATTCTGAACTGTGAGAGTGCAACACACCATGCAAATGTAAATTGAGCTCTGTTTTATTAATGTGTTTAATGAAATATGCTTGCTTTAACTGAATCAGTTTATCTTGCTGATGTTTATCCAAAAAAGGATAGTGGTTAAGCACAACCTTTCTTGTTACACGTGGGCAACTAACAATCGGTATCAATCCCAGTTTTGTAAGCGCATAATTATACGAATCATTATTTAATTGATTCGTATATATGAGTGTATTGTCTAAATCGAAAATGTGTATATTTAACATATCAAAAAAGTGTCATTTGTGTTGAATGAAAGAAGGGTGAATTCTTTTCTAACACTGGAATGTTTGTTGATTTAATTTCCTGTATAGAGCTAAGCTGAAGAACTTTTACATTAGTGCTTGTTAAATTAAGCAAATCTTTGTTTAGACCGAATTGCTTATCGTCAATATCAGTGGTTGTGTTATACATTGCATACCTTGGAATTCCAAAGTTCTTTGCTGATTCCATTGCATGCCGAGATCCACTATCACCCTCTCCTTTACGGTAACTCGCTATCAGTATAACTGCTTTTGCAAACATTGCCTGAAGCCTATCTCTTTCAATATAGCGATTTATAGTTTCCTGTTTGCTCAAGCTTTCTTTATAATACTCTGTTAATAACAGGCCACCATTTGCTACAATATTGTTTGCCAGGCCCCTGTTTGTCGCTGGAGATATTTTTTGAAGTGTCGTTGGCAAAATCGCTATCGTTTTACCACCTGTTTCTAAACACACTCTATGAGCTATTGCATCACAGCCTTTTGCTAATCCACTTACAATAGCCAAATCACTCTTGACAAGTTGCTCAACCACTGCGATTTCTCGTTTTTCAACTTCCGGAGTAGGATCAATAAGTCCGATTACGGCGACGTTTTTATTCAAGTCACTTAATAATGATATATCTCCCTTATAAAATAGTAAATATGGTTTATCACTATTCTTAGCCTTTTGATTAATGACCGGAAAATTCTCATCGTATGCACAAATAAAACCTTCGTCTTGGTCGCTTAAAGGATATTGTTGCGATAATTGCTCAGCAATATCTATAATGTCGTTATTGGACCAAAGAAGACTTTCAAATGTCTGTATATTGGGATAATCTCTCCAAAATTGTGCATTTGTCTTTATATTTCCATTTTCCCTTGCAGCTAATAATTGAAGTGCGGTATTAGAATATTTCATTAGTTTCCTCCTGTGCGGCCTATAGCATAAAAAACAACTTCTTGTGCGCCATTGTCTATTAAGGCCTGAATACAATCCTCATCAATATTAACACCTTTGGTATATATATCGTCAATGAGGATAACTTTCTGACCAACAATTATTTCTTTTTTAATATAACTGGTTGCTTTGGTTATTCCGGGATAAGGCTTGTCACCGTCATTACTCTGAATTCGACCATCAGCTGTTGCTTTTTCCAAATGAGTTGTAAAGGTGTTCGTATGTCTAATAATAACATCAGTACCATCTACAATGCCACTTATTTTATTTGATGCATTTTTAATTGCATCTCTAAGAAACAGTTGATTATCAGTATATGTATTTAAAGCTTTTGCTCTTGGAATACACACGCAAACACAATTTATAAAATTGTGCTGATTTATTATATTTGGGAGGTCAGCCAATAAAATATTTTCAACCTCTTGCCTTGCACTATATAGATGAGATAGCGGTTCCTTATTAAAAGTGTTTTTTAAGGTGTTAAGAAACACTGGATTATCTTGATTTCCATAACCCGTATATGGCCGATTATAGTATGCTATAATATTTTTGGTCAAGAAATTGTTTTTATAAATTGTAAACCTTGATGGTGATGCTTCTTCATATTTTGGTTGTACGGTCCTACATTGCATTTGTAATCGAAGCTCCTTTAGGTATAACTCGATTCTATGATTGCCATATTTAATATAGTCATTAATTTTAGAAATCTCTGCTAAAGTTAGCTCTATATCATCCTTATTAAAAAACAGCCATTCCCCCATATGCTTAATCGGAAGTTCCAACTCTAATTTTTCACAAATTGGATGTTCAAGTTTAACTTTCATATTCAAATCGTCTAATTGGGTAATCTCACATTTAATTTTATCTGTTTTATGGTATAGTATATCACCAACTTTTAATAAAGAGCTCATACTTCATTACCCCCCTACTAATTCGTTATTTTTAAACATACCACTTTCATTAAAAGCTCTAAACACTTCCACAAAATCAGCTGACTCAACCAATTCTGCAATTAACTCTGATTTTGATTTTTTATTAATATTGATTAACTTCTTGGCTCCATAAAAAACTCCGAAAGTAGCAGCATGAAACAAACCTGCTCTAAAAGTATCAACACCATTAGAAACTTTAAAGGCGGTTCGAGCCTTGTCAAATCTACGTCTATTTTCATCTGATAGGTTGTCTATAAAGACTTTATACTCTTCACAATGTGCGTAGGCATAAGCATAAACGTCTGGATTTATCACATAAGCTTCTATTATTTTTTGTAAATTCTTTTCAAAAGACATTTTAAATCTCCTTTTCTTTCGTATAATTTTCTATTACTTTCTCCATCTGATAGGCATATTTGCATTCCCTTAAATCAGATAAAAATGATGATTGCGTTGCTTCTGTAAGCTTGTCCACTAACCCATGAGCGGCGTTAAGCACTTCAATTTTTCGTATTTCCTCATTAATTGAGCTTTCAAGCTGTCCAACAATGGCAAGCCGTATCAATCGATTTTCTGTAGAGTAAACCTTTGATGCTATCTTTTTCTTAATATCTGGATCGTCGATAATCTCTAAGATAGCATCTAAATGAGTTTTGATGTAATTATCGTTTTCTTCTATTGACCAAAGTCCTGTGTTCTCTTTTAACTCAATTCGGTAGTTGTAATATTTAAAAATAGCAAAGCAACATAATGCCGGAATGCCTATCAGTAAATATTCATTGAGCTTGTCTTGATAATACATCCGTGCATCTTCAAGGTATACGTAGTTAAAAAACCAAGATAAAAGCCCTGAACCCGCCAGCAGTCCGCTAATAATCATTGGAACCTTTGCCCAGTTATCGTAATACTTAAATCTCATTGGTAGTTTCATTGCTTACTCCTCCTAAAATGGGTCGGTCTCATCGAAAACCTCAGGTTCTGAGACCTTTTCACCTCGTGCAATTCTCTCTTTTATAGAAATTTGATCAAAATTGACTGCAAACTGATCATCAAAGATATCCCTTATTACATATTCTTTAGAATTTAACCAATCTTCTTTACTGCCATAAAAAATATTATCTGTCTTCACCATAATAGCCCTCCTCATCCCAATCTTCGGCATACTCGCTATATTCGTCTAAAATATCACCGGCGTGTTCTTTGTATGTTTCCGTCAATTCTTCTACGCACTCGTTCTCATAAGCTTCGTATTCTTCATCATATTCAAAAGAATCATCAACAATAAAATCCGAATCCTCATAAACAGAATAATCATCATAGCATCTAATTTTTCGATCTTCCTTATATTTTTCAAATTCTTCCTTAGTCAAAAACTTGCCAATTAGTCGTTGTGCTGAAAATCTACACTCACCATTGGCACCTGCGTCACATTGTAAAATTGTCCAACCATGATAAAACTTATTTCCATTTCGCTTGAAATCAAATGTCACATCCCTTATATCTACAAAATACTTGTCCATCTTTAACTGGTATCTATCTTTATGTGGTTGAATCTGGGTGCCAGTGAAGTTCACTATAAAGTAGCTGCGTGAATTTTTGTGTTCAGAGCAAAAAGCAAATGCCTCAGCAAAGTTATGAATAAAGTCTGGTATGCTTGGATGGAGCAGCTGGTATTTTTCTTTTAACTTTGGAACATTGCATTTTCCTAAAATTCGGATTGGACTAACAATTCGCAGAGTATTAAGATGAAACTTGTTTTTGATTGTTTTCAATTCAGCTTGTATGACCGTTTGCTCTTTGAGTTTTGCAAGCTCATTATGATAACTATGCAAACCGTATTCGCTGCCATTGGTGTCAACAACATTTACAACCTTACCAGTAAAAACATCAATGCCAATTATCCGTAAAAATGGCTTGCCTCCTCTCTTGGTTTTCTGGCAGAGTATTATCACAATATTTCTTTTCATCACCCCGTCAAAGCTGTCAAACAACATTCTTTCATCAATTGTAGGAAAATTAAAAACATCAATACAATCTTCGTTAGTCGAAGCGGCTTCTACGATGGCTTCTTTAGACTCTACAGTTATTGGCTCTGGTAGATACTTGCTGTATTTTTCTTTAATCTTTTGCTTATCAGGATCTTTAAAATCTTCGATTGAAAAAAACAATATAGTTCCCCACACGGAATTAGAAATTTTCTTTTCACCAACATTATGAAAATTGACTAAGACATAATCATCGAATTCGTCAGTAACCGAACCAATTCCAAACACTTTATGCCATAAATCTTTTATAGTCATTATTACATTCTCCTCACTTACATCTTAACATCCAAACCACAAGCCATCATTAGGATGTTCATTTCTTACATCTGCTGGCATACCAAAAATTCTTATATGATCACCAAAGCTATTTCGTTTCAGCCCAAGCTTATTAGTATCTAAATCATCACATTTATGTGCTTGTCTACACATTTTACAACGTTTTGGAGGGGCAAATCTTTTTTTCTTGTAAAACTCAACTTCACGTTCAGTCATCTCAAATTTATGGTCACATTCTCTGCAAGTTATTTTTATAGTACACACATTCATTGCCCTCCCTATTGCAAAATTAGACTGGTAACACCTTGATTTAAACTTAAGAATTTACGCTTAACTCTTGGACTATAAAATTCCCGCCTCACCATATTCATTAATGCCGTTCCATTATGGTATCCATGAATTACTATAATTTCTTTAATGTCACGAGGGGCGGCAGCTACTTTATTATTCAAATAAATCGTAGCCTCCCAAACTTTCATTTTGTGTAAATCAATTTTCATAATTTCAGTTTCTTTAAAGCTGTAATCAAACATTTTCATTCTCCTTTAATTTTAAAATGGTAAAATTAAAGGACACCTATAAAAAAAGATATAATCCTTGAGAACACAACCAGCTAAAGCTTATAGAAATATCCTATAAACTAAAGTGCTTTGCTGCGCTAACAACAAAAGCAAAGTTGTGTCAATCAAAATTAAATCACTTTTTATAAGTGTCCACTATCATAATAAGCCAATATGAAAATTTTGTCAATACTTTTATATAAAATATTTAGTAGCTATTTATAGCTGCCTGTGGTATCCTTTGAAACTAATAAAGGAGGTGCTATTATGCAAAAAAGATTGGATGACCTATACCACAGTTTCTGTAACAAGCAAGACTTTACAAATCGTATGCTTTCAGTTGAAGAAAGCAATAAGGATTTGATCAGCAAACTTGCAGAAGCAGACGGAAAAGCTGTACTACGAATCATTGATGCCTTAGAAATGATTTGCAATTACCAAAGCAAGGCAAGTTTTATTCAAGGTTTCAAATTAGGCCTTGAGCTGACAACTGAATTGCAAACCTACGATGCCCACAGTGCTGAGATAGACTCTCAAAACTGTGGGCATTCTTTTATGCCAAGGGAGGTGCAGAAAGATGAAGAAGAAAACTAAAATCGTATTAACAGCAGCCACCCTCGCAATTCTTTCTCTGACGATAACAGCGTATCAACAGAAGTCTCAGATGCCACACAGTCAGCCCGACGTTCGCCCCAAGTCATCATTTACAGAGAGCAGTAGGGATAACACCCCACTCGCAGAAAGCAAAGCCGTTGTTGCGGACGAAAGCCCGATAATCAGCACCCAAAACCCACTGCAGGACACTGCCCTCACAGAAATCGATTTTGAGCCGGCAAACCAAGCTGACACCTCGGCGATCTTGATGGAGAGCACGGCTCCAAGGGATAACCCTACCCCAACACCGAACCCTCTCAAAGCAAGGCTGTGGCAAGGGTACAAGAGCCTAAGATGGGCGATACCCGAATAGTGGGTGTTCAAAAACAGGTTTACTTCCTTGGCTTCGGATGGATAGATGATAATGCCGAGCCGAACGAGTGCATTTATGCCGAGGATATGTATGAAAACGGCAATAAGGTTGGGATTATGGGTGAAAGCGATGGTGACATCAATATAATTGTGGGATTTATGGATTAAATATCAGAAAGAGTAAAGGGAACGGTATACCAACATCGTTCCCTTCACTCTTTACAAAGCTGATTTCCATAAGTTCAATTTTTCTAAATAACTAAGCCTTGCATTTGCAGGACTTGTAGATGGCATTGTAATAATCGTGGCAGAGATGTCTTTGAAATTCTTTTTAAAGGTAGCCTCTGCCTTTTTACCGTTAAGAATTATTTTTGAGATATTGGGATAGTCTTTTAAAAGACCTTTTAAGTCATTGGGAATTTCATATTTAATATCTGCATCTAATGAGCCTGTACGATTTCCATGATGTATCATATCCCAAAGTGCTACATGATGATCCAATAGCATTTGACATCTAAACGAATAATCATCGGTGTACTCTTTTTCAAAAATGTCAAACATAATTCTCCAAAATACATTTCGCGGGTGAGCATAATACTGTTTCTTCGCCAAGGAATCTTCTCCCGGTAACGAGCCTAAAATTAGAATTGTGCAGTCTTCATTCACTGAGGGTGGAAAGCTATATTTTGTCATATTATATACCACCTATTTCTTAATTTCAGATAAATACTCATTCAGCGTAATTTCATCATTTTCGGCTTTTGTACGCCACTGGATTGCCCAGCTTGCCCACTGCTCAAATTCAGAAACCGTCATTTTCTTTTTCATATATCTTGCATAATGCGCCTTGTATGCTCGGTTATAGCCTTGCCATACAGGGTCATTTTTGCATTTATCATCATATCGCTTTCTCGCACCAACTTCTCGACAAGTCTTGGTACTGTCCTGTGGTGCAGTGCGTTCGCAGTAGTCGGTATACTTTCCGGATTGAATGAGGAAATACTGGCTGCAGTTCTCACATTTCTTTGGCAGGTAGTTTGTTTCGATGCCACTAAATAAATCGTAATATAAAAATGCGCCCAGTGACCGGAACTTATATGTTTTGCAAAGAATGGATTTTCCTTTCACATCTGTCAAAACAGAATGAGAAAACATACCATACCCCGAAGTGAAGTTTAGATATGGTGTTGTTCTTAAACTATCGTATTTTTTTAAAAAAGCTGTAAAGCGCTGTGCCAATGCATTATTATCCAAGAACTTATGCTCTGCATTTAAGTAGTTGTCTATAAAATCAACATACACTTCCTTCACACGCAAAATATCGTCAATGAAAGTGATATATCTCTCAAATAGATTTTTTATATCTGTGTTCAGTGTCTCTAAATCAGCAGACATTTCATAATCAAAAAGCTCCTCTTTTAAATCCCACGGTTCAAATTTTGTAATATAAAAATGATGTCTGTCCTCTCCGCAGTAGGTATCAACATAATGATTAAATCCATATTCGTTGGAAAAATCATCGCTGTATAAAAGCTCGTCCTCCACTTCATCCGTATCGCCTGTTTCCCATATCCAAGGCTTTGTGTTTAATACATCAACTAATTTTTCAGCGTGTAGCTCACTACTGCTTGCAATATGGTTGGCAATGGATAGCTGATTAAAATATTGATCTATAAGGCGCATTGCTCCCTGTGCTTTCTGCACATGGGAGTTGTATTGTTCTATTCTGAAAATTTCCATATTTCCAAAGAGGTCAAGCTGAGGCAGTTCCCTCACTAAAGTTTCTCTGCAGCCTTTCAAATTAGGTACTTTGGAGTTCAGTATTTCTATTAAAACTTCATTGGTCACAAATGCTTTTTTACCTTCTAAATAGATATCGTTGTCCTTAAAATTTGCTGTAAAAGTAAACATACGAGCTCACCCCTTTAAACATAAAATAGATGATCAAAACACAAAAATAGAAAGTGTTTTCGTAATAGACAATAGCATCACAAAAAATAGAGAGTATACCAAAATAGATAATTGAAGTTTGATAAATAGAGAATATATAATTTATTGTATCACATCTATTTACAACCTGCAATAGTTGTTGTATGCTTTTGGTAGATGATAGCTGTCAATCTTACAACATCTATTTTGAAAGGAGAGCAAATGAAGAAGTTTAATACAATCACAGGAGAAGAATTACTATCAAAAGAAGTTAGAGAAATCCCATTCATCGTTAAAGATTTAATTCCTATTGGGCTTACACTTCTTGCAGGTTCGGCAAAGGTGGGAAAAAGCTGGCTTGCACTTTGGCTTACTATCGCTGTTGCCAAGGGTGAACCTGTTTGGGGATATGAAAGCACACGGTGCACCACGCTCTATCTCTGTTATGAAGATAATGAGATTCGTATTCAAAACAGGCTACTGGAGATTACTGATGATGCCCCAAACAATGTTCATTTCTGTACTGAGGTTTCAAAATTAGGTGGTGAGCTGGAAACTCGCATTAGAAATTTCATTGCAGAACATCAAGATACAAAACTAATTATTATCGATACTCTGCAAACAATTCGTAGTCCCAATACCGAAAGCACATACTCTAATGATTATTCTGATTTGACAATTCTCAAAAATCTTGCTGATGACTACAAGATTGCCATTTTACTCATTCACCATTTTAGAAAACAAAAAGACGGTGATGTGTTTAATCAGATAACAGGCTCAACAGGTTTGCAGGGTGCAGTGGATACCATGTTTACGCTAAGCCAAAGTAAGCGTGGTGAAAAAACAGCAACGCTTTCTTGCATTGGTAGAGATATTGAAAGCAGAGAATTGGAACTGGAACGCAGCGAGGATAATATTTGGATTAAGCTATCAGACAGTCTTTCCGAAAGCAATCTCAAGGATTTAAGTTTTATAAAAGCCATCGAAAAATTCATGGTGGACAAGGATAGCTACATTGGAAATGCCACGGAATTATCGACCCTGCTCAGTGAAATAAGTGACGATAATTTTTCAAACAAATCCATCTCTAAAAATATCAAGAGATTATCCACAAGCCTTGAAAAGCTTGGAATACTGGGCTCTACACGACGCAGCAACGGGAAAAGAATTATTGAAATTGTTAGGATTGGTGACGATAGTGCCGACCAAAAGCGTGTGTCATAATTCTCGGCCCTATCGGCACTTCATGGGGACAAGCCATTCGCCACCGTTGCCCCCTGTGTGCCCCTGTGTGGCAAGATTGACGCTGGGATGGCATAACAACCACACTATCTTCAAATGCATCGAGTATGAGGGCAATTTCCAGCATTTTGTCTTCTCTGTCAGTTACCCATGTAACCGCAGAGATTACCGCTTACACTTTCTCTCCTCAGAGAGAGCCAGCATCGCAAACGGCTTGTCGGTGGCGTTGCCCCCGACCGCCGATGCAGCTGGCTGGGCAGAAGCCCAGACCCACTTTAGAAACGGAGGTACATCGCTAATGAGCACGAAACAACGAAGATTAAGCATCAAGCTAACCCAAGCTGATTTTGATAAAATCCACCGAAAAGCCGAACAAGCCAACAAGAATATTACCGACTATGTCACCACCACCTGTCTGGGCAAGGAAATTGTTATTATTACTGACCTTGCTGAGGTGCTCAAGGAGCTAAAAGCCGTGGGTAGAAACCTCAATCAGATTGCCGTGCTTGCCCACAGTGCAAGAATTACCGCAGTCAATCTCAGCGGTGTGCAGGAGGATATGGTGATAATCAATCAGCAGCTCAAAGAGATTTTAGAGCGTAGGAGGTGGTCAGCATAGCCATTGTCAGCTTTGCAAAGTTCAAGAAAAAGCAGTCACGAGCCAGTATGTCTGCAGTGATGAACTATGCCATGAAAACTGAAAAAACACTGTTTGACGGTGATCGTTTGGTGTCGGGACTGAACTGTTCGCCCGAAACAGTCTACCATGAATTTATCAATACCAAGCTGTTTCACGGCAAGGACAGCGGTAGGATGTACTACCACATGGTGCAGTCCTTCCCCAAGGGCGAGAATGTCCCGCCCAAGATTGCACACGAAATGGCGGTCAAGCTGGCGGAGCATTTCAAAGATTACGAGGTGTTAATCTGCACCCACACCGACCGTAACCACATTCATTCTCACTTTATTATCAACTCGGTTGCCTTTGACTCCGGCAGAAAGTTTCACATCAGCACCCCCGAGATAGAACCCATATGGCAGTTAAATGACAGGCTTTGCATGGAATTTGGATTTGAAATATGTCAGCCGAAACCAAAATACGACCGTACCAAGTCTATGAGTGTTGCCGAATACCATGCGGCAGCCAAGGGTGAAAGCTGGAAAATGCGGTTGATGAATACCATCGATGAGTGCATGAAATATGCTGTCAGCAAGGAGCAATTTATCGAGCTGATGGAGTTTGAGGGTTACGGTGTCAAGTGGACAGACACCCGAAAAAGCATTACCTACACCACACCCAAGGGTATGAAATGCCGAGATGATCGCTTGCACGAATCAAAGTATTCAAAGGAGAGGATGGAGCTTGAGCTACGAATCAGACAGGAAATTATCACTGGAAGAACTCAAACAGCGGAACAAACCACAGCCACAGGCAGAGCCATCTCCACGATCGATGCCCAATTCCTGTCCTCTGACACAGGAGAAACTGGACAATCTATTTTACAACCAGGGCGTCATTTGGGATGGGATAGAGGATTTGCAGGGTCAGCTGAAAGCCTTGCAACAGCAGAACCACCGTCTCGAAACCCAGATGAGCAATCTACCCAGCAAGGCAGATTTGGAGAAACTGGACAAGAAATTGTGGGAGATGAACAGGATACTATCACAGGCTGGGAGCGAGAAAGAGAAGCGTTTTTCTCTGCCCAAACTGAGACTACCGCAAATAGAATGGACAGTTTTGCTTTGGATACTAATCAGCTTACTACCCTTGGCAGTGATATTATCCGCCTTGGCAGGTCTGTGGAATCTCTTGATCTGTCCGCTCCTGTAATAGATTCCACAACTCAAATTGTTGTACACGAACGCAAACGAGGGCATGGGCATAAAAAAGATGACCACGAAAGTCAAGAATATAAAATGACAATGTAGGAGGGATTAAATGAATAAAAACACTGGATTTTATGGTGAAACATTACCGTTAACAAGACAACAGAACGGAAAGGTAATGTCCATCTATCGTGATGCTGGGGTATATTTTGACGAAGCCGGCATGCGTACTGAACGACAGATGAAGATAAACGGTCAAACCTTCTTTGTCACTTCTGTATTTCCTTCTATTGCTACAGCTACACCCACAGAAAAACTAATTAAGCTGATTGACTTGGATGTAATGAAAAAACCTGAATAGTTTCAGCTTTTCAGTAGACTTTGGCAAATCGTTTGGGTATGATGTGCTTGCGGTTCTACCGCACACATCGTATTCAGTTTGCCAGAAGAAAGGAGCCGTAAAAATGGCAAACGATAAGTACACAATTTTATATGCAAGGCTAAGTCAAGATGATGGTAGCCAAGGTGAGTCTAACAGCATTCAAAACCAACGGCTGATTTTAGAGAAGTACGCAAAGGATAACGGTTTTGAAAATCTAAAATTCATGGCGGATGACGGTTACTCGGGTACAAATTTTAATAGACCATCGTTCAAAGAATTGATGTCGCTGGTGGAAAATGGCGAGGTAGAAACCATAATCGTAAAAGATATGAGCCGATTTGGGCGTGAGTATTTAGAGGTGGGGAGATACACTGAAATCGTATTTCCCAACTATGATGTGCGATTTATCGCTATCGGTGATGGCATTGACAGTCTGTATGGAAACGATGATTTTACCCCTTTTAAAAATATAATTAACGAACTTTATGCAAAAGACTGTAGCCGTAAAATCCGTGCAGCTAAGCGTGCCAAAGCTGAAACAGGTGCTTGGCTTGGTGGCAAGCCTCCCTATGGGTACATGCGTGACCCTGAAAATCCAAAGAGCCATCTTGTTCCCGATGAAGAATCTGCCGAGGTTGTAAAGCTTATATTTTCTCTCTGTGTTGGTGGTAAAGGTCCCAATCAGATTGCACGAGAGCTAAAAAAGCGTGAGATACTCACCCCAGCACATTACTATTATCGCAAAGAGGGAAAGAAGAATGCCAAGCTGAATTTGGAGCAGCCATACAAGTGGCACTCTGAAAATGTGATTCGAGTTTTGGAAAATGAGGTCTATCTTGGACACACTATCAGCCTTGTGAACACCACTAAGTCCTATAAAAACAAGAAGCGTGTGGTGCGTCCCACAGATGAGCAAGTGCGTTTTGAAAATACCCATGAAGCTCTTGTGGACAAAGAAACTTGGGATATCGTCCAAAAGCTAAGAGAAAGCAAAATCAGACCAACACCTATGGACAACCCTAACATTTTCTCAGGACTGTTATACTGTCGGGACTGTGGGGACAAGCTTGACCTCTATCGCACCCACACCAAAGGCGAGAATTACAATAATTTCAAATGCCGAACCTACAACAAAAACGGCAAAGGCTTTTGTACATCTCACTACATCCGAGAGGATGCCATAAAGGCAATCGTGCTGGATGATTTAAGGCGTGTCACTCATCTTGCTCGGACACATGAAAGCTTATTTGGAAAGTATCTCAACAAGAAAAACACCTCACAGGTGCAAAGTGATATTTCAAATTTACAGCAAAAAATATTTAAGCTCAAGCATCGAGAACAAGAGTTAAAGGCACTTTTCAAACGACTCTATGAGGATAATGTGCTGGGCAAAATTCCAAATGAAGTGTTCCGCGCCCTAAGTCAAGATTACCTTGATGAGCAAAAGGAAGTAGCCACTGCTATCCCAGAGAAAGAAAAAGAGCTGGAAAAGCTTAAAAGCAGCATTGCCAATGTAGATTTATTTATAGCCAAAGCTAAGCAGTATCCTGAAATTCCAGAGCTGACCTCAGAAATCCTCCACCTGTTTATTGATAGAATTGTAGTTGGAGAAAAGTCTGAAAGATACTCGAGAACAGCATTTCAACAGGTGACAATCTATTATCGTGACGTAGGCTTACTGGATTTGGCGGATACCCAGGCGCTTCAAAGGGAATTAGGCGTGGCATAAGAACAGCAAAAGGCAGACAGCTTGATGAAAGCTGTCTGCCCAAATGCAACAAAACTATTGAATTAAAAATGTTTCCCTATAACACGGTGGTTAAAAAAGCAACACCCTTTTATACGCTGATTTTTTTGGCGTTTAAAAGGGTGCTGTTTTTATTTGTTTTTTAATTTATGTTTATGTTAAAGCTACAAAAAGCTATTTTAAAGGCTTATATATTCATGATTGCAAGTGTGTTTCAAAATAATTTATGGCATATCAAAAGCCTGCAAACTTTTTTAAATTTGGTTTTGTTATGATATAAAAAAACAAGCAGATACTCTAAAAGAGTATCTGCTTTAAATCTGTAGTTTTTATTTATTTCCTACTTTTTTCTTTTCAATAAAAGCTACTGCTCCAAGTGATGCTATTGTCATAAAAGCTAGTGCCATTATATTTGAGCTGTCACTTGTGTTTACCACATTTGAATACGCCAAAGCATAGGTTGAGAATCGGTCAGTTTCAAATGTTACTGTGTTAGGGTCACTATCAAGGTCATTTAGTACTGTTGTTACCCCGTCATGCACTCTGATTATACAATAGGTATCCTTGCCTTTTAAATTATCGGGAATTGTAAATGTAATCCTGATTGGTGCGTTTAAATTATGAACCGAAGTTTCAGTAGTTCCAACTGTTTTTAGCATTGATATATCAAGATACATACCAAGTGTGTTACTACCTAGGCTTTGCTGTACTTTATCTGAATCCGCTGGTGCTTGAACGCTGCTTATTATAAGCTGAATATTAACATTATCTCCATTTGCCACTGCAGTTTTATCCGCATCCGTTAAAACTGCATTTTGCAAATCTGTGTTATTTGGAAGTGTAACAGATGATATTGTAGATGGTTTTTGTGTCTGTGTGCTTACCGTTCCATCACCGCAGATTAAAACATCAGTAGCGGTATTTTCAATTGGTGTATTGAGGGATTGAAGAAATTCAGACAAGAGGGGGCAACTCCACCGACAGCAATTACAAACAGCACCGCAGAATATCGTTCTAATAGTGATAAGTTAGGGAACTTTATAAATGAATGTTTAGAGAAAACAGGGAACAATTCAAAGGCAGGAGCTATTTATTCAGTTTATAAAGAATGGTGCGAGCTTAATGGTTTTGGGGTAGAGAACAAGGGGAACTTCTTTGATGAGCTAAGGGGTAAAAATATTCTTGCAAAAACTGGAACGGTGAACGGTATTACTCAAATGAATGTTGTTTTAGGGTATGAAATTATAGACAATTCAAACCCTTTTGAGCCTTAAAAACCTTGAATGTATATTTTGTATAAAAAATATGTGAGTATCTCTATATTACTCTTACAAGAGAGGTTACATAAAATTTATACATTTTATACATTGAATAAAAAATCAAACATAAACATTAACAAAATACTATATATGGCTATTACTTGACATTATATTCTATATATAGTATAATAAAAGAAAAGAGGACTTTATAAATGAAAAGTAAAGTATTAGAAAACAAACAGCAGGCAAAAGAAAAAACATTATCAGTATTAAGAAAATCAATTGACAATGCGGAAAGCAAAAAATCTCTTATTGATGCAGACCTTGAAACTGCAATATCTAACAGCAACATAGAACAATATCAAAAAAGCTTACAAGAAAAAAACGATTTAGAACTGTTTATTCAGAAAACCAAGGAAAAAATAGCACAGACAAAAGCAGAGAATATTTGTACCGATGCAGACCTTGAAACTATAAAAAGTGAGTTGCAGAGTGAATATAACCCTAAATTGCAAAAAGCTTTTAAGACTTTTTCAGATGCTTTAAGTAAAGCTATGGCAAGCTATGATAATTACAAAAATATAACGGATGATTTTCTAAAGGATAGAAACCAGTTTAACGCATTAACAGGAAATACAAAATCAGTTTATGACGGTGATAATAAAATTCAAAATGATTATTCAGAGAGCGTTAGCACCACCATGCAAAAAATACGCTTGTTTTTAAATAACCCGCAAGCATACAAAGATTAATAATATTTACTTTTGTATGTACAAATTAACTACTGCCAAGTTTTAAAAATTTAGTTTAGGCTAGCCTAACACCAAAGCACAAAAGTGTGGATGTGTTAGGCTTTCCTTAATATCCCCCCCTATAAAACGTGTATGGGATACTTAAAGGACACCGACAAGAGAGAAGCTCCATTTTTACGCAGGATATTCTCACATAAAGGGGGTGATACAGATTTAAAGCGTTAAAGTAAAACAGTAACAAATTTTAAAAGAATTTAAGTATTTTTAAAAAAACAAAAAAGCAGGAATATCTAATTAATAGATACCTGCTTTTCTTATTAGTATTACAGCCAAACCATTACCGCAAAGCCACCTTTGAAGTAAAAAGGTTTGTATAATACCCCATTGGTCGAGGCGACAGGATTCGAACCTGCGGCATCTTGGTCCCAAACCAAGCGCGATACCAAACTTCGCCACGCCTCGATATTTTAGATTTAATTTAAAAGAAAGTTAATAGCTCACAACACTCATTGTGCTTGAACATTATACAATAAGGATTTTGTCTTGTCAATACAAATCTTAAATAGTTGCTCTGCCTATTTTTTTGTTGTATAATGTTTTGTAAAACTTAACACAGAATATATTATATAATATTATTTTTTAGAGGTGTTTTTATGTCCAAGTTACTTGTTATAACATCAAGCCCAAAGGGCGAATCAGTCAGCACTTTTTTAGCGGCAGAATTTGCAAACATGCTAAAAACAGAGGATGTAGAGATTTTTGATGTGTCCCAAATTGATTTCCCTATTTATGATGAAGGGCTACTTAATAAGTTTGAAACATCGGGTTCGTTGCCTACCGAGGATAGCGAGTTTTACGACAGTATTATGAATCAGTTTATACAGGCGGATAGGATTGTTTTTGCCTTTCCTAATTGGAATTTAATGTGCCCGCCGTCCATTGTTTATTATATGCTTTGTGCTTGCAGAACGGGCGTAACTTTTAGATACACAGATAAAGGCCATGAGGGACTTCTGCTTGGCAAAAAGGCACTTATAATTTCGTCGTGTGGTGGAAAATATATTGAGAACGATTCGGCTTTTGGCGTTTCTTGGCTTCGCGGAGCACTAAAGCTTAATGGCATTACAGACATTAGCGAGGTTGTTGCTGATTTTGTTGAAGTGAGAAGAGATCAGCAAGAGATGATAAAGCAGGAGGCACTAGAAAAGCTTTCAAAAATTGCAAAAACCTTTTTAGATTAAAATATTTAATGGATGGGTTATTATGAACAACAAAAAAAATAAAGGTTCTAATATTTTAAAAAATATAGCTTTTAGTGTTCTTTTGATTTGTATTCTTGTCGCAGCTGTTGCATTGGTTTTAACAAGTAAAAACAGTGGTAATTCAGATAGTGGCAACATGACAGCTGAGGGTGCGGGGGCAACAAATAATAGTGAAGAAAACCAAAAGGACAGTGGCAAGATAAAAGTTGTTTCCACTGCAAACATATTGAGTACGGGCGACGTTTTGATACACGAACCGATACTTAATGCCGCATCAAATGGTGATGGAACATATGACTTTAGCAGAAGTTTTACATATGTTAAAAGTGCAGTTAGCAGTGCCGATTTTGCTGTTTGCAATCTTGAAGTAACTCTTGGAGGAGCAGACAAAAATTATTCAAGCTACCCGCTTTTTAACTCGCCTGATTACCTTGCAGATGCAATTAAAAATGCAGGATTTGATTTAGTTTTAATAGCCAATAATCATTCATATGACACGGGGCTGACTGGGATTAAACGCACACAACAGGTTGTCTCAGAAAAGGGACTTGATTTTACTGGCTCAAGGGTGAATGCTACGGATAAGCCATACTACATTAAGGAAATAAAGGGCATAAAAATAGGTTTTTTAAACTACACTTATGAAACTCCGTCAGATGAAAGTGGCAGAAAAGCTCTTAATGGTAACTTTTTAGCTACAGAGGCAACAGACCTTATAAACACATTTAATTATGATAAGCTGGATGAGTTTTATTCTGATGTAAAAACAAATATAACTGCAATGAAAAAAGATGGGGCACAAGCAATTATGCTTTATCTTCATTGGGGAACAGAATATCAGACAACACCAAATGATTATCAAAAGACGATTGCAAAAAACATGTGTGACTTGGGCGTTGATGTTTTAATTGGTGGGCATCCACATGTTGTTCAGCCAGTTGAAATTATAAACAGTGAAACTACGGGCAATCAAATGGTTTGCCTTTACTCAATGGGTAACGCACTTTCAAATCAGCGTATTGCATTTATGGGGCTTAAAACAGGCCATACTGAGGACGGCATTTTGTTTTATACAACATTTACAAAGTATAGCAGTGGTGAGGTTAAACTTACAAAGATTGACTATATACCCACATGGGTTAACATTGCTATGATTGATTCAAAGAAAATACATCAAATTATTCCACTTGATAATATTATGAACTGGACGGACGGTTTGGGCTTAACAGCACAAACGGCGACCAGCGCTAAAAAGTCTTATGAGCGAACAAAAAGTCTTGTTGGCAGTGGGATAGATGCCTTTAATCAATCTGTTTCGGGCGAAGCTCAAGTAGCACAAAAACAAGCAGAATAAATTTCTTTGCTTTTATATAATATGCACGGGAGGGCCTTTGCTATAATATATAATTGCTTATATTTATAGAAAATTAATTATATTATACGGGGTGTAGATTATGACTGTTTTAGGAATTGTTGGTAGTACAAGAAAAAATGGAAACACCGACATGCTGGTTGATAAGGTTTTAAGCGGAGCGCAGGAACAGGGACTTAAAACAGAAAAGATTTATTTGTCGGACTACAATTTCTCGGGCTGTGTAGGCTGTGAGGGTTGCAAGGATATCTGCAAATGCGTTATTAAAGATGGTATGCAGGAAATTTATAAAAAGATTGAAGAAGCCGATGCAATTGTTTTAGGTTCACCAACCTATTTTTATAATGTAACAGGAATAACAAAAACATTCCTTGACCGTTTATATGCATATGATATGTTTGACAGTGAAGACCGCTCGGTTTGGATTAGCCTTAATGAAGTGTTAGGCATAAAATATGCGGTTACAGTTGCGGTTTGCGAGCAAAATAATTATGAGGATATGGGGTACACCTCAATCGTTATGGATAAAACTTTGCAGGCGGTAGGGTATCGTGTTGTGGAGAGTGTAAAAGCATTGCACCTTTTTTCTAAGGGAGAGGCAAAAAAGCATGATGAGTTTTTGGATGAGTGTTTCAGAGCGGGAACTAAGCTTGCAAAAACACTTGTTTTGGCTAGGTCGGCAAAAAGCAAATTAATGAGCAATAATTAAAATATTAGGCAGATAGGCATAGTAAACAAGCAGTAATAAAATATAAATAAAGCTAAACAATAGACAAAAGCCACTGATTTTATATCGGTGGCTTTTGTCGTGGTTATAGGAGATTATATGGCAAAACGAAAGATACATCAATCAAAGTATGTTTCAATCACCTTTGGACAGCATTCAGGAGAATATAGCCAGTGGCTAATGTGTGTACTATCTGTGAAATAATGCATATCAGAAGGAGGATAATCTGCATCAAAGCAATCAACAATAATCAGTTTTATCTTCATTCTTTCAGGGTTAAGGCTTTTTATGTAAACGCTGGCGTGTTGACCAGCTATAACGCCGTTTGAATACTCGGCAAGCCCTGCAAGGTTTGGTGCAAGCTCAACAAATATGCCGTATTTTTCAACAGAGCGAACGACTCCAGGAACAGTTTCGCCAGCACAAAAATGCTGTGAATTTTGCTCCCATGTGCCTAAAAGCTCCTTGTGAGAAAGTGTGATTCTGCCTTGTTCATCAATGCCTTTTACAATAGCGTTTATATTTTGCCCTTGAAAAAAGCGTGCACTAGGGTGCGGTATGCGAGAGACAGATATGCTGTCAATAGGCATAAGGGCATTAATGCCTGCTCCGATGTCCACAAACACTCCAAAGTTCTCCATGTGTGATACGCAAGCAGGGATTACATCACCACAACTAAGCGATGATATATATTCATCAAGGCACTCTTGCTGAACAATCTTTCGGCTCAAAACAGCACGGGTCTTGCCGTTTTCATCCTTGTCAAAATCAATAATCTTAAAGCATATAGGCTTATTAACTCGGGATATTATAGCAATATCTCTAACGCTTCCGTCGTCTATACCTAAAGCTCCTTCTGATTTAAAAATTATAGCAGGAATGTCGCCAAGTAATAAATGCAGATTATGCTCTTTGTCACACAGGGATACACGAGCCTCTAAAACTGTTCCTTTATGCTGTGCAATTTTAAGATTTGCAAGGGATGAAAGTGCGTGTTTATTTTGTGCTGTTTCAATTATGCTACCTTCCGGTAAAAAATTTTTCATATTCTCACCCATTTCAACTTTTATAGGATATTTATATGCTAAACAAAGTCAAATAATGAGTAGCTATTATTTGGTCAATTGCAATATAGAAAATTCACGGGGAAGTCCTTTTTAAATATAATGTATAAAGGTAGCTTTGAAATATTTTTGAAGGGAGGAAAAACATGAAAAGGATTTTTCCCATTTTTATTTGCACCTTGTTTCTTTTTTCGTTATCAATTTTTGCAGTGGCGATTGAGCCTTCGCAAAAAGAAATCCTAAAAGGTATTGATGTTAGCAGATATCAGGGAACGATAGATTTTGAACAAGTAAAAGAAAGTGGAACAGATATAGTGTATATCCGTTCAAGCCTTGGCGGAAGTTATGTTGACCCCTATTTTAATGAAAACTATAATAACGCAAAAGAAGCAGGATTAAAAGTTGGATTTTATCACTTTGTAACTGCAATAAATGCTACGCAGGCAAACCAACAAGCAGCTTTTTTTGTATCAACAATACAAGGAAAAACTCCTGACTGTAGGCTTGCAGTAGATTTTGAGGATTTTGGGAATCTAACAAAGTCACAGATAAACGAAATCACACTTGCCTTTGCTCAAAAGGTGGAGGAGCTAAGTGGCAAAGAAGTAGTAATATATGCAAACTCATATGCAGCAAGTTACACGCTGAGTAAAGCTGTAACCAAATATCCGCTGTGGGTTGCGCACTGGGGAGTCAGTGCACCATCTAATGCGGTTTTGTGGGACGAATGGGTTGGTTGGCAATATACAAGCAGTGGCAAAGTAATCGGTGTTAACACCCTTGTAGACAAAAATTATTTTACGAGTGACATTTTTCTTAAAGACAAAGCACCTGTTCCGTCAGAATCAAATCAAGGTGACGAAACAATTTATTATGTAGTACAAAAAGGCGATACTCTTTGGGCTATATCTATAAGAAATAAAACTACGGTAGCACAGATTGTATCTCTTAATAATATAAAAAATGCCAATTTGATTTATGCTGGGCAAAAGCTTTTAATAAAGCAGTCTAGCAACTTGGATGGAAGCAATTATACCTTTTATACCGTTAAAAAAGGTGACACCCTTTGGGGAATATCAAAAAAATATGGAACAACTGTTTTGGCAATTGCACAGGATAATAATATAAAAAATGCCAATCTGATTTATGCTGGGCAAAAGCTAAAAATATATCCAGCGGTAGGGCAGGAAACATCACAAGAGCTACCACAGCAAAGTCAAAAGACAGTTAAATATACTGTTAAAAAAGGCGATACCCTTTGGGGAATATCAAAAAAATACGGAACAACGGTTTTGGCAATTACAAAGGATAACAACATTAAAAACTCCAATTTGATTTATGCTGGACAACAGCTTACAATTAAAATATAGAGCATATATTATAAAAAACTCCTTTATTGTAAGTGGCTTAAAAACTTACAACAAAGGGGTTTTTCTTTGCATAAAATAAAGTGAAATAAATTAAAAATTTGCAAGATGAATGGTTTGATTTTTTAATGTGAGGGGTATTATTAGATTTATATTTAACAAAAAAGAAGAGCAGATAAAATCTGCCCTTTTAAAAATAAATTTTATTCCTCTGCGGGAGTTTGTGCTGTTTCACCTGTTTTGCTCATAACTGCAAGCGGGTCAACCTGCTTACCGTTTATTGCTGTTTCAAAATGAAGATGAGCGACTTCTGCTTTTTCAATCGGAACTTCGCCAAGCTTGCCAAGAACAGCTCCTTGTTGAACAACATCTCCGTCTTTTACGCTAACACTTTTAAAGCCGCAATATTTTGCAATAAGTCCGTTGCCGTGGTTTATCTCCACAACTTTTCCCCACAAGCTGTCATCGTATACCTTTAGTACAGAACCGCTGATAATTGATTTTACATCACTGCCTAAAGCACCGCTAAAGTCAATTCCGTTGTGTGTACGCCAGTCGTTTGTTGTCTTTGAGTACACGAGTTCGCCATTGCTAAAATCTTTTGAAATAGATGTAGAAATAGGTAGGACAAACGAGCTTTGGTATGCAATGTTTTCTGAAAATGGGTCAGGCACAGTGGCCGCTTGGGTTACCTCTGGCGGCTGAGTTGTTGTTTGCCTTGGGTCTGCAACTTTGGTGGCCTTTGCTCGTGCTTGCTGGTTGTCCTCAGTTGTTGTCACAATTGAGCTGTTGCCTTTTGTTTTAGACTCCACATCTGGAGAACCAACAATTGAAAACACTGTAACGCCTGCCGCAACAACACAAAGGGATAATGCAATGTAAAAGCCTTTGGATGCAAGCAGGCTCTTCTTTTTGTAATAGCTGTTATTTTTTTTAATCAAATCAAAACACCTCCGTCGTTAGTATTGCCTGTAATTTTTAGGCTTATACTTTTTTTATATAAACAATAAAAAACTTTTTAAACCGCTTATAAAAATTAGAGCTTAATGGTTTAAATCTTGTAAATTTAACCAAACTAAAAAGGTATGCATTATTATTGAAAAAACTTTAGGCTTGTCTTGCTTTATATACTATTCAAAAAATATTATGTATATATTATTCCGCAAAGAAGTGGTATAATATTTGTTACTTAAAAATTTTTATTATAGCTTAATAAAATGAAAGCTCTCTTAAAACATATAAAAAAAGGGGCGTATATAATTGAAAAGCAGAAAAGGAATTGTAGTTACTGGAGCTGTTTTGGCTGTTTTAATTATAGCTGCAATAGTTTTAATCAAAAAAAATGTAGAAGTTAAAGAGCAAGATACAAAACAGACAAGCACAAGTGTTCAAGAAACTCAAAAAACAAATGCACAGTCGGTTACAAATATTTCAGAAGTACAAACACAGACAACAAATTCAAAAACAACAACAGAGAAAACTTTTGTTGAAGCAGCGACAATAACAATTGATGAAAGCAAATGGAACTTGACTTTGCTTAATCGTGACTATAAACTGCCAGATGGCTATGTGCCTCAAACAGCGGGAATTAATGTGTCTGACAATGACCCACGAAGGGGAGATAGGGCATCTTCGCAAGTTTTGGATTATAGAGTTGCAGTAGAATATCAAAAAATGTACGATGCAGCAGCGGCACAGGGAATATATCTTACTCCTTATTCTGGATACCGTAGTATAGAGCATCAGAGCAGAATTTTTAATAGCTTTGTAGATACTTATAAAAATAAGGGATATTCAACAAATGCCGCAAAGTATGAGGCCTCCAAAACCTCTTTGCCTCCAGGAACGAGTGAGCATAATATGGGTATGGCTATGGATATTGTTAACACAAAAACCGACTTTGTAAATAGCAAAGAATACGCATGGCTGGACGCTAACGCACAGAATTATGGATTTATATTAAGATATCCAGAAGATAAAACTGAAGTAACTCAAATTGTGCATGAACCTTGGCACTGGAGATATGTTGGCACAACGGCAGCAAAAGAAATGAAACAGAGCGGGCAGTGCCTTGAAGAATATTTGGGTGTAAAATAAAATTTATTGTAATTATCAAAAAGAAAAACTTACAATATATAATGAAAAGAGAAAAGCAAAAAAATATTTAGCAAGTTAAAGCTAAATTTTAATCATAAGTGTTGACAAAAGAAGATTTTGGTGGTACACTTCTCTCACAACAAAGCAGAACAGTTTTCCGTTCTCACCTTTTGGGGAATCCTTAAAGGTCAATACCAATAAGCACAGGGTTTTCTCTGTGACTGACTTTTGTATTGTACACGGACGGAATTTTTCTGTCCGTGTTTTGATTTTTTAAAAATTTTTGGAGGTGCTTGAACATTAGCAACAAGGAAATGCAGATCAATGAGGAAATTCGCGATAGGGAAATAAGGGTAGTAGCCGAAGATGGTGAGCAACTAGGTATTATGGCCACAAAGGACGCTTTAAAGATGGCCGAGGAGCGTAATCAGGATTTGGTAAAAATTGCCCCTCAAGCAGCACCGCCAGTCTGTAAAATTATGGACTACGGTAAGTTTCGCTTTGAGCAAGCTAAACGCGAAAAGGAAGCAAGAAAGAATCAGCATGTTGTTGACATCAAAGAGATTCGACTTTCTCTCAATATTGACAAGCATGACTTTGATACTAAGTTGAATCACGCCAAAAAGTTCTTAAGTGCAGGTAATAAGCTTAAGGTGTCTATTCGATTCAAAGGAAGAGAAATGGCACATCCTGAACTTGGTCTTGTAACAATGAGAAATTTTGCTGAGGCTTGTGAAGAGTTTGGTAATATCGAAAAGCCAGCAAAGCTTGAAGGCCGCTCTATGCAGATGTTTATTGCATCAAAAAATGCAAAGTAAAAATTAAGGAGGATACTTCAAATGCCTAAGATTAAGACACACAGTGGTGCAAAAAAGCGCTTTAAGCTTTCCAAAAACGGAAAGGCAATTAAAGGGCATGCAAACAAATCACACATTTTAACAAAGAAAAGCACAAAGCGTAAAAGAGGATTGCGTCAAACTTCTGTTGCAGACAAAACAAATGTAAAGCAGATTAAGCGCCTTATTCCTTATAAATAAACCGCAACTGGTAAGGACATAAACAATAACGGAGGTAAGTAATATGGCTCGCGTAAAAGGTGCGATGATGACTCGCAAGAGAAGAAATAAAGTATTAAAGCTCGCAAAGGGCTACTATGGTTCAAAGAGCAAACTTTTCAAGACTGCAAAGCAGGCAGTTATGAAATCAGGCCAGTATGCATATATCGGCAGAAAGCAGAAAAAGCGTGATTTCCGTCGTATTTGGATCACTCGTATTTCAGCAGCTTGTAAGTTAAATGGCATGAATTATTCAACATTCATCAATGGACTTAAAAAAGCTGAAATCAATCTTAATCGTAAGATGCTTTCAGAAATTGCAATTTCTGATCCTGCTGCATTTACAGCAATCGCAGAGCAAGCAAAAGCAGCACTTAAATAATAAAAATTAGCCACGCACGGTTTTCGGGCGTGGTTTTTGCTTTTTTATTTCAAGGTGTATTTTTGATGTATAAAATTGTATTATATTTATATTGTAAAAAGCATAATAATACAGTTTTATGTATTCAAGAAACAATGGACAATCACCTTTATAAAGCAGATGTAAAGATTTGCTCAAAAGGCACTTCGCAGGCTATAAAAGTGTTAAAAATTAAATAAAAAGGCATTATAAATCAAAAATTATTTTTGCCTCGCTGCAGTTAACACACACATAAAAATTTTTATACTATATAAATATTACTTGCAACATAGCTCCTAAACAGCTAAAATGATTTTAAAACAAGGAGCCTTTAGGGTATGGAACTTATTACGAGTGTTCAAAATGCAAAAATCAAAAACCTATCAAAGCTTATGTCGTCTGCAAAATATCGCCGTGAAAGTGGCGAGTTTGTTTTGGAGGGATTTAGGCTTTGTATGGATATATTAAATAGCGAATACGAGCTATGCGAAGTTTATGTAACCGCAGAGCTTTTACAAAAATATAATGCAGAGGTAGATTTTTTGTGTAAAAAGGCAACCCAAAGCTTTGAAATTTCGCAGGAGATTTGCCAAAAGGTGTCTGACACAAAGAGCGCACAAGGCATATTTTGTGTGTGCAAAACACTTGACAAACCCAAAGACATATATAAAATAGACTTTAATGGTAAATATATACTATTGGAACAAGTGGCAGACCCTTCAAACTTTGGTGCTATTTGCAGAACGGCAGAGGCACTGGGTATTTCGGGTGTTGTTGTTTGTGGCGGGTGTGATATTTATAGCCCAAAGGTACAACGCTGTGCAATGGGATCATTGCTTCGCCTTCAAGTTATTTGTGTTGAAAATGTGCAAAACTTTATAGACTATTGCAGGCAAAATGGAATGAAAAGTTTTGCAAGCACTCCAAACAGCAATGCGATGGACATTAGAAATGTACACATGAGTGGTGGTGTTATCTGTGTGGTTGGCAACGAAGCACAGGGTATTACACAAAGTACAATTGATGCGTGTGATGAGGGCATAACCATTAAGATGATTGGCAAAGCAGAATCTTTAAATGCCGCTGCTGCCTCATCTATAATAATGTGGGAAATGATGAAATAATATGAGTGCTACAGAATATTGGATATGGCTTCAGGACACACTTGGAATAAAAGCACAGATTAATGATATACTTTCGTATTTTAAATCCCCAAAAAGTCTTTATGAAGCTGGGGATATGGAATGGCGTCTTAGCGGAGTGCTAACTCCAAAGCAAATTCAAAAACTAGGCGAGGGTTCGCTCGACAATGCATTTAAGATTATGGAGCAGTGTGAAATAAACAACATAGAGGTTGTGACACCAGAGAGTGCTCAGTTTCCTCCACTACTTAAAGTGCTTTCAGATATGCCAGCGGTTTTATATGCTTGGGGCAATCTTTTGCCTATTAATGATACAATTTGTGTGTCCGTTGTTGGAACGAGAAAAGCGTCGCAAAACAGTGTAGAGGTTGCAAAAGACCTTTCAGCATCACTTTCAAAGGCAGGTGCTACGGTTGTTAGTGGTGGTGCATTGGGGATTGATACAGCTGCACATACAGGAGCATTGTCTGTAGGGGGTTTAACAGTTGCCGTTTTGGGCTGTGGGCTTTTGTCCCCGTATCTTTTAGAAAACAAACCGCTAAGGCAAGAAATTGCAAAAAGCGGAGCAGTGATAACAGAATATCCACCTGATTATGCCGCTAATAGAACAACTTTTCCAATTCGTAATAGAATAATATCGGGAATGAGTGTTGGCACTGTTGTTATTGAAGCAGGTGAGAGAAGTGGCTCGCTTATAACTGCATCACTTGCATTATCTCAAGGCCGTGATGTTTTTGCAGTCCCAGGAGACATTGTAAGCTCGGCTTATACGGGTGCAAATATGCTTATACGAGATGGTGCTCGCCCTGTTTTTTGTGCAATGGATGTTTTGGAAGAATATGCATATATATATCCCAACACACTTGATTTAACGCAGGCACAAAAACCAATATCAGCATCGGCAGTGGAATATCAAAAGGCACACGCACAAAAGTATATTAAGCCGACACAGATTATACAAAAACCAAAGGCACAAGAACAAGCAAAAACGCTTGTTACAAAAAAGGTTTTAACGGACAGTGTAAGTCAAAATGCAAGCAAAGTTTATGAGTGTTTTGGAGATGAGCCGTTACATATAAACGATATAGCACAGAAAACAGGCATTGCAACAAACTGCATTCTTGTAGCACTTACAGAGCTTGAAATTCTTGGATATATCACACTAACACAGGGAAGAAAATATATATTAAAATAGAGGATGGTACACAAGGTTATGTCAAAACTTATTATAGTTGAGTCACCAACAAAAATAAAAACCATTAAAGAGCATCTAGGCAGTGATTATGAGGTTGCGGCTTCAATGGGTCATGTTAGGGATTTGCCTGCTGCAAAGCTTAATGTTGATGTTAAAAATGACTTTGAGCCAAAGTATGCAATAATAAAGGGCAAGGAAAAGCTTGTAAAAGAACTTAAAAAAGCCGTTGAGGAAAGTGACGAAGTGTTGCTTGCAACTGACCCGGATCGTGAGGGAGAAGCAATTTCTTGGCATCTTGCTACTTTGCTTGGGCTTGATATGGATAAGGCTTGCAGAATAACTTTTAACGAAATCACAAAAACGGGAATAACAAATGGAATCCAAAATCCTCATAAAATTGATATGGACCTTGTTAACGCACAGCAAACAAGGCGTATACTTGATAGGCTTGTAGGTTATAAATTAAGCCCATTCGTGTCACAAAAAATACGCAGAGGTCTTTCCGCAGGTCGAGTTCAAAGTGTTGCGGTTCGTCTTATTGTTGACCGTGAAGAGGCAATAAGGGCGTTTGTTCCAGAGGAATATTGGTCACTTGATGCAAAGTTTAATGCTGCGTCATCACGCAAGCCTTTTAACTCTGCATTTACAGGTGATGAAACGGGCAAAGTAAAGATAACAAACAAGGAACAGGCAGATGGATATCTTAAAAGACTGGATACTTCAAAATATGCGGTAACATCCGTAAAAAAAGGTACACGCAAAAAGCAACCATTGCCACCATTTATCACATCCACACTTCAACAGGATGCATCCCGTCGTTTGGGATTTCAGACAAGACGCACAATGAAAGTAGCACAGGAGCTTTATGAGGGCGTTGATATAAAGGGAATGGGAACAACAGGTCTTATAACATATATGAGAACTGATTCACTTAGAATTTCTGAAGAGGCAAGGGAACAGGCAAAAGACTTTATCTTAGAAACATATGGAGAAAAGTATTTGCCCGAAAAGCCAAGGGCTTTTAAGTCTCGCAGTAATGCACAGGACGCCCATGAGGCAATCCGCCCAACCACAATTTCATTAACACCAGAAAAGGTAAAGGCTAGCCTTACTCCAGAACAATTCAAGCTATATACACTTATTTGGCAAAGATTTGTAGCATGCCTTATGGCTACCTGTATTCAAAATACAGTAAAAGTTGAGATAAAGGCAGTTGACGAGAAGGATAGCTTTGATACAGCAAGCAAATATTGCACATTCTCAACTAGTGGATATTCAATTAAGTTTGACGGATTTACAGTGCTTTATGATGCTGATACAGGCGATGAAGAAAGTGGAATAAAAATTCCAGAGCTTGATACCGAAGAAGTGCTAAAGCTAAAAGAAATTATAGGCAATCAGCACTTTACACAGCCACCAGCACGCTTTACAGAAGCATCTCTTGTTAAAGAGCTAGAGGAAAACGGCGTTGGACGCCCAAGCACATATGCATCAATAATCACAACCGTAGTTAGCCGTGAATATGTTGTTCGTGAGGCAAAAACGCTCAGGCCTACCGAGCTTGGAGAGGCAACAACAAAATTGCTTAAAGAACGCTTTCCAAAGTTTGTTAGTGCAAAGTTTACAGCACAAATGGAAACATCACTTGATGAAGTAAGTGAAGGTGATGGCGAATATATTGCAATCCTGCACGAGTTTTATGACGACCTTGAGGCGACACTTAAAAAAGCAAAGACAGAGATGGAAGGCATAAAAATAGAACTGGAAGAGGACAAAACAGACATTCCATGTGATAAGTGCGGAAAACTAATGGTAATAAAAACTGGTAGATTTGGTAAATTTCTTGCTTGCCCAGGTTATCCAGATTGTAAGAATACAAAGCCTTTGATTCAAGAAACGGGAGCACTTTGCCCAAAATGCGGTGGCAATATTATTCAAAGGAAATCAAAGAAGGGCTATGTTTTTTATGGCTGTGACGGTTATCCAAACTGTGATTTTATAACATGGGATCAACCAACAAAGGAACTTTGTCCACAGTGCCAAAAGAACTTGTTTAAAAGAAAAGGCGGGCTTGTGTGCCTTGCTGAAGGTTGCGGATACGAGGTAAAAGCACCAAGCAAAAAGAAAAAGGGAGAAAAAGACGAGGAGAAACCAAAGGATGATTAAAAAAGCTGTTGTTGTCGGAGCGGGTTTTGCGGGAGTTGAGGCGGCAATGCAGCTTGCAAGCCATAATATTGCTGTTGACCTTTATGAGCAGAAGCCGCAAAGATTTTCACCAGCACATAAAAGTGACGGTTTTGCAGAACTTGTTTGTTCAAACTCATTTAAGGCAATTCGGGTAGAATCTGCGGCAGGACTTTTAAAAGAAGAGATGAGTATGTTCTCGTCTCTTTGCGTGGAATGTGCAAAAAAATGTAGCGTTCCAGCGGGCGGAGCACTTTCGGTGGACAGGGACGAGTTTTCGAAAATGATTACACAGCGGATAAGCGAAAACCCTCTTATCACAGTGCATAGGCAGGAGGTAACGCAAATTCCTCAGGCAGATGCAGTAATAATTGCAGCAGGGCCGCTTGTGTCAGACGCTCTTGCAGCTGACATTGAAAAGCTGTGCGGTGGATCACTTCACTTTTTTGATGCAGCAGCACCAATAGTCAGTGCAGATAGCATTGATATGGACAATGCATTTTTTCAGTCAAGGTATGACAGGGGCGAAGGCGATGACTATATCAATTGCCCAATGAACAAAGAAGAGTACGAGGTTTTTTACGAGGCGCTTATAAATGCTCAGAGTGCAGAATTGCATGAGTTTGACAAGAAAAAAGGCGTTTATGAGGGCTGTATGCCTATCGAAGTTATGGCGTCCAGAGGCGCAGATACAATGCGTTTTGGACCTCTTAAACCTGTTGGTCTGCGTGACCCAAAAACAGGGCATAGACCATATGCAGTTTTACAGCTACGCAAGGAAACGACGGCAGGCACAATGTATAACCTTGTAGGCTTTCAAACCAACCTTAAATTTGCAGAGCAAAAAAGAGTTTTTGGGTTGATACCTGCACTGCGAAATGCTGAATTTTTAAGATACGGTGTAATGCATCGCAACACTTTTATTAATTCGCCAAAACTTCTTGGTGCAGACTTTTCGTTCAGTGGCAAGCCGTGGCTTTTCTTTGCAGGGCAAATAACAGGCGTTGAAGGGTATATGGAGTCCGCATCTTCTGGTATTTTGGCGGGCATAAATGCTGCAAGGTATTTAAATGATGAAAGTCCTCTTGTTTTGCCAAACACAACGATGATGGGTGCCCTTACTGGATATATTAGTGACCACTGGATAGAAAATTTTCAGCCGATGGGAGCAAACTTTGGAATACTTCCGTCGCTTGATGAACATATTAGAGATAAAAAGCAAAGATATGGTGCGCTTGCACAAAGAGCACTTGAAACTTTAGGGGGTAGTATATAATATGAAGGTTATTGTTGATGCTTTTGGAGGCGACAATGCACCGCTGGAAATATTAAAAGGCTCCGTCTTAGCTCAGCAGGAGCTGGGAGTAGAGATTGTTCTTTGTGGTAGAACGCAAGAGATTGAAGAGTGTGCTAAGGATAATAAATTAGACATAAGCAAAATGGAAATAATAGAGGCTCCCGATATTGTCACAATGAATACTCCAGCAAGAGAGATAATTAAAAGTAGTTCAAATTCTTCTATGGCAGTTGGGCTTAAGTCACTGGCAAATGGAAAAGGAGATGCTTTTGTATCGGCAGGCTCTACAGGAGCACTCGTTATGGGTGCAACCTTTTTTGTAAAAAGGATAAAGGGAGTAAAAAGGGCGTCGCTTGCAACCATTATTCCGTCAAATGAAAAGCCATTTATGCTTGTTGACTGTGGAGCAAACTCTGAATGCACACCTGAGATGTTATCGGGATTTGCCGTTATGGGCAGTGTGTATATGAATAAGGTTCAGGGAGCAGAGAACCCTCGTGTTGGGCTTCTGAATATCGGAACAGAGGAGTCAAAGGGTACAGAGCTTCAGCAAAAGACATATGCATTGCTTAAAAAAGAGGGTAAAGTTAACTTTATTGGCAATGTTGAGGCAAGAGAAGTGCCAAGCGGTGTAGCAGATGTAGTTGTTTGTGATGGTTTTACGGGCAATATTTTTCTTAAAACCTTTGAAGGCGTTGCAAATGTAATAATGAAGAATATTAAGAATATATTTACAAAGAATATATTTACAAAATTAGCATCCCTTACTATAAAGGGTGGAGTTATAGAGTTTAAAAAGAGGATGGATTACAGCGAGTTTGGTGGAGCACCGCTTATGGGAATAAGCAAACCTGTAATTAAGGCTCATGGCTCATCAAATGCAAAATCTATTAAAAATGCCATAAAGCAGGCGTGCATTTATGCACAACAGGATGTAATAAAGACAATTGCAGACAATTTACCGCAAGAAAAAATAAAAGAAATAGACGAATAATCTCTTTTTATAATTGACATAGTAATTATAATGATTTACGATGTTTAAGAAGGCCTAAAAACAACAATATTTTCGGAGGAAAGATTTATGGTTTATGAAAAAGTAGTTTCATTTATTGCAGACCAACTTAACATGGATGAGGACGATGTTGGAGAGGAACTCACATTTGAGGAACTTGGAGCAGATGAAATGGATATAGCAGAGCTTGTTCTTGCTCTTGAAGGTGAATTTGAAATAAGAATTCATGATGAAGAAGTTACAAAGTTAAATGGAGTGTCCGATTTGATTGACATAATAGAAACGGCAATAGAATTGGGGTAATATCTGTGCAGGAAATAGAAGAAAAAATTAAATATAGTTATAAGGATAAAAACTTGCTTTTGCGTGCACTCACGCATTCTTCCTATGCAAACGAAAAACAAACTAAATATGGCAGCAATGAAAGGCTAGAGTTTTTGGGCGATTCTGTACTTGGAGTAATCACAGCAGAGTATTTTTATAAAAACTTTACAGATTTGCCTGAGGGCGAGCTTACAAAGCTTAGAGCTGCAACAGTGTGCGAAGAATCCCTTTATGGATTTGCAAAGCAGATTGACTTGGGCAGTGCTCTTTTGCTTGGCAAAGGTGAACTAAACACAGGCGGAAGAGAACGCTCGTCAATTCTTGCTGATGCTTTTGAGGCGGTTATTGCCTCGATATATTTGGATGGTGGAATGGAAGAGGCTAGGAAGTTTGTGCTGTCTTTTGTTACACATACTGTAAACCAAACACCAAGTTTTCAAGATTATAAAACAACTCTTCAGGAAGTAATTCAAAAAAATCCTGAGGAGCTTTTGGAATATGTTTTGGTAGGAGAAAGTGGGCCAGACCACAACAAATGCTTTAAGGTTGAAGTTCATCTTAACAATAATGTAATAGGCAGTGGCGATGGCAAGAGCAAAAAGCATGCAGAGCAACAAGCAGCAAAAGAAGCATTGGAGCTAATGGGGCTATGAGGCATGCAAACATAGCACTTTTTGTGGCACACCGTGGGTGTCCGCACCAGTGCAGTTTCTGTAACCAACATATAATATCTGGCACGGTTAAATCTGTCACAGCACAGGATATAACAGATGCCATAACAAATGCGAAAAACAGCGGGTGCAACAATGCACAGCTTGCTTTTTTTGGAGGAAGCTTTACAGCTATTGAAAGGGACTATATGGAAAGTCTTTTAAAAGCTGCAAAGCCCTTTATTGATAATGGAGATATATCAGGAATCAGAGTTTCTACAAGACCAGATGCAATAAATGAAGAGGTTTTGCAGGTTTTAAAGTTCTATGGAGTTGAGGCTATTGAGCTTGGCGCACAGAGCATGGACGATGAAGTTTTGGCGCTAAACGAGCGTGGTCACACCGCACAGGATGTTGTGAATGCAAGCAGGCTTATAAAGCTGCATGGCTTTGAACTGGGGCTACAAATGATGACGGGGCTGTTTGGTGACACGCACGATAAGTGCATTAGAACCGCAAAGGAACTTGCAAAGCTAAGGCCAGACACAATTCGGATTTATCCCACAGTTGTTTTGGAAAAAACAAAACTCGCACAGCTTTATAAATCGGGTGTTTATAAACCTCAAAGTCTTGATAACGCAATTTTGTTATGTTCACAGCTTTTAAGATTTTTTGATAATGAGCATATACGAGTAATAAGGCTTGGACTTCATTCTGGAGGATCGGTTGAGCAGGGTTTTGTTGCGGGCGTTTATCATCCCGCTTTTAGGGAACTTTGCGAGAGTGCAATTTATCTTGAAAAAGCTAAACAGCAGCTTTTAGAAATGCCAAAGGGTAAGATTGTTATTTTTGTAAGTACAAGTGAGATTTCAAAAATGATAGGGCAGAAAAAATATAACATAAAACAATTACAAAAAGATGGATATGAGTGTAAGGTAAAACAAGACAAGGCACTCAAAAAGTATGAGATAAGAGCAGAGAAGGACGGTTAAACAATGATTTTAAAGGCACTTGAATTGCAGGGCTTTAAATCCTTTCCTGACAAAACAATATTGACTTTTGGGCATGGGATGACCTCTGTTGTTGGCCCTAACGGAAGCGGAAAGAGCAACATTTCTGATGCTGTCCGCTGGGTTTTAGGCGAGCAATCCACAAAAAGTCTTCGTGGCTCAAAGATGGAGGATGTTATCTTTGGCGGAACTTCTGCAAGAAAAGCGTTGGGCTTTGCAGAGGTTACATTGCGTATGGATAATGAGGATAGAACGCTTGCAAAAGATGCTGACGAAGTTGCTGTTACACGCCGCTTTTATCGCTCGGGAGAAAGTGAATATAAAATAAATAATGAATCCGCAAGGCTAAAAGACATACACGAATTATTTATGGATACAGGGCTTGGCAGGGACGGATATTCTATAGTTAGCCAAGGAAAAATTGCAGATATGGTTTCTGCAAAGTCTAAAGAACGCCGTGATATGTTTGAAGAGGCTGCGGGGATTTCACAATTTCGTTATCGTCGTTCTGACGCATTACGAAGACTTTCACAAACGCAAGAAAATTTGGTAAGGCTAAAGGATATTTTAGCAGAGCTTGAAGGGCGGGTTGGCCCTCTTAAAATTCAAAGTGAAAAAGCTGTGCAGTTTTTGGATTTTTCAGCAAAGAAAAAGGAAATTGAAATTGGCTTGTGGCTACACACAATCGAGAAGTCAAAAGAAGGATTGCGTGAGCAGGAGGATAAGATTTCGCTTGCATCCGCTCAGCATTTGGATTGCGAGAACGACCTTCTAGGTATGGAAGAACAAATAGAGGCAATAATTGAAAAAACACAGGGAATTACAGTTGGCATTGATGAAATTAGGCATAGTATTTCAAGCTTTGAGGAGAAGGCGGCACAGTTTGATGCCAATATTGCTGTTTCAAAGAATACAATAGAACTCAACAATCAGTCCATTGAGCGTATTAAAAAAGATATGGAGCAAACAAACGAAACTCAAGGCAGAATTGATGCACAAATAAATCAAGCACAAACGGCTATTGATGAGAGCCTTAAAACTATCGAGCAGAAAAAGCAAGAGCTTGCAGGCGTTTATGAGCAAACCGAAAATTTGGCAAAAGAGAACGCTCAAAACGCAGACAAAACACAAGGGCTTTCACAGCAACTATCGGCTCTTTATGCATCTCTTGCAGACAATAGAGTTACGCAGTCAACTGCACAGTCAGCGACGCAGGAGATAACTTTGAGAATATCTGCCATAGAAGAACAAATCTTAGGCAGGGATGAGCTTTACCAAAAGCTTGAAGATGAGCAAAAAAGGGCAAGCCAAGCGTTGAGTGATGCGCAGCAAAAAATAGAAGAAGTTACCAACGCTATTGGTGGCTATTCAATGCGTGAACAAAAAAGAGCAGAAAAAGTGCAAAAGCTCAAAGAAGAGCTTGATACTTTGAGCATTGAAGTAAGGCAAAAGGAATCAAAAGGAAGAATGCTCCAGGAGCTTGAAAAGAATATGGAGGGTTACTCAGGCAGCGTTAAGTCTGTTATGAAAGAGGCAAAAAGAGGAACTTTGCGTGGTGTTCATGGGGCACTTTCTCAGCTTATTGCAGTTAAAGATAAATATGCCGCAGCGATTGAAACAGCACTTGGAGCGGCAGTTCAAAATGTAGTTGTGGACAATGAATCAGATGCCAAAAGGGCGATTAACTATCTTAAGGAAAATAAGCTGGGCAGAGCAACCTTTTTACCAATTTCAGCGATTCATGGAAGAGAGCTGAGCGAAAAGGGTCTTGACGATTGCTACGGTTTTATTGGCATTGCAAGTGAGCTTGTAAAGGCAGATAGCAAATATGACAATATTATAAAAGCACAGCTTGCAAGAACGGTTGTTGTTGAGGATGTTGACAGTGCAATAGCGGTTGCAAAAAAATATTCAAACCGCTTTAAAATAGTTACACTTGATGGTCAAGTCATTAACGCAGGTGGCTCAATGACGGGTGGTTCAAGGTCGCAAAATGCAGGAATTTTAAGCCGAGGCAACCAAATTGGCAAGATAAAGGAAGAGGTAAAAACTCTTTCTCAAAAATTACAGCAAATCACAGAGCAGCATAAATCTGCATCAGAAGAGCTTGCAAAAGCAAAGGCAGACCTTATTGGTGCACAGGCAGACCTTGCAACAACTCAGGAAGAAAAGATAAGAGCACAGAGCGAATGCTCGCTTGTAAACGGTCAAATACAAACTGCAAAAGCATCATATGAAGAGCTTTTGGCAGAAAAAGAGGCAGCACAGGGCAGAATAATAGCCCTAGCACAGCAGATAACTCAGGCACAGGAGCAAAATACAAAGTTGTCCGATGAAATAGCACAAATAGAAAATCAAATCTCAATCATAACGGGAGACAGAGAAACTCTTTCGCAAAGTCGTGAGGAGCTTTCAAACAAAGCATCACAAATAGGGCTAGAGATACTTGCTGCTCAAAAAGATACAGGAGCAAACGAGGAGAATATAGAGGCACTAAAAAAACGCCGTATGATACATGAGGGAAGAGAAGATGAACTTCTAGCAGAAATTGAGCAAATACAAAACAAAAACGATGAGCAAGAAAAGTTAATTATAGATTATCAGATGCAGGCTCAAAAACTTCGAGATACAGGTAAAAATGCCGATTCTGAAGTAAAAAGACTAATGGAAGAACGCAAAGAGCTTGAAGAGCAGAGTGGAAAGCTAAGGCTTTTGGAGCGTCAAAAGACGAGTGAGCGAGAAAACTTGGGCGGAGAACTTGCAAGGTTGCAAGAGAGAAAAGCCATTATAATTCGTGAGTATGACGAAACAATCAACAAGCTTTATGACGAATATCAGCTAACGCACAGGGAGGCAAGCGAGCTTTCACAGCCTTGTACTGAGCCGTCAAAAGCACAAAGGGAACTTAGCGAGATTAAAAGTAAAATCCGTGCACTTGGCAGTGTTAATGTTGGTGCAATTGAAGAATACAAAGAAGTTTCAGAGCGATATGAATTTATGAGTACGCAAATAGGCGACATTGAAAAATCAAGAGATGAGCTAATAAAACTTATAGATGAGCTAACAATGAATATGTCCTCAAGGTTTAGAGAGCAGTTTGTAAAAATCAATCAGGCTTTTGCTCAGACTTTTGAGCATTTGTTTGATGGCGGAAAAGCAGAGCTGATTTTAGAGGACGAGCGGGATGCACTTGAATGTGGAATCGAAATCAAGGTACAGCCTCCAGGCAAAAATGTTCAGAACATAGACCTGCTTTCAGGCGGAGAAAAAGGTCTGTCGGCAATTGCTCTTTTGTTTGCAATACTTAAGGTCACTCCAGCGCCGTTTTGTATATTTGACGAGGTTGAAGCGGCACTTGATGATGTAAATGTGTTAAGATATGCACAGTATGTACGCACAATGACAAAGAATACGCAGTTTATATTAATAACTCACAGGCGTGGTACAATGGAGGAGTCGGATAGGCTCTATGGCGTAACAATGCAGGAAAATGGCGTTTCAAAACTTTTGGAACTTAAAACAGCAGAAATGGCAAAAAAGATTGGAATTGCGTAAGTTTTTTTGCACAAGCTTAAATTAGGAGGTTATTATGGGCGTTTTTAAAAAGATAAATTTTGGGCTAAAAAAGACTAGAGATAATATGTCTGGTGCTATTGACAATGTGCTTAACGCCTTTGAAGAGATTGGCGACGAGCTTTATGATGAGCTAACAGAAGTACTTGTTATGGGTGATGTTGGTGTTTACACCGCAGAGAAAATTATTGAAGAGCTTAAAGATAGAGTGGGCAAAAAGCCAGTTAAAAACACGCAGGAAGTGCGTGAAGTCATAAAAGATATCGTTACCGAAATGCTGTCGGGTGATGAGGAAATAGATTTTGTAACAGTGCCAGCCGTAATTCTTGTTATTGGAGTAAACGGAGTTGGAAAAACAACAACAATCGGCAAAATGGCAGCATATTTTAAGGCACAGGGTAAAAGTGTTATTTTAGGGGCTGCCGACACTTTTCGTGCTGCCGCAATTGACCAGCTTGAAATTTGGGCACAGCGTGCAGGAGTAGATATGGTAAAGCACAAGGAAGGTGCAGACCCAGCCGCAGTTGTTTTTGACACAATAAATGCAGGAATAGCAAGAGATGCGGACATAATAATTTGTGACACAGCGGGCAGGCTTCATAACAAAAAGAATTTGATGGATGAGCTTGCAAAAATATATAAGGTTATTGACAGAGAGCTTCCATATTCAGACAGAGAAAGTTTTTTGGTGCTAGACGCAACAACTGGTCAAAACGCAGTTAATCAGGCAAAGGAGTTTAAGGCGGTTGCAGATATTACGGGAATAATACTCACAAAGCTTGACGGTACAGCAAGAGGTGGTGTAGTATTATCAATTAAAAACGACCTTAAAGTGCCTGTAAAATTTATTGGCGTGGGCGAAGGAATTGACGATTTACAGCCGTTTAATGCAAAAGCGTTTGCCGAGGGTCTTTTTGATGTTGTTCCAGAAAATTTTGAAGAGGAAGAGCTAGAAATTGAAGACAATGACTTGACGGGTGAGCCTGAAGAGGAAGAGTCAAAAGAGGAAAAGATTGAAGAGAAAAATCCAGAAGAAAACAGTGAAGTTCAAGAAGCCGAAGGAATTGTAAAAAGTGAAGACGAGCAAGAAAAAGAGCTGAAAGATAAGAAAAAGAAAAAAGGCTTTTTGGGCTGGTTTAAAGGTGACAAAGAAGAAGAGAAAAGCGACGAAAGTGAAGAAGAGTCGCAAGAGGACGAAGAATGAAAGTTTTAATAGCAACACATAATCAAAAGAAAAAGGAAGAATTGCAAAGAATTCTTTTGCCACTTGGAATAGATGTAAAAACAGCTGATGAGTTGGGTATAGAGCTTTCAGATGTTGAAGAAACAGGAATAACTTTTGAAGAGAATGCCATTTTAAAAGCAAAAAGTGGCTGCGAGGAGTCTGGATTTCCAACAATTGCAGACGATTCTGGTCTTTGTGTTGATGCTCTTGACGGTGCGCCTGGAGTTTATTCTGCACGTTATGCAGGTGAGCATGGTAATGACGATAAAAACATATCCAAACTGATTGATGCATTAAAAGCTGTTAAAGGAGAGGACAGAACAGCACGCTTTGTTTGTGCTGCTAGCTGTGTCTTTCCAGATGGAACTCAAATCACCGTTCGTGGTGAGTGTGAGGGGATAATAGCATTAGAGAAAAAAGGCAACGGCGGATTTGGCTATGACCCTGTATTTTTAGTGGGAAATAAAAGTTTTGGCGAAATTTCGGCTGATGAAAAAGACAAAATAAGTCACAGGAGCAGGGCACTGGCTGCCTTAGCAAATGAATTGAGGAGAAAAATATGACAAGTAAAGAAAGAGCAGAATTTCGTTCAAAGGCACATTCACTCCAGCCCCTTTTTCAAGTTGGTAAAGGTGGAGTAAACGAGGCACTTATACAGCAAACAAATGACGCATTGCGTGTTCGTGAGCTAATTAAACTAAGGGTACTTTTAGAAACATGTCCAAAGTCTCCAAAGGAGATAGCGGTAGAGATTGCACAGGCAACAGGAGCAGAGGTTATTAGCGTTATCGGTGGAAGTATGATTTTTTATAAGTATAGCGAAGAATTGCACGCAAAGGAAAAGCAAAAAAAGGCAAATATAAAAGCCATATTAAATAAAAAAAGAGAAGACGCAAAAAATAAAGCAAAGAAAGCAAGATATGGTGGCAGAAGATAGCTAAGGGGGACGGCAAATGCAAAAAATTGCAATATTCGGCGGCACATTTAATCCACCGCATATGGGGCATATAAGGCTTGTTAAGGCGTTTGAGGAGCAAAAGGGGTTTGATAAAATTCTGATAATCCCAACCTATATTCCACCTCACAAGCAAAGCACCCAGCTTGCAAGCTGTGAAGACAGATTGCAGATGTGTCGGCTTGCATTTTCCCAGCCAATTTTTGAAATAAGTGATATTGAGGTACAGCGTGGTGGAAAGAGTTATACCTATGACACGCTAAAACAGCTTGCCAAGATTTATGAGGATGCACAATTTTATCTGATTATTGGCTCTGATATGTTTTTGACATTTCACGAGTGGAGAATGGCAGAAGAAATATTTGACCTTTGCACAGTTTGTGCGGCTTTGCGAGAGGATGACAAACCTTTGGCAGAACTACAGGAATATGCAAAAAAGTTCTTCCCAGAGAGGGCGGACAAGTTAGATATAGTGCTCAGTGATTTTAAACCGCTGGAGGTAAGCTCCACACAGTTAAGGCAAAAGATTGGTGAAGGGCAGGATGTTTCAAATCTTGTACCCAAAGCGGTTTTGGAATATATAAACGGCAGGGGGTTATATGATGTATAGTATGGCAGAAAGTTTTGAAAAATTAATTGAACAAAAGTTGAACCCTAAAAGGTATCAACATTCTCTTAATGTTGCAAAATCCGCTGTGAGCCTTGCCGAACATTTTGGTGCAAACGAGCAAAAGGCGTACATATGCGGTGTCCTACATGATGTTATGAAAAATTCAAGCGAGCAGGAACAGCTTGCCGTTATTGAGCAGGCTGGCGAGAAGATGACAGATCTTGAAATGTCAAACCCAAAGTTATGGCATGCATTAGCAGGGGCAGCGTATATGAAAATCGTTTTGGGCATTGATGATGCTGAGATGATTTCGGCAGTTCGTTTTCACACAACTGCAAAAGCGAATATGACTATGCTTGAAAAAATAATATATATTGCAGACTATATATCAGAAGATAGGGATTATGACGGCGTTGATGATATGCGTCAAAAAGCCTTATCAAATATTGATTCCGCAGTGCTTATGGGCACACAGTTTTCAATAACAGACCTTGCAAAAAGATACAAAGTAATTCATCCAGATACAGTAGCAGCATTTAATGAACTGTGTATAAAAGCACTTTAAAATTAAAAGGAGATTATTATGGAAAAAATTGATTTGGTAAAAAAGATAGTAAAAGTTTTAGACGATAAAAAGGCAATTGATATTAAAGCTATGGAAATTACAGAGCTAACAATTGTTGCAGACTACTTTATAATTGCAAACGGAACATCAAACACGCATGTTAAGGCACTTGCGGATGAAGTTGAATACGAGCTTAAACAGATTGGCATTGAGCCAAGTCATATTGAAGGAAGATCAACAGGCTGGATTTTGCTTGATTATGGCCATGTTGTTGTTCATCTCTTTTTGGGAGAGAGCAGAGAGTACTATAACCTTGAGCGTCTTTGGGCAGATGCAATTGAAGTAGAACTGAGCGACATAATATCTGCAGATTAGTTCTATAACAAAACAAATTAACACCGCTTAGGTAAACGCTTGCAACTGTTTATGTTAAGCATATAACTAGTTTTGCGGTGCTGTGCAAGCTCAGAATAATTATTTTTATTTAGATAGAGGGATGTTTTTAGCTATGAAGAGTTACGATTTTAAAACAAATGAAAAGAAGTGGCAGGATATATGGGAAGAAACAGGGGTTTTCCATGCAGCACAGGATTTTACAAAGCCTAAGTTTTATTGCCTTGTTGAGTTTCCTTATCCATCAGGACAAGGGCTCCATGTTGGGCATCCTCGTTCATATACTGCAATTGACATTATTGCCCGTAAAAAGCGTTTAGAGGGGTACAATGTTTTGTATCCTATGGGTTGGGATGCGTTTGGATTGCCAACAGAAAATTATGCAATCAAAAACCATATACATCCCGAAATCGTAACAAAAGATAATATAGCAAACTTTAAAAAACAGCTAAAATCACTTGGCTTTTCATTTGATTGGAGCAGAGAAATAAATACAACCGATCCATCGTATTATAAATGGACACAGTGGATTTTTCTTAAAATGTTTGAAAAAGGTCTTGCATATAAAAAAGAGATGTCTGTTAACTGGTGTACCTCTTGCAAGTGCGTTTTGGCAAATGAAGAGGTTGTAAACGGTGTTTGTGAGCGTTGCTCAAGCGAAGTTATAAGGAAGGTTAAAAGCCAGTGGATGCTTAAAATTACACAGTATGCAGAACGGCTAATAGACGACCTTGACGAGCTTGATTATATTGAGCGTGTAAAATTGCAACAAAAGAACTGGATTGGTCGCTCGACTGGTGCAGAGGTTGATTTTACAGCAACAACAGGAGATACAATCACAGTTTATACAACTCGCCCTGATACGCTTTTTGGAGCAACATACATGGTAATTTCTCCAGAGCATCCACTTGTGGACAAGTGGGCAGATACTCTCCAAAATATTGATGAAATCAAAGCATATAGGGAAGAGTCTGCACGCAAATCAGACTTTGAAAGAACAGAGATGAACAAGGGTAAAACAGGCGTTTGCCTTAAAGGCGTTATGGCAATTAACCCTGTTAACAACACGCAAGTTCCTATCTTTATTTCTGACTATGTTCTTGTATCATATGGAACGGGTGCTATTATGGCTGTTCCAGGGCATGACACTCGTGACTGGGAGTTTGCAAAGAAATTTGAATTGCCTATTATCGAGGTTGTTAAAGGTGGAGATGTTGAAAAAGAAGCTTTCACCGATTGTCAAACAGGTGTTATGGTAAATTCAGATTTTCTTACAGGTCTTTGCGTTGAAGATGCAAAGGTTAAGATAACAGAGTTCTTAGAGAAAACGGGCAAAGGTCATCCAAAGGTTAATTATAAATTGCGTGACTGGGTTTTTTCCCGCCAAAGATATTGGGGCGAGCCTATTCCGATTGTCAAGTGTGATAAGTGTGGATATGTTCCAATTCCAGAAGAAAGCCTTCCTCTTGAACTTCCAAAGGTAGACAGCTACGAGCCAACAGAAACGGGTGAGTCACCTCTTGCAAAAATCACAGACTGGATTAACACAACTTGTCCAAAGTGTGGAGGACCAGCAAAGAGAGAAACAGATACAATGCCACAGTGGGCAGGCTCATCATGGTACTTTCTTCGTTATTGCGACCCTCATAATGATAACGAACTTGCATCAAAGGAAGCACTTGAGTATTGGGCGCCAGTTGATTGGTATAACGGCGGAATGGAGCATACAACACTTCATTTGCTATACAGCCGTTTTTGGCATAAATTCCTTTATGATATAGGTGTTGTGCCTAATTGCGAGCCATATGCAAAGCGTACAAGTCATGGTATGATATTGGGTGAGAATGGCGAGAAGATGAGTAAATCTAGAGGTAATGTCGTGAACCCTGATGAGATAGTAAAGGGTTATGGTGCAGACACTTTGCGTCTTTATGAGATGTTTATAGGCGACTTTGAAAAGGCCGCTCCTTGGAACTCTGCAAGCATAAAGGGTTGCCGAAGATTTGTTGATAGAGCATGGGGACTTATGGACATTGCAGTGCCTGGAAACAGCTACTCAAAAGAGCTGGAAAGTGAAATGCATCGCACAATCAAAAAAGTAACGCAAGACATGGATTTGCTTAAGAGCAACACAGCGATTGCCGCAATGATGAGCCTTATCAACAAAATTTATGAGGTTGGCAAAATAAATCATGCGGAGCTTAAATCACTTATCATAATTCTTAATCCATTTGCACCACATTTAACAGAAGAAATGTGGGAAACAATGAAGTTTGGTTCAGTTGTAACATCGCAAAAATGGCCAAGTTTTGATGAAGAAAAATGCAAAGACGATACAGTAGAAATTGCAGTACAAGTAAACGGTAAGCTTAGAGCAAAGCTAATTGTTGCCGCTGATATCGAAAGTGATGAAGCAATAAAACTTGCAAAGTCAGATGACAAAGTAGCCAATGAAATAGCAGGCAAGCAAATTATAAAAGAGCTTTATGTAAAAGGTAGACTTGTAAACATAGTTGCAAAATAAACTTACAACGGAGGGTTTTTATGGTTGAAAGTTTTGTTAAAAACTTTGTAGAAACTTTTAAAAATTTTTACAATATAATTGCGGACAATATTATAAACATTTTGGCAGGACTTCTAATATTTTTAGTTTTTTTCCTAACAAGTAAAAAGCTTGAAAAATGGTCGGTTTCAGTTATCCGCAGACTTTTTCATAATAAGGAAGAGACAAAAGAAGCAATAGAATACGCACTTATTGGACCAAGCAAAATATTTTTTAGAATACTAGGCACTTACATTGGACTTAGTGTTATGGGCTTGCCCGACAAATCGTTTTTGATTATAAACACATGGTTTCGTATTGGAATAATAGTAATTATTTCATGGGTATGTGCAGATTTTATGCCGTTTGTAACATCGCTTGTAATAAAAAGCAATCAAAAATCAAACAAAAAAACAAATACAGTTGCCGTTACTTTTCTTGCAAATATTTTTAAAGTGGTTATTTTTGCTGTGGCGGGCGTTATAATTATTAGCGAACTTGGGTACAATATCAACGGTCTTGTTGCTGGTATTGGCCTTGGTGGTCTAACTTTTTCGCTGGCGGCACAAAAAACAGCAACAAATATTTTTGGCGGTTTTGCAATAATTACAGACAAGCCGTTTGATGTTGGCGACAGAATAACAACCCCATCAGTTGATGGAGTTGTTGAAGATATTACAATGAGAAGTACAAGAATTAGAACATTTGCAGATACGGTTGTGATTGTTCCAAACTCTATACTTATAGAAGAGCCAATAACAAACTGGTCAAGAATGAAAAAGCGTTTGGTTGATTTTAAACTCTCATTGACTTATGACACAAGCGTAAAAACAATGCTTTCTGTTATAAAAAAATTAGAAACAATGTTAAAAGAGCATCCAGATGTGTATAAAACTGGAGTAGTTGTTTGCTTTGAGAGCTTTTCGAGTAGTAGCCTAGATATACATATAATGTACTTTACAAAGACAGTGGATTATTATAAAAATCTTTTAATAAAAGAAGATATAAACATTAAGATTAAAGACATAATAGACAAGGAAAAAACAGCATTTGCCTTTCCAAGCACAACAATTTATATGGATAATAAAACTAAATAAATTAAAAAATAAAGTTTATTTACAATAAAATTCGGCAAAGTTCCTTGACAATAGTTAAAGGTGTATTGTATAATGACGAAGTCCATATTAGGATGACCTTTTTTAAGGATTACCCTGCGAATTAGCGGAGGGAGGGAATATAAATGAGCCAGGTTAAAGTCAAAGATAACGAATCTCTTGAGAGCGCACTTAAACGTTTTAAAAGACAGACTTCTAAAGATGGTGTGATTCAGGAAGCACGCAAGAGAGAGCACTATGAAAAACCTTCTGTTAAGAGAAAGAAGAAGTCAGAGGCAGCTCGCAAGCGCAAGTTCAATTAAATTATGTAAAGAAGCGGCATTCTTTTGGGGTGCCGCTTTAATATTTATTTACAATAAAACAGGAATAAATTAACAATCTGTACAAAACATAAGCTTGAAACTTATTAAGAAATGGGTTAAAATAGGAGCGAGATGTACGAACAACTTATACTTAAACCCTTAAAAATAGGAGAGTATTGATATGTTATCGTTATATCCCAAATATAAATTTGATAGTATAATGCAAATCACAGAAGATGACTTAAAGCAAATGGGTGTGCTTGGTATAGCTGTGGATTTAGATAATACCACAGCGTTTGACCATACTGACATTCCGCTTGATGGGGCGGTGGAATGGATAGCACAGATGAAGCAGGCTGGATTTAAAGTTTTGCTTTTGTCAAATGCAGACAAAAAAAGGGCAGAGCGTCTTGCAAAAGTTTTAGGGGACATTAACTTTGTAGGGCTTGCGTGCAAGCCACTTTTGTCAGCATACATACGCGCAGGTAAAACTTTGGGGCTAAAGCTTAATCAGATTGCAATGATTGGTGACCAAGTGTTTACAGATATTTATGGGGCAAATCTGGCGGGTATGGTTTCTGTTTATGTAAAGCCTTTTGCAGCGGAAGAAAGAAGCGTAAGGTCTTTTAAGTTCCGCAGGGAGCTTGAAAAGAAGCTTTTTGACCGAAAGGATGCAAAGGCTGCAAAAAAACAAAAATAAGGAGGCTGTATTATGAGGATACAAAAACTTTGTGAACAACTGCATGGTGATGAAGCGGCCTTGATAGTCAGCTTAGAAAATCGCACATATTTTACGGGGTTCACTTCGTCAAATGGATACTTACTTGTATCTCCAAAGGGCAGCGTTTTCATTACTGACAGCAGATATATAG
>RZYX01000162.1 GCA_009930155.1 Clostridia bacterium | reverse complement strand
CACTGGCTTGATTATACTGATTTTTTATATGGAGGGACTGGCCATTATTCCGGCGGTGCAGACTCCGAGACACAAACAAAATTTATGTTCCCCGGCTCTCCAACTTCTGATGTTTGTGGTTGGGGACAAGGTGGAGTTCCGCAAGAGGCATGGTCAGAAGAAACAGAGTTTAATGCACCAGGAGATAGAAAGGGAGTAGGTATTTCTGGACCATTTACCTTTTATCCGTCTCAGGAACTTGAGTTTGAAATTGCATATGTATTTGCAAGATCAGAAGAGGGTACAACAGAAGCCACTCTGAATAAATTATTTGCTTGTATTGATACGGTTAGAAATAGCTACACAGAAAATATCACTCCTTGTGGAACTTCTTTTGTTTATAATGGAATTTCAAAGCCTAATTTGAGCAATATCGATCATACGAATATTTACCCAAATCCTGCAAACGATATTTTACGTTTTGATTTTAATAGAGATGCTGATTATCAAATTCAGATATTAGACATTAACGGTAAGATAATCGCATTAAAAAATGTTTCTGCAAGTAATTGCGTGTTTGATATTTCGAGTTTTGACGAGGGCGTTTATTTTGTTAAAATCTCGGATGGAGTAAATTTTGAAACTAAAAAATTGGTTGTTGTAAGATAAATCCGGAAATATCAAATTGGTATGAAAAGATTTTTGCAATAGGCAAGAAAAAATGCTATCTTTGCACCGCAATGCAATCAGGGGCTGACCTGGTTTTGACAGCAAGGTAAATGATTGTGTAAGCATGCCGGGCAATGTGGAAAAACCCGTTAAACTGATTCACAAAACAAATAAAAGGCGCAGACAATTATGCTCTTGCTGCTTAATTGAATTACAGTAAATTAAGCTTAATCCCGGCACTAGGTGCTGAGGACAAGACATCCCTCGATTGGACCGTTCGGTTCCGCTTCGGCTAAGGGGTGGCAAAAAATACCGAAATAGCTTGAGTGAGGCTCCGACACAATAGCGAAATTTAAGGAGATACGGTTAGAGCTTGGGTGTTTGTCCCCGGATTTTAGCCCGACAATCAAAGACAAAATAAGCATGTAGAAAGCACCCTCGTTTCTTGTTTGGACGCGGGTTCGATCCCCGCCAGCTCCACAAAAAAATGCCTAACAATTACAATTGTTAGGCATTTTTTTGACGTCTAAAATAGATTATTGTATAACCAAATTTTCTATATAAACTCCATTGTCAGTTGTTATTTTAATGAAATATAATCCTTTATTAAAATGCTTGATGAGGATATTATTGTATTCAAATTCTTGATCTAAAGTAAAAACTGTTTGACCTGTAATGTTTATGATTTCCACTTTGTTTATGTTGTCGGCGTTGATTGTAATATACTCCGTTGCCGGATTGGGATAGACCTGTATTTGTTGATTATTTGCAACTTGATCAACTTGTACAATGTCAAAAATAGCTGTAACAGTTTTATTTGCATTCATTTGTAATTGTTGAGGATTTGTGGAACCAACTAAATCACCATCCCAGTTTGTGAAATGGCACGATTCCGTAGTTTCAGCTGTTAGTGTTACTATAGAGTTTTCGACAATCATAATTGGTTCTGTGTATTCAACCCCATCTACATTTACAGTACCACAGCCAACGATGTTTATAGTTAGCAAATATTGTTGTGGCACCTCGGTAATGAAATTCCATGTTTCTGACCAATTGCTTTCAAGAGTTGAATTTATAGCTTTGACTCTCCAAAAATATTGTGTCCCTGTAGAGAGTGTGAATATTTCCTTTTGGGTTTCATTTATAATTTCTGTTGATACATTATTATTAAAATTCATGTCAGTGCTAATTTCGTAGACGTATTGTGAAGCACCTATTACCGAATTCCAATCCAAAATAGCACTTTCGACACTTATTCCTGTAGCATTGTTGAGCGGAGTAACGAGTATGGGTGCGTCTAATGCACTAATTTCTGTTGTGAAATTCCATATTTCTGACCAATCGCTATAAACGATACCATCTGTAGACTTTACTCTCCAGAAATATTGTGTTCCTTCACTTAACCCAATAATTTCTTTTTGGGTGTCGTTTATTTGTTGTGTCGTTACACCTGAAATAAAGTTTTCGTCTTCTGTTATCTCAAAAATATAAGCAGATGCCCCAAAAACAGATTCCCAATCTAGTATTACATTGTCAATATTAATATTGGTTGAATTATTGGCTGGTGTAATAAGAGTTGGTGCAATCAAATCTGCACTTTCTGTTGTGAAACTCCATGTTTCTGACCATGGAGAATATCCATTTGTATTTGCTCCTCTAACACGCCAGTAATATGTAGTGTGAGGATACAATCCTATTATGTTTCCCGAAATTAACGATGTTGTGGTTGATTTAATTATTGCCGTAAATTCAGAATTTAAACTAACTTGGTATTGATAATTAATAGCTTCAGGACTTGCGCTCCATGTAAAATCAACTTCAGAATATGATAACCCGGTAATACTATTAGTTGGACTAATTAGAATTGGTGCATCAGTTAACTCATAAGCTGTTGTAAAACTCCACGTGACAGACCAACTTGATGTGTCAACAGCATTTAGACCTGCTGCATGCCAGTAATAGGTAGTTCCATACAATAGATTTGTGTAGTTTGATTGAGAGTTTGAAACACTTTGCTCCTGATATAATGAGGAGCTGAAAGTTTGACTTGTATCAAGTCCTACTACATAACCGGTACTTCCTGAAAGATTTCCCCAATCTATGGCTGGATTTATAGAAATATTTACCGCTCCGTTAGTAGGACTGTAGTTTAAAAGAACATCAATAGTAGTAAAACTCCATGTCGGTGACCAATCGCTTGTGTCAACTGTGTTTTTTGCAGCAGCTCGCCAATAGTATGTAGTCCCATAGAATAAATTACCGACATATTTGTATGATGCATCTATTGGAGAGGTGCCTTCATCAAGTACAGGGGAATCAAAACTTGGCAAAGTGTCAATTTGATAAATATATCCGGTATTTCCATTAATACCACTCCAATCTAATTCTACTAAAACCGGTTGATTGGTTGCTTGATTTGAAGGAGAAGTGTTATACATTGAATTAGTTGTTGTAAAACTCCATGTGGCCGACCAATCTGAAGTGTCAACGGCATTTTTTGCAGCAGCTCTCCAGTAATAAGTAGTTCCAAAATATAAGTCATATACGTATGCGCTTGACGAATTTATTGCTGTTGTATTTTCGAAGAGTAAAGGTGAATCAAAACTTGGCAAAGTGTCAATTTGATAAATATATCCGGTATTTCCGTTAATACTACTCCAATCTAATTCTACTAACACAGGTTGATTAGTAACTTGATTTGAAGGAGATGTGTTATACATTGAATGAGTAGTTGTAAAACTCCATGTTGCCGACCACTCTGAAGTGTCAACAGCATTTTTTGCAGCAGCTCTCCAGTAATAAGTAGTTCCAAAATATAAGTCATATACGTATGCGCCTGATGAATTAATTGCAGTTGTGTTTTCGAAGAGTAAAGGAGAATCAAAACTTGGTAAGGTGTCAATTTGATAAATATATCCGGTATTTCCTGCAATAAAGCTCCAATCTAATTCT
>RZYX01000005.1 GCA_009930155.1 Clostridia bacterium | reverse complement strand
GTGCCTTAAGGCACCCGCCAGTAATATGCCCTTCTAGGGCTTGTGCATACCACCAGTTCAACTGGTGGTTTTGATTATTTATACTTTAGTTTGTTTCTTGAGTCTTTTTCTTTTTAACTGATACAATAGTGATTGCAACACCTACTGCAACCAACAATGTTCCCCACATAATAATTTTGCTTGGGTCGCCCGTGTTTACAATTGCACCAAAAATTCCAAAACCATCCCCAGAACCATTTATGTTTCCAGGAAGATTTGCCAAAGGTATTCTTCCGTCACTAATTTCTATGGTTTCAGTGCTACCATTCTGCTCTGCTATAAATACCCACTTAATATTACCTGAAAGACCTTGATACTCATTGCCAACAGTCTCATCCATATAAAGTTCAATTTTTATAGCCTTATCTGTATTTGCAGGAATCTCACCCATAAAGAAAGTGCCTTGTGTGTCTTCACCAGGTGTTTTGGAAGAATTCTTGTCCCCGCCAATACTGCCATCATATATTTTTTTGCCGCTCAAATCCATTACTTTTATATTAATCTTTTCATAAATAAGTTCCCAAACTAAATCCTGTTGCTCTTGTGTTAGGGTCTTATCCTGCTCTGCCGCTGCAATTTTTAAATAAAATTTTGCACTTTCAGAGCTTTCGTTGTTTATCTTTATTTCCTGTGATCTGCTCTCTCCAGGAAGTAATCCCTTAAAGTTTGAAAACAAATCACTGGTTCCTGGATTAAATGTAAATTTCTTACCAAATGTTATTTCAGATGTAGATACTGCAAAGGATGTTATGCCTAACGAAATCATGAGAATCACACACAGGACACCGCTGAGTACAATTTTTTTAATGTTATTATACTTCATCATGCTGCCTCCTCACTATTCATTAAAATTCCGTTTGCGTCAACTTCAACTGCACTCCAAGCATCCTCAACTGCATCTTTAGGATTTGCCTGAATCGCCGCTGCAATTACATCAAGCTTAAAAGTATATCCGCTTGTTGTATTATTCATAACACAGCTATTTATAAGATTTTGTGTTTTATCGCCTTGAGCTACCTTTGCTTTGCAATAATAGTAGCCGTCTGTGCCCACAAACCAATCAGTTTCATTAAGCGACATTGTGTAATCGCTTGCTTTAACTTCTTGTGCAACTGTGTTTCCATCTTCATCTATCCATGACATTACGATTGTAGCACGAATATACTCATCTATTGAGCCTGTGTTTTCAACCCTAACATTCTCCTTGTTGTTACCACTTAAATCTTCTAAAACAGAACATTTAACATCAGCAACCGAAAATCCACTTGTGATAGCATCGCTAGTTGAAATCCACGCAAGTGTTCCACCTGCCGCAATAGCTACGATAAGAAGTACGGAGATAATCAATGCGTACTTTTTTGTTTTACCTACTTGCTTAAACTTGTTTAAAAAATTCACAATTATCACTCCTCTTCTTAATTAAAAATTCCATAGACGGCGTTCCAAACTGTAGAAAAAGTATTTCTAGCAATCGCTTGCCCACTCAACCATTTATTGTTTGTGCGGGTATTGGTTATGTGGGTGGTCTTTACAGCTCCGTTTGACGCCTCAGACACATTCTGAGTAGCATTGTCTGCTGTGTATCTCCACGACCAATTGCCGTCCTCTTCCACTGTATAATTCATTCCGCAGTAAAGTCCTTTAATTGTCTTTGTTGCTGTTTTATTTGCAAAATCACTTGGTGTTATTGTAACATTAAATGTTTTACCCTCTGCATCTTTTACAGCCATAATAAACACTTGGTCAATTGCATCGTTGCCATCAACTGTTTTGTTAATTACAAGGTCAAATTTGTTAATTCCAATTTTGAAATCCGCTGTTGATGGGTCAAACGCTGTGTTTGCTGTAACATCTGCACCATTTGCTTTAACTTTTGTAACCTGAATATTACCTTCTTTTAAAACATTGTAATTAGTCACATTGCCCACCACACTAGTTGTATCCTTATTTGTGAATTCATATGAAAGTGTTGGAGCACTGACAAGTGGCACTGCTGCATCTTCTATTTCACATTGCCAATCACTACTTACATTATCGTTAAGGTTAACAGTATCCTTATAATTTGCCATTGAACTTTCTGTTTCCACTTGTGGTGTAAACACAAACACAGTTGCACTCTTTGATTGCACCAAAGGCTCAATTTCGCCTATTTCTTTAGGTGTTACTGTGCACTCAATGGTGTAGTCTGTTGTGCCTGTAAGGTCTGAGCTTCCAGTCCAGTTCCAAACTCCTGCATCTGCTCCCGCAGCAATTGTATAAGTTCCAACTGTTGCCCCGCCCTGCTTTACAGCATAAGAAATGTCAACAAACGCATTGTTATTGCCATTTGGTACATATCCTGTTTGGGCTGCAATCAAGCTCTCAAGGTTTGCATTTTGGCTTATATATATTGATTTGCTATTTGCTTTAAAATCATAGTTGATTGGTGCGTTTATCTTTGGTGATACAAAGTTTGCAACTACTCCCTCGCTGTTATATACGCCTGACATAGGAGCGTTTGTAGCAATTTGGTTGCCACCAAATGATGTTACATCAAGGCTTATATCAAATTCAATGATAAGTTTTTGACCATATGTGCCGTCTGCCTTTGCAACCTGTGTTACAAAGTTATCATCAAAGCTGTAGCCTGTTACGCTTACTTCTTTACCAGATACATTTGCAGTTAATGCAGTTGTTGCAACTCTGTTTGCCCAAACATTGTTGCCCTGATAATTTTGAGTAAACATCTTAATGCTTGAAGCACTTGCACCTGCTGGCAAATCAAAGGAATCGGACATAACATCCTTTATTACTGTTTCACTGCCAAGGCTTATTGTTGGTGTTGAAATTGTGCTTGAGATTGTCTCGAAAACATTTTCAAGCTCTGCCACATTACTTGCTGTAAGATAAAAATTACTATTTGTTCTTGTATAGTTGTTTGTTATTTTAAATTGTTCTTTTTCGTAACCTGGATAACGCTTATATCCTCTTGTTAATCCTATTGATGTTGCATCCGCAAAGTTAGAAGAAAGGTAATTTAAGAAACGATTTCCTGCAGGAATTGCAACTTCAGAAACATCACCAAACATGAAGAATTTTGCAGTTTCTTTACCCCATTTGCTACCTACAGTTCCATTGCAATTATCATATCCATCCCATGACAAATAATAATCATACTTGCTTCCGTTAAGCTGGTTTTTATCAGCATTCCCAAAAATACCAATTGTATATACTGTTGTTCCACTGTCTTTAAGCTGCTTTGCTGTTGCAATTGCGTTATCGGCAACTTGTGTATCAAAATCACTGCTTTTAGTTGGAACTCCATCTGTAAACACAACAACAACACGATTTCTTGTCCCTGATACAGTATCCTTATCAAGTATTTCCTTTGCCTGTGTCATTCCCATATCAACTTTTGTTGCACCCTTTGGGCTAGGCAAATTTGTTACTGCACTTTTAAGTGCATTTTTCCCAATTGTACTTTGGGCCGAGTTACTTGAACTATAAAGCTCTGTAAGCCCTGCTTTTGTTGCTGCGTTATCACTGAAAGTAACAATAGCGATTCTGTTGTTAATATTGTTTGCCACTGCGTTGTCACTAACGGAGTTAATTAAATTTTTTACCGCTGTTTTCATTGCGTTCTGCCTTGATGTGCGGCCAAACGGTTTTTTCATGCTACCTGACTGGTCAAGTACAAGCACCAAATCCGTTGGGATTGTAGTCACCGTAGTTGTAACATTGCCTGTGGTGTATGCCTCTAATGTGAGTTTATATGTGCCGTCACCATTTGGTGTTGCTGTTTTGTTAAGTGTTAACCCGTCTGCTGTTTTTGGCAAACTTGACGGTGTTTCACTACTGCCATCATTTGCACTAGCATTAATTCCTACAGGAATCATAACTGTTATAGCCATGCACGCACAAAGTAAAAGCGAAGTAATTTTTCTTTTCATTTATGTGCCTCCTTCATTTTTTATTATATATATTTATCGCATTTAAAAATGCGATTTATTTTCTAGTCCATATTTTATATAAATTCCAATAAATACTAAAATAATTTTTAACATACAAGTAGAGAAGGATTTATCCCTACTTGTATGTTTTAACTTTGATTAAACTTTAATATAGCTAAGCCAAGATAAAAGTGCTATCTTTCGCATCCTTTAACAAAGCAATATTGGATATAACCCTTTAACCCTCTAACCTTTTAACATCCTTAGTCTAAAATCAATATCTTGTTGCACAAACTTTTATCTATAGAAATAAAAGTTATGCCCAATCTCCGCCAAGAATCGCCTCAAATGCTGCAAGAGCATCGGCAGGTTTCTGGCTTATTGCCTGATGTGCATATGCCTTAACTTCAATCGTTGTGTTTACTACTGTTACCATTTCTTCAAGTGCTTCAAGGTCTGCCTTTACTATATTATCTCCGCTTATAGCAACTTGTGTAAACACTGCTGGCAAACTGTTATCTGTTGTTGCTGATTCAACTGTGCTTGTGTACTTATAAATTGTCTTGTTGCCTTGTGTTGCAACTACTTCCCAGTCTGCTGCAACATTAAGTGTTCCAATTGTTTTGTCATTTGCCTTTAAGTTGTTATCAATCATTACATAAACAAAGCAATCTTCACTGTTTGCCTTAACTGTTACTGTTGGGTTCTTTTCAATTGTTGTTCCAGGAACAAGCTTTGCATTGTTTGCATCAAATGAGCTTTCGTCAAGTGCTATGTTGATATCTCCTACTGTAAAGGTGTTTGTTATTTCTTTTGAATCTGTTAACCATGCAAGTGTGCCACCTATTACACCTACGCAAACTATAACTGCCGAAATAATAATTGCTACTGTCTTCTTACTCATCTTAATTGCCTCCTAATATTTTATAAATATATAAAGCTTTTTTAAAAAGCACTATATGTTAGTTTGTTATGCCTGTCTTTCATCTTCTTCCTTTTTCCTCTTTTCAGAGGAGCCCGAAAGAATTGAAAACAAAACTATAACTCCTCCAAATGCTATTGAAATATATGAGCCTGGGGGGGTTGTGATAAACGCTGAAAGGTAACCTAAATATGGTATCGTAAAAATTGGCTTACCGATAAGACTACTAAAAGCAACTGGCATTGGGTCTTCAATATTGTTTGCATCGCCTTTTGTGTAAAAGCTCTGGTTTTGTGAATCAATTCTTACTACTCTGTGAGTTGCAACCGTTTTGCTATTGTTCATATAAAATGTTATGGGGTCTTTTACTTTTATACTGGTTGCATCAACACTTTTAACATATATGATTGAGCCTGTTTTATAGGTTGGTTCCATACTTCCGCTAAGAACGCAAAGTGGAGTGAGCCCAATTAGTCTAACGCCAACCAACAATACTGCTAATACAACAAACATAGCGACTATTATTGTTGTTACTATATTCCAAGCCTTTTTAAACTTATTATTCAAACAGACTTCCTCCACATTGATTCTCTAAAAATGAATTGTTTGTTTTGTTCACCAAAATTATATGTTTATTAGTTCATCTTTGCAATTAGCCAAAAGACAAAATAGCTTTTCTCTGATTATCACAAAAAATTCTCTTTAATCTTTAAATATCTATACCCTTTGTCCTTATTTAAGATTGTAAAATTACAATTAATATTCTTTTTAATAAATTAATTTTAGATTTTTTGCATTTTTTATCATTCTTTGTATGATATACCTAAATTTCCCCTTATATTCTTTAGTTATTATGCTCAATATTCTTCCAAATTATACTAAACAAATATCCTTTCATTTACAGTAATTGTTCTGTCTTTATCTAAACTTTGACATTAATTTGATTTTATTACTTTATATGGTTACAGCCACATAAAACAAGCATATCCCCACCCTGTAATGTAAAAGTAACCTTAAAAACTAAATTGACAAAAAAATAAAAAGCCCTGCGAAAAACGCAGGGCTTTAAATACCTATAAGATTATTAGATTATTAGACAAGTTCGATGATGCACATCTCTGCTGCGTCTCCGCGGCGTGGGCCTGTCTTAATAATACGGCAATAACCGCCGTTTCTGTCCTTATAATTCGGACCGATTTCATCAAACAATTTTTTAACAACATCCTCTTTCGTGATGTATGCCAAAGCTTGTCTCTTTGCATGAAGGCTGTCGTCCTTGCCGAGAGTTATCATCTTCTCTGCCATGCAACGAACTTCCTTTGCTCTTATAACGGTGGTTTCTATTCTGCCATTCTCTAACAGATAGGTAACCATTCCTCTAAGCATTGCCTTGCGATGATCGCTAGCTCTGCCAAGCTTTCTGGTACCGGGCATTAAAATCACTCCTTTACCGTGCCTATTATCGGATTTAACCGTAAATTATTCATCTTCGTTGAAAAGATAAAATCCAAGGGAATCAAGTTTTGCAACAACTTCGTCAAGAGATTTCTTGCCAAGGTTGCGAACTTTCATCATATCCTCTTCAGATTTGTTAATCAAATCCTCTACTGTGTTTATTCCCGCTCTCTTAAGACAGTTGAAGGAGCGAACAGACAGGTCAAGTTCCTCAATGGTCATCTCTAAGACCTTTTCGCGTGTATCGTCATCTTTTTCGATCATAATGTCTGTAGCAAATTCATTCTCAGACAAGTCGATAAACAACTTGAGGTGCTCGTTGAGGATCTTGGCTCCGAGTGAAACCGCTTCCCTTGGAGAAAGTGTTCCGTTCGTCCACACTTCAAGCGAAAGCTTGTCGAAGTCAGTAATCTGACCTACGCGTGTGTTCTCAACCGTATAATTAACCTTTAAAACGGGTGTGTAAATTGAATCTATGGCGATAACTCCGATTGCAGGGGCAAGTTCTTGCTTGTTTTTTTCTGCTGAAACATAACCTCTACCAATATCGACTGTCAATTCCATTCTAAGCGTTGCATCCTTATCAAGTGATGCAATATGCAAATCTGGATTGAGGATTTCAACCTCGGAGTCAGTCTTAATGTCACCAGCGGTGAGTTCACATTCGCCGCTTGCATCAATATAAACTGTCTTTGGACCATCACCATGAATCTTGAGTATAACGCTCTTCAAGTTAAGCACAATTTCCGTGACATCTTCTTTAACGCCAGGAATTGTAGAAAACTCATGAAGAACCCCATCAATCTTAACAGATGTTATGGCATAGCCAGGAAGAGATGAAAGCAACACACGACGCAGGCTATTACCTACTGTTGTGCCGTATCCACGCTCAAGTGGCTCAAGTGTAAACCTACCATAATTATCATTACCATCTAAATCGAACGCTTCGATTTTGGGCTTCTCGATTCCTATCATTCAAAACCCTCCTTGAAATGTAAGTTTACCAACATCATAATGCTATGCTGCATTATTTAGAGTAAAACTCAACGATTAAATGTTCTTCAACAGGAGCTGCGATTTGGTCTCTTTCAGGAAGAGTTGCAACCTTTGCAGAAACTGCTTCGCTGTTAAGCTCGAGCCATGTTGGAACTGGTCTGGAAGCATTGCTTTCCAAAACTGATTTAATCTTTTCGCTTTCACGGCTCTTATCTTTAATTGTTATTACATCTCCTACTTTGAGAAGATATGACGGAATATCAACTTTCTTTCCGTTAACCTTAAAGTGACCGTGAGTTACAAGTTGCCTTGCCTCTGAACGAGAGTTTCCCCAACCTAGTAAATATACAACATTGTCAAGGCGTCTTTCGCAAATTCTAAGCAGGTTTTCACCTGTTACACCCTGCTGGCGCTCTGCCATAAGGAAATATTTATGGAACTGTCCTTCTTGAATACCATAATAACGTCTTGCTTGCTGCTTAGTTCTAAGCTGCAAACCATATTCAGAAGTTTTTTTGCGGCTCTGTCCATGCTGTCCTGGGGCATAAGAACGACGCTCTATCGAGCACTTTCCTGTGTAGCAACGATCTCCCTTAAGGAAGAGTTTCTTGCCCTCACGACGGCACAATTTACATACCGCTCCGGTATATCTTGCCATGTATTATTGCACCTCCTAAATTTATGTTATACACGCCTTCTCTTGGGTGGACGGCAGCCATTGTGTGGAATTGGAGTAACATCTTTAATCAAGCTTACTTCCAATCCAGCTGTCTGCAATGCTCTGATTGCGGCTTCACGACCTGCGCCCGGACCTTTAACATAAACCTCAACAGTTTTCATACCATGCTCCATAGCTGCCTTTGCAGCTGTTTCAGCAGCTGTCTGTGCAGCAAAAGGTGTTGATTTTCTTGAACCTCTAAAGCCCATTTCTCCTGAACTTGCCCAAGAAATTGCATTACCCTGAGTGTCTGTTATGGTAACAATTGTGTTGTTGAAGGTGGATTGGATATGTGCAGCACCGCGCTCAATATTCTTGCGGTCACGACGCCTTCTTGTGGCTGTGTTCTTTTTTCCTGAACCCTTTGTAGCCATTGTATCCCTCCTAAAAAGCTTACTTCTTCTTATTTGCTATTGTTTTCTTTGGACCTTTGCGTGTGCGAGCGTTTGTCTTTGAGCGCTGTCCTCTTACGGGTAAACCCTTACGATGACGAACGCCACGATAACAACCGATTTCAATCAGTCTCTTAATGTCAAAAGCTGTTTCACGGCGGAGGTCACCCTCTACCTTTACATTGCGGTCAATGTATTCACGAAGCTTTGATACATCATCTTCAGTCAAATCCTTAACTCTAAGGTCAGGATTAACTCCTGTTGCTGTAATGATTTCGCTTGCTGTTTTGCGACCTATACCGAAAATGTAAGTAAGAGCAATCTCTATTCTCTTATCTCTCGGTAAATCAACACCTGATATACGCGCCATTTGTCAGTTGCACCTCCATTAGATGGTTTGCGTCGGATTAACCCTGACGCTGCTTGTGCTTAGGATTTTCACAGATTACCATTACTTTTCCCTTGCGCTTAATAATTTTGCATTTTTCGCAAATTTTCTTGACAGAAGGTCTGACTTTCATTGTAATACCTCCTTAAATTTAAACCATATACTTTATCTAAAAAGTTACTTTGAACGCCATGTAATACGCCCGCGAGTGAGGTCATATGGCGACATTTCGACCGTCACTTTATCGCCCGGAAGAATTCGAATGAAGTTCATACGAAGCTTACCGGAAATATGGGCTAAAATTTTGTGGCCGTTTTCAAGTTCTACCTGAAATGTTGCATTGGGCAAAGCTTCAACCACTGTACCTTCAATTTCAATCATATCCTGTTTGGACATTCAAGATGCCTCCCTTAAAAAGATGTTTTTGCACTGTTATCGTTAAAAGACTTAAGCGCTTTCCTCAGTCCGTTGTTTGTCTGCATTTGCTCGGATGCTAGTAATGTGTTTGTTTTTGCTATGTGCAGTGTATTTTTTCGTTTGGGTCTTTCAATCGGTCTTTGCTTGCCGTTACATATAAGGACGAAACCGTCCATAATATCAACAACTACAAAAAACAACCCCGAATCATGCCCTGCTTTTGAGCAAACAACACTTCCTTTTTGCAATTCCATTAATTGCCCCCTCCTTACAACTGAGTAAGTATTACGGGACCATCTTCTGTTATTGCAACCGTATGTTCGAAATGAGCGGAAAGCTTTCCGTCAACGGTTTTTACAGTCCATCCGTCGGACAAAGTCTTCACCTGCGCTCGACCCTCATTTATCATAGGTTCGATAGCAATAGTCATGCCCGGTAACAGGCGGACACCTCTTCCTGGTGTGCCGAAATTAGGTACTTCAGGTCCTTCATGCAGTTTAGCTCCGATGCCGTGTCCCGTAAAATCACGGACAACACCGTACCCTCTCTGCTCACAATAGCGTGCAATTGTGCTGCCTATATCACCAATTCTACCACCTACAACAGCCTTCTTGATCCCCTCATTTAGAGCTTCTCGAGTAGCGTCGCACAGCTGCTTAGCTTCTGGGCTAATCTTGCCAGCTGCAAAAGTGGCGGCATTATCGCCGTTATAGCCACCTATTTTGGCTCCAAGGTCAATACTGACTATGTCGCCCTCTTTGATTACACGTTTTTTGCTTGGTATCCCATGAATAACCTCATCATTTATGGAAATGCATGCAGTAGCGGGAAAATCATACAAATGCAAGAAATTGGGTTCGGCTCCTTGACTAATAATGTAATCATATGCAATTTTGTCAATTTGAGCTGTTGTTACTCCAGGTTTGACAGCCTGCCCCGCTATCCTTAATGCTTCAGCCGAAACCCTGCAAGCCTCTTTCATAAGGGCAAGTTCACGGCTAGTTTTTAGCACTATCATGCTTAATCCTCCAGTGCTTTCAGAATTAGATCCGTAATACCGGATACTTCACCCTGACCATCTACAACGCTAAGTTTATTTTGAGCAGCGTAGTATTGTTTTAACGGCTCTGTCTGCTCATGATAGACTTTAAGCCTGCTATTTACTGTGTCCTCATGGTCATCCTTACGCTTAATAAGTTGTGAGCCACAATTATCACAAATACCCTCTTGCTTTGGATGTTTATAGACTAAATGGTAAGATGAACCACATGAAAGGCATACTCTTCTTCCAGACATTCTATCGGCAATATTCTTATCAGGAACATTGATTTCAACAACTTTGTCAATCTCTACGCCCATCTCATCAATAGCCTCTGCCTGTGGAATTGTTCTTGGAAATCCGTCAAGGATAAAACCGTTTGCACAATCATCCTTTGCAAGTCGCTCCTTAATGATGCCAATTACAACATCATCTGGCACGAGTTTGCCTGACTCAATGAAATCCTTTGCCTTCTTGCCCATTTCTGTTCCTGTCGCAAGAGCTTCTCGAATAATATTGCCTGTTGAAACCGTTGGGATTGAAAGTTTTTGGCTAACAACTTCAGCCTGTGTACCCTTACCTGCCCCCGGTGCTCCGAGAAAAATAATATTCATAATTGTTTTATCTCCTTTACATCAATCAGTCAAGAAATCCTTTGTAGTGCCTCATCATCATTTGTGATTCAAGTTGCCTTACTGTTTCCAGTGCAACACCAACCATAATAATTACCGAAGTACCGCCCAATGAAATATTCATTGCCTTGCCTGTTAGAGAAGTAATCTGTGAGTATAAAATAGGAGACAGTGCAATTACGCTGAGCAAAATTGCTCCTAACAAGGTAATTCTTGACAAAATCTTCTTAATATAATCAGTAGTGGGCTTACCAGGACGAATCCCAGGAATTGCACCGCTGTTTTTACGAAGATTATTCGCCATTTCTGTTGGATTGTACTGAATTCCCGAATAGAAAAATGCAAACAATATTATTAAAAGAAAATAAAAGAATGCATAAAACCAATGGCTTGCATCAAACCAACTAAATACTCTTGCCCAAGCGCTACCCTCTTCAATTTTGAAAAACATTTGAAGAGTTGGTGGAAGCGAAAGAATTGAACTTGCAAAAATAACGGGCATAACACCTGACATATTAACCTTAATTGGCATATGTGAGTTTTGACCCCCATACATTTTGCGTCCCACAACTCTTTTGGCATACTGTACTGGTATTTTTCTTTCCGAATTGTCCATCCATACGATAAATACTACCATGAGTAGCATCAAGATAAAGGCAAGTGGTGCAAAGGCGTAATAAAGACCGCCTCTTGAAAAATACATATACAGACTTGTCATTGTTGTTGGAATACGTGAAACGATTCCTGCAAAAAGTATAATGGAAATTCCGTTGCCAATACCCTTTGCATTGATTTGCTCGCCAAGCCAAATAAGGAGTGCCGAGCCTGCTGTCAATGTTAGAATTATTGTTGCTGCTTGAAGTATCGCAGAACTTCCTGTAAAAGCTTCGCCAGCAATATTTGTTGTAATATGACCGCCATTGCGTAGATATAAAAAATATCCTATGCTCTGAAGCAAGCCAATTGTCATTGCTGTATAGCGAGTAATGCGTCCTATCTTCTTGCGTCCTTCTTCTCCCTCTTTTGCAAGTCTTTCAAGAGAAGGGATTGCAACGGTTAAAAGTTGAATGATGATAGATGCATTAATGTATGGTGTGATTGACATTGCGAAAATCGTTCCATAGTTAAAAGCATCACCTGTCATCATGCTAAGATAGTTCATAAAGTTTCCCGCTGTTTGATCAATGATACCCATTGTGGCATCTGTGAAAGGAACGGGAATTGCAGCACCGATTCTAAAAATAAGAATTATGAATGCTGTGTAAAGAATTTTCCTGCGGAGCTCTTGGACCTTAAACGCATTTGCAATAGTTTGCAGCATTTCAGATCACCTCAGCCTTCCCGCCGGCTGTTTCTATTTTTTGCTTTGCTGATTCAGAATAAGCATTAACCTTAACTGTGAGCTTCTTGCTGATTTCTCCATTTCCGAGAATCTTAACGCCGTCAAGCTCTTTCTTTATAATGCCTGCATTCTTGAGAGCAGCTGCATCGACTATATCTCCGTCGTTAAATGCTTTTTCAAGAGAAGAAACATTAACAGATACAATTTCTTTTGCAAAGATGTTGTTGAATCCTCTTTTAGGAATTCTTCTCTGCAAAGGCATCTGTCCGCCTTCAAAGCCAACACGCATACCTCTACCAGCTCTTGCTTTTTGACCTTTATGGCCTTTACCTGCTGTTTTGCCTTGACCTGAACCTATACCCCTACCGATACGCTTAACTTCCTTTGTGGAACCTGCTACCGGTGAAAGCTCGTGCAATTTCATATATTCGCACCTCCTTGCTTACGCTTCAGTTGCCTCGATAAGATGACTGATTTTTTTGACCTTACCTTGAGTCTGAGGATTGTTAGGCTGTGTAGCCACATCCCCTATTTTATGAAGACCAAGTGCATGGGCGGTGGCAATCTGGTCCTTTTTGCTGCCAATAAGGCTTCTAACAAGTTTAACCTGAACGGTATCAACTTTTGCCGATTTTGCCATTTTTACCACCCTCCTTAACCTAAAATTTCTTTAATTGTCTTTCCACGAATTGCTGCAACTTCATCAGCATTGCGGAGTTGAGCCAAACCGTCAAGTGTTGCTCTTACAACATTGCACGGATTGTTTGAACGAAGTGCCTTTGAACGGATGTCTTTTATTCCTACTGTTTCAACAACAGCACGAACTGGACCGCCTGCGATAACTCCAGTACCTGGAGCGGCGGGCTTGAGCAAAACAATTCCTGCTCCGAACTTGCCCATTACCTCATGAGGGATTGATGTTCCCTTAAGAGATACTTTAATCAAGTTCTTTTTGGCATCCTCTATACCCTTACGGATAGCATCTGGAACTTCTCCTGATTTTCCAAGACCGAAACCAACTGTTCCATTACCGTCACCAACGACTACAAGTGCAGCGAACTTAAAGATACGACCGCCCTTAACTGTCTTTGATACACGGTTGATAGAAACAACGCGTTCTTGTAAATCCATTTTAGATGCGTCAATCTTAGCCAAAAGTATTCCTCCTTACTGTTTTAGAACTTGAGTCCGCCCTCACGAGCACCTTCTGCAAGTTCCTGTACACGACCGTGATAAACATAACCGCCACGGTCAAAAACCACTTTAGTTATATTCTTTTCTGCTGCTCTAGTAGCAATTAACTTGCCAACTTCACGAGCTGCAACTTTATTTCCGCCGTAATCCTTGAAATCCTTCTCAATAGTTGATGCAGATGCCAATGTCTTGCCTGATACATCGTCAATCAACTGAGCATAAACGTGGTTCAGGGAGCGGAAAACATTAAGGCGCGGACACTCGGCTGTGCCTGAAATCTTACCACGCACTCTTTTATGACGCTTTTGGCGAGCCTTTTTGCTGTCTGGCTTATTAATCATTTCGTTTCACTCCTTTTATTTACCGCCCTTACCGGCTTTACCTTCCTTACGGCGAATGTGTTCGTCAGCATACTTGATGCCCTTGCCCTTATAAGGTTCTGGTGGACGCTTTTCGCGTACTACTGCTGCGAATTGACCTACCTTTTGCTTATCAGGACCAGAAATAACGATTTTGTTTGGTGAAGGAACATCGATTGTGATACCGTCAATCTCAGACATAATTACCTGATGTGAGTATCCGATGTTCATAACAAGTTCTTTTCCCTGTTTTGCTACACGATAACCAACGCCGTTAACCTCAAGTGTCTTTGTAAAACCATTCTCAACACCCTCAACCATATTTGCAATAAGTGAGCGAGTAAGACCATGGAGCGATCTGTTTAATTTGTTATCATTTGGGCGTGCAACTGTAATTACATTGCCTTCCATATTAACAATCATGTTGCTGTGCACTGTTCTAGTAAGAGTGCCCTTAGGGCCCTTTACGGTTACAGTGCTGCCATCAATTTTTGCCTCACAGGTTGTGGGGACAACGATTGGCTGTTTGCCTATTCGTGACATATCACTGTACCTCCCTTACCAAATAAATGCAAGGATTTCGCCGCCGACATTAGCCTTGCGAGCGTCCTTGTCAGTCATAATACCCTTTGATGTTGAGAGAATAGCGATTCCAAGACCTCTCATAACTCTTGGCATATTCTCTGCATCAGTATACATACGCAGACCGGGTTTAGAAACTCTGCGTAAACCAGTGATGACCTGTGATTTGTTCTGGCCATACTTTAGTGCTATTTCAATTATACCTTGCTTACCGTCATCTGCAACAGTAAAGTTTTTTACATAACCTTCATCAACAAGAATTTGGGCAATTGCTTTCTTCATGTTTGATGCAGGAATCTTTACTGTGTCATGCTTCGCCGTACTAGCGTTGCGTATTCTTGTAAGCATATCGGCTACTGAATCGGTGATTTGCATGCCGTCAACCTCCTTTTTGCAATTGCTCTTTTACCAGCTTGCTTTTCTCACGCCAGGAATTTGTCCCTTGTGTGCAAGTTCTCTAAAACATATACGACAAACTCCGTATTTGCGAAGATAGGCGTGCGGCCTGCCACAGATTTGACATCTGTTGTACTGCCTTGTTGAATACTTTGCAGTTCTAGCCTGTTTAACTTTCATTGATGTTTTGGCCACAAATATACCTCCTTATCTTGCAAACGGAGCACCCATAAGTGTGAGTAACTCGCGTGCTTCTTCATCTGTGTTTGCGGTTGTTACAAAACAAATATCCATACCGCGAACCTTATCTATCTTATCATATTCAATTTCTGGGAATATAAGTTGCTCTTTGATGCCCATTGAGTAGTTTCCTCTGCCATCAAAAGAGTCTGGATTAATTCCTCTAAAATCTCTTACGCGTGGTAATGAGAGATTAAAGAATCTATCAAGAAACTCATACATTCTCTCTCCACGAAGTGTAACCTTAACGCCAATTACCATGCCTTCACGAAGTTTAAAGTTAGCAACAGACTTTTTAGCCTTACAAAGAACAGGCTTTTGACCTGTGATTTGTGAAAGATCTTTAACGATTGCATCAACAGCTTTTGAGTTGTCTTTTGCATCGCCACAACCAATATTGATAACTATTTTCTCAAGCTTAGGTATTTGCATTACGCTCTTATAGCCGAACTTTTTCATAAGTGCGGGAGCAACCTCTTTGGCATAGGTATCTTTTAACCTTGACATTGTATGTCCCTCCCTTATTTAAAATTAGCGAGGCAATCGCTCTTCTTGCAAGTGCGCATCTTTTTACCATTTTCATCAACTGTGCGTCCAACTCTTGTAGGACGGCCACACTTAGGGCAAATAAGTTGAACCTTATCGGCATAGAGAGCACTTTCAACCTTGATGATTCCGCCTGCCTCACCCATTTTGCGAGGCTTTACATGCTTAGTGACAATGTTGATTCCCTCAACAATTACCTTGCCTTCTGACGGGCTAACTTCAAGCACTTTGCCTTTTTTACCACGATACTTACCGTTTATAACGATAACTTCATCGCCTGTCTTTACATGAACTTTATTCATATTCTTCGCACCTCCCGATTAAAGGACTTCCGGAGCCAAGCTGAGTATCTTGAGATAATCTTTATCTCTAAGTTCTCTTGCGACAGGTCCGAAAATTCTTGTGCCTCTGGGATTCTTATCTTCCTTAATGATAACGGCTGCGTTTTCATCGAAGCGAATATAAGTACCGTCATTACGGCGTACACCGCTTGCAGTTCTAACAACAACTGCTTTTACAATTTCGCCTTTTTTAACAATGCCGCCTGGTGTTGCTTTCTTAACAGTAGCAACGATGACGTCACCGATATTGGCATACCTCCTGCCGGTTCCTCCAAGTACTCGGATACACATAATATCCTTAGCACCTGAATTGTCGGCAACCTTGAGGTAACTCTGTTGCTGTATCACAGTGTTTTCCTCCTTTTGCTATGCCAATTTACTTGGCCTTTTGGATTATTTCAACTACACGCCATCTCTTATCCTTAGATATTGGGCGTGTTTCCATTACGAGTACACGATCTCCGATTGAACACTCATTTTTTTCATCATGAGCCTTTATCTTAACCGTACGGTTAATTATCTTTTTGTAAAGCGGATGCCTTACTCTGTCCTTTAAGGAAACGACAACGGTTTTATCCATTTTATCGCTTGTAACGATTCCAACCTGAGTTTTTCTAAGGTTTCTTTCGCTCATAACTGTTTACCTCCCTTTCTTACGCGTCCGTACCGTGAAGCTCGATATCACGCTGAACTGTTTTAATTCTAGCAATATCCTTCTTAACGGCACTTATACGCATCGGGTTGTCAAGCTGATTAATTGTCTGCTGAAAACGCAGGTTAAAAAGCTCGTCTTTGAGTTCAAGAACTTTTACCTCAAGCTCCTCGGCGGACAGTTTCCTGATTTCTTCTGCTTTCATTACTGTTCACCGTCCTGTTCTGCCTTACTTACGAACTTACACTTTATTGGAAGCTTATTTGCTGCAAGACGCATAGCCTCACGAGCAACGCTCTCTTCAACTCCGGCAATCTCAAACATTACTCTGCCGGGCTTAACAACTGCAACCCAATATTCTGGAGAACCTTTTCCTGAACCCATTCGAGTTTCAGCAGGCTTTTCTGTGATTGGCTTATCTGGAAAAATCTTAATCCAAACTTGACCGCCACGCTTAATATAACGAGTCATAGCTATACGAGCTGCCTCTATCTGATTTGAAGTAATCCAAGCTGGCTCAAGTGAAACAAGACCAAAATCACCATAGGTTACTTTGTTTCCACGAGTTGCAACGCCTCTCATACGACCTTTTTGCACTTTGCGGTGCTTAACTCTTTTAGGTAACAACATTAATGGGCTCCCCCTTCCTTTTTAGGTTTGCGATTGTCACGAAGGACTTCGCCTTTATAAAGCCATACTTTTACGCCGATACGACCGTAAGTTGTCTTTGCCTCAGCAAAGCCATAGTCGATGTCTGCTCTTATTGTTTGTAGTGGAATAGTTCCTTCGTGATAATGCTCTGTACGAGCAATTTCTGCACCGCCCAAACGACCTGAAACCTGAGTCTTGATACCCTTAGCACCAAGCTTCATTGTTCTGCCAATCGCTTGCTTCAATGCACGACGGAAAGAAACACGCTTTTCGAGCTGTGCTGCAATATTCTCTGCTACTAACTGTGCATTAAGGTCAGGCTGCTTAATCTCGATGATATTAAGAGCGACTTCTTTGCCAAGTTTCTTCTCGCAAACAACTTTGAGTTTGTCTATCTCACAGCCGCCACGTCCAATAACCATTCCTGGCTTTGCACAATGAATATTGATGCGTACACGCTTTGCGTCACGCTCAATCTCGATCTTAGGAACACCAGCTGGAGCAAGTGTCTTTAAGAGGTACTCTCTGATTTCGTGATCCTCAACAAGTATTGAGCCGAAATCTTTTGATTTTGCATACCAACGAGATTCCCAGTCTTTGATGACACCGATTCTCAGTCCGGTGGGATGAATTTTCTGTCCCATTTTATAACCTCCTCCTCAATTATTCCGATTCCTTGAGCACAAGAGTGATGTGCGATGTTTTTTTGTTGATTCTGAACGCACGGCCCTGAGCCCTTGGTCTAATACGCTTGAGGGTCGGTCCTTGGCAAGTATAGCATTGTGCTACAAAAAGCCTTGAAACATCCATATCCTTAACCTCTGCGTTCGCTATTGCTGATTTTAAAAGCTTCTCAAGCACTTCACACGCGGCCTTGGGCGTGTGCTTGAGTATTGCCATAGCCTTGTCAGCTGGTTGATTTCTAATAAGGTCAAGAACTATTTGAACCTTACGTGGCGCTATGCGCACAAATGTTGCTTTAGCTGTAGATTCCATGATTACACACTCCTTTCGACCAATCACCTATTTGAATTTGAAGTTTTTGAGCCCGCATGACCTCTGTAGGTTCTTGTAGGTGCAAACTCTCCAAGTTTATGTCCAACCATATCCTCTGATACATATACCGGAACATGCTTGCGTCCATCATGAACTGCGAAAGTATGACCGACAAAATCTGGGAATATTGTTGAGGTACGACTCCATGTTTTAACAACAGCTTTTTCGCCTTTTTCATTCATTTTCTGAACTTTTACGAGCAACTTAGGTTGCACGAAAGGTCCTTTTTTAACGCTTCTACCCATTTAATTCTTAGCTCCTTTCACGACTACTTACCGCTACGATGTCTTACGATCATCTTTTCAGAACGGTTTTTCTTAGCACGAGTCTTGTAGCCGAGAGCAGGTTTGCCCCAAGGTGTAACAGGACCTGGGCGACCGATAGGTGCTTTGCCCTCACCACCACCGTGCGGATGGTCGCATGGGTTCATAGCTGAACCACGAACTGTAGGTCTGAATCCCATATGACGAGTGCGTCCAGCCTTACCGACTTTAACATTCTCATGATCAACATTTCCTACCTGTCCTACTGTTGCAATACAACCAACGGGAACTTTGCGAATCTCACCTGATGGCAAGCGAAGAAGTGCATAAACGCCTTCTTTAGCCATAAGCTGTGCTGCGTTTCCTGCTGAACGAGCAAGCTGACCGCCTCTGCCCGGATAAAGCTCTATATTGTGTATAATAGTACCGGTTGGGATATTAGCAAGTGGCAACGCATTGCCTGGTTTTATATCTGCATTCGCACCGGCTTCAATTGTATCGCCTGTTTTGAGTCCAACAGGAGCAAGAATGTATCTCTTCTCGCCGTCTGTGTACTGAACAAGAGCGATATGTGCTGAACGGTTTGGATCATACTCAATAGTGAGTACTGTTGCAGGCATGTCTACCTTATCACGCTTAAAATCGATAAGACGATACTTTCTGCGGTTTCCGCCGCCACGATGACGAACGGTTATTCTTCCGTAGCTGTTGCGTCCTGCACTATTTTTGATAGGTGCAAGCAAGCTTCTCTCTGGTGCAACTTTTGATAGCTCGGAATAGTCTGTAACCGACATGTTTCTTCTTGCATTGGTGGTCGGTTTATAAACTTTTATCGACATTTTATTCACACTCCTCTAAGTGACTTTGCGGAGATGTCATTCTCCATACCTCATCACCGGGTTTTGTTGATTAGTTAAAAACTAATTCATTCCATCAAAGAAATCGATGGTTTTTGAGTCCTCTGAAAGAGTTACTATTGCCTTTTTCCAAGATGCTGTGTAGCCCTCGAAACGGCCTTGACGGCGAAGTCTGCCTCTAACATTAAGAGTGTTTACCTTATCAACCTTAACGCCAAAAAGCTCTTCAACAGCCTTTGCAACTTCTATCTTGTTTGCATCCTTAGCTACTTTGAAAGTGTACTTTCTCATAGCTGTGTTAAGCATGCTTTCCTCAGTGATAATCGGACGGAGGATAATATCCTGTGCTAACTTACTCATGCATATACCTCCTCGATCTTTGCGACTGAATCCTTGAGAACTACAAGTGTATCGCAGTTAAGAATGTCATAAACATTAAGTGTATTTACCAATGTTGTTTTGACACCTGTAATGTTGCGTGCGCTCTTATAAATATTTTCATCCTTTTCAGGAAGAACGATAAGAGTCTTTTTACCAACATTGAGAGCTGAAAGAAGATTTATAACTTCCTTTGTCTTGATGTCGCCCATTGAGAACTGGTCAAGAACAAGAAGATTTTCCTCTGCAACCTTGTCAGAAAAAGCTGACTTCAATGCAAGTTTTCTTACTTTTTTGTTTACTGAAAAACCATAATCACGAGGCTTTGGACCGTGAGCGATACCGCCATGTGTCCACTGTGGAGAACGGATTGAGCCCTGTCTTGCACGGCCTGTTCCCTTCTGTTTCCACGGCTTTCTGCCGCCTCCTCTAACCTCAGCGCGTGTAAGGGTAGATTGAGTGCCCTGGCGCTGATTTGCTAAATAGTTAACTACTACAAGATGCATAGCTGCTGCATTAGGTTCGATTCCGAAAATCCCATCACTGAGACTCATTGTCGAAGTCTTTTTGCCCGCTGCATCGAAAACTGCTACGTTAGGCATAACTTGCTCTCCTCCCCTTACGCTTTCTTGAAGCTGTCAATGAGAACAACAACTCCGCCTTTAGGGCCTGGTATTGCGCCCTTAACTGCGATAAGATTGTTTTCTGTGTCAACCTTGACAACATCTAAATTCTTGATTGTTACTCTCTCGGCGCCAAGATGGCCAGCAAGTTTCTTGCCTTTGAAAACTCTTGACGGATCGGAACATGCACCGATTGAACCAGGATGCCTTACGCAAGGTCCAGTACCATGTGTTTCCTTAAGTCTTGAGAAATTCCATCTTTTGATTACGCCTGCGGTTCCCTTACCTTTGCTGGTGCCGACAACATCTATCTTGTCGCCAACTACAAATGTGTCTGCCTTGAGGATGTCTCCAACATTTAAGCTGTCACAATCCTCGAGTCTGAACTCCTTGAGAACCTTCTTTGGAGCAACATCAGACTTTGCGAAATGACCCTTAAGGGGCTTGTTCACTCTCTGTGCCTTTACATCACCGAAGCCAATTTGAACTGAGGCATAGCCGTCGTTGTCCATTGTCTTCTTCTGTGTAACTGCGCAGGGACCTGCTTCAATGACTGTTACAGGAATAACATTTCCTTTTTCGTCAAAGAGCTGTGTCATACCGATTTTCTTGCCGATAAGACCTTTTTGCATAATTACCTTTCCTCCTTCGGTTATTGGTTGGTTTAAGCCAACTTGACCTTTCGATATTAAGAGTTATGATTAAAGCTTAATCTCAATCTCAACACCGGCGGGAAGCTCAAGACCTGTCAGAGCCTCAACAGTTTTGTTAGACGGTCTAAGGATGTCTATAAGCCTTTTGTGTGTTCTCTGCTCAAATTGTTCACGAGAGTCCTTGTATTTATGGACTGCACGAAGAACTGTTACGATTTCTTTTTCTGTTGGAAGCGGAACTGGACCAGAAACTTTTGCGCCTGTGCGCTTTGCTGTTTCAATGATTTTCTCCGCTGATTTATCAACAAGGTTGTGGTCGTAACTCTTGAGTCTGATTCTGATTTTTTCCTTTACTGCCATGATAAAGCCTCCTTGAAAATGGCGGGCTTTGCTAAAATCCAACACTCACCCGGGTGTTTCAACCCGTTACATTTAAAAACCGGCTAAACAAAAAATGTTAGTCCGGGGTTGGCGTTGGCCTTAAAGCTACGGTAGTCGCTCTTCCGAAACTCAGAAAAAGCTTGCACCTGTATAATTTCGCCCGGTTTATAAATCGGACATACTCCGCAGAAATTTCCCGCCTCTTGGACGGCTACCTCCTGCATCAACGCATATCTGCACCCTTGTTCAGGGCACGCTTAAGTATTCTAGCATATGTTTTGAGTAAATGCAACAAATTTCTGAAAGTTTTTTCGTCATTTTAACATTTTTAAAAACAGCACAAAATATAGTGTTCTTTCTCACTTTTATTACAAAATATGTATATCATTTTAATGCTCATAAAACATATCCTAAATAATATAGTTTTTTATTTTGATTTTCTATTTTGCATATACTATATAATAGGGCTAATTATTTATGATATATTACACTTAATATTGAAGTTTGCATGCACTACAACTCAAAAATCAAACATAGAAACACCCCCGATTGTAGCCTTAACTTAACTACAACGAGGATGTTTCGTAAAAAAGGAATAAAGTAAGCTCTGCAAGTAATTATTAATAAAACTATCAATAATTATGGAAACGATATTTGTAAAAAGCAAGAATGCATATCAAATATTGTTTATATTTATTATTCTACAAAATCTTGAAGCGCATCAAAGCCTTCTTCGCCCGTTCGTATTTTAATTACATTCTCGATATCATATAAAAAGATTTTTCCATCTCCAATATGACCTGTATAAAGTGCTTTTTTAGCTGCTTCAACTACAGTTTTTACAGGTACCTTGCAAACAGCAATTTCGACCTTAACTTGCGGTAAAAGAAGCATGTCAAGTTCAGCACCACGATAGAATTCCGTTTTACCTCTTTGTGCTCCGCATCCAAGAACCTGTGTTACGGTCATACCAGTTATACCTATCGATTCCATTGCAACCTTTAAATCTTCAAACTTGCTTTGCTTACACATTACTACAATTTTTGTAAACTTAACATCAGAACTTATTGGTGATTTATCTTCTAAGATTTCTATTGGCAATGCTTTTTCTACAGAAACCTTTTCTTCTGACACGATTTTACCAGAAGAAGATGATGATGATGATAACGCAAACTCAAATCCAGCATATGAAGACTTAAGACCATGTTCTTCAAAATCAAGTCCTGCGATTTCAACTTCTTCTGAAACTCTAAGTCCTACAGTATGCTTAATAGTCATAAACACTATAGTCATCGTTACTAAAACCCATAACATAACAGCGACAACACCAAGCATCTGTATTCCCAAAAGCTTAAATCCTCCACCATAAAGAAGTCCTAAACCATTTGTTCCTGTTCCATCCGAGAATATTCCAACTAAAACTGTTCCTAGTGCTCCGCACATACCATGAACTCCAACTGCACCAACAGGATCATCTATCTTAAGTTTTCTATCAACAAATTCGATACCAAAAACAACTGTAAAACCTGCAAGTATACCAATTATTGCAGCTGCAGCTGGAGAAACTGTATCGCATCCTGCTGTTATTGCAACCAATCCTGCCAATGAACCATTAAGTGTCATTGAAACATCTGGCTTTTTGTATCTTATCCATGTTATTGTCATTGCTGTGATTGTTGCAACCGCCGCAGAAAGGTTAGTTGTTACAAAAATTTTGGAAGCTACTTCCATTGCCGAACCTTCCATTGAAACTGTTGAAGCTCCGTTGAAACCAAACCAGCAGAACCATAAAATAAATACACCAAGTGCTCCAAGAGTCAAGCTATGTCCTAAAATCGCTTTTGGTGTTCCATCTTTTTTATACTTTCCTATTCTTGGTCCAAGAATTTTTGCACCTATAAGTGCCGCTACTCCACCAACCATATGTACTGCTGTGGATCCTGCAAAGTCATGGAATCCAAGCTGTGAAAGCCAGCCGCCGCCCCAAATCCAGTGACCTGAAATCGGATATACTACAAGGCTGATTATTGCACTATAAATACAATATGAACTAAACTTTGTACGCTCTGCCATTGCACCCGAAACAATTGTTGCTGCTGTGGCACAAAATACTGTTTGGAAAATTAGAAATGCAAAAAAAGGTACTCCACTTGGTGTTACTGAAGAATAATCCCCTTTTGTCATAAAATCAAATGTTCCAAAAAATCCATTACTTGTACCAAACATTATGCCAAAACCGATAAGCCAAAAAGCAGGTGTTCCAATCGAAAAATCCATAAGATTTTTCATAATAATATTTCCTGCATTTTTTGCTCTTGTGAAACCAGTTTCAACCATTGCAAAACCTGCCTGCATAAAGAACACCAATGCTGCCCCTAGCAGAACCCAAATTGTGTTTACCGATGATAAAGCACTCATTTTCGATACCCCCCTCTAAATATAAGAAAAAGAAAGGCGCCGTGGATATTAATCCACGGCGCCCTTGCCTTCTATGCTGTTTATTATACTTTATGTTTCTTTTAATGTCAATAGATTTTGAAATATTTTTTTAATTAAATTTCATTTTCTGGTTAATTATACATATATTAGCACATTAATCATGATTTTTGAAATAAAATTCAATTAATATTTCAAATTTTTTTAGAAGCTTTTATAAATTCTCTAAATAAAGGATGTGCACGATTTGGCCTACTCTTAAACTCAGGATGATATTGAACTCCCACATAAAAATTTTGATCTTGAAGTTCTACTGCTTCTACCAGCCTATCATCTGGTGATGTACCAGAAAGAATCATCCCTGCATCCTGTACCACTTCTCTAAAGTCATTATTAAACTCGTAACGATGCCTATGTCTTTCTGAAATGTTATTTTCATTATATGCTTCGAATAGTTTTGTTCCGTCTTTTATTTTGCACGGATATCCACCAAGACGCATAGTTCCGCCCTTTGAGGCAACACCTTGTTGGTCTGGCATCAAATCAATTACTGCATGAGCACTATCTTGAACAAATTCACTTGAGCAAGCATCCTCAAAACCAATAACATTCTTTGCAAATGAGATTGCAGCTATCTGCATTCCTAGACATATTCCAAAGTAAGGAATATTTTTTATTCTAGCATAGTTAGCAGCTTCTACCATTCCATCTATTCCTCTGCCCCCAAAACCTCCAGGTATAATTATACCGTTACAATCGCCTAAAAGCTCCTCTGTGTTTTGAGCATCAAGTTGTTCTGAATCCACCCATTTAATATCTACTTTAACTCCATTTTCATATCCTGCATGCTTAAGAGCTTCTGCAACAGAAAGATACGCATCATGAAGTTTTACATACTTACCAACAAGTGCAATTTTTACTTCTTTATCACAGCTTCTTATTCTTTGCAACATTTGCTCCCAATCTGCCAAATCTGGCTTTTTACAATCAATTGAGAGTTCTCTACAAACAATATCAGCAAGTCCGTTTTTTTCGAGCATAATAGGTGCTTCATACAAAACAGGAAGAGTTAAATTTTCTATTACACAATCTGATTTAACATTGCAAAATAGAGCAATTTTTTTTCGTATCTCTTCGCTTACTTCCATATCACATCTAGTTACTATAATATCTGGCTGCACGCCAAAAGACTGTAGTTCCTTTACAGAATGCTGAGTAGGCTTTGATTTTAATTCAAACGAACCAGAAAGAAACGGAACCAAAGTTACATGAATAAACAGACAATTCTCTTTACCGCACTCTACTGAAACCTGACGAATTGTCTCTAAAAATGGCTGACTTTCAATGTCACCTGTTGTACCGCCAATTTCAGTGATAACAACATCGGCGTCCATATTTTTTCCAACCGAATATATAAATCGTTTTATTTCATCTGTAACATGAGGAATTACTTGAACTGTTTCTCCCAAGTATTCGCCTGCACGCTCTTTTTTTAAAACATTCCAATAAACCTTACCTGTTGTAAGATTTGAAAATTTATTTAAATCTTCATCTATAAATCTTTCATAATGCCCTAAATCGAGGTCTGTTTCTGCTCCATCTTGTGTTACATACACCTCTCCATGCTGATACGGGCTCATCGTTCCAGGATCAACATTTATATATGGGTCAAGTTTTTGTGCTGCTATTTTTAAACCTCTAGCTTTTAAAAGTCTACCAAGAGAAGCTGCCGTAATCCCTTTGCCAAGTCCTGACACAACACCGCCTGTTACAAAAATATATTTGGCCATTTGCCCCACTACACTTCCTTTAACTAATTTTCATATGTGTTAAGTATATTTTTTGCCACTTCTTTTTTCGTTTTTCTCAAGTCCATTGCTTGTTTTTCAATATATCTATGAGCCTGTTTTTCATCAAACTTAAGGCATTGTATAAGAACACATTTAGCCCTATCTACTAGCTTTATCTCAGCTATTTGTTGCTTTAATTCTTCGTTTTCCTGCTTTAGCTTTTCAAGCCTTTCTCCAACAGTACCCGCAAGCTTTAAAATGTTCAAAAAGAGTGTAGGACTTACTGGCTTTTTGAGTACAAAAACACCAATACCTTCCACTCTATTTCGCATTTTTTCTTCTATGTTTTCATTTACAATTAATATTATTTGCGCCGTAGTTGATTTTGCAAGTGATTTTGCAAGCCCATCTCCAAGTTCACTATCAAGAGGTGAATTGATTATAATAAGTTCAAAGTTATCCTCACCAGCCTTACATCTGGCATCAACAGATGTTTCTACACACACTATACTGTGTGAGCCTTCACTCTCAAGCAAAGTGCAAAGCGCACAGCTTACTTTTTTTGAGCTAGAAACAACTAAAACTTTTTTCATAACAATCTATCACCTGCGCAATCATATTAATCTTTTATATTTTAGTTCGATGTATATAAACGATGATACGGATTCTTACTATTCGCAGTTAACACTATAAATTTTTCTGACATAATCTTATCATAATCAGTTCCAAAATGCTCACAATATTTCTTAATATATGGAACTAATTCTTCTAAATCATCATCTGTTGCTTGTTCTGCCTGAATCTGTTGCGGCAAATCATACGGAATCTCATCACAGCGTAAAAATATTTTTCCTCCATGCATTCCTGTTCCACAAAAACGACCAACAGGAACTTTTTTATCTGTATTAAGACCTAATACTACAATTAATCCACCAGCTAGATATTCACCTAAAAAGCTACCGGCCTCATTGCCTATTATAAGTGCAGGCTTTTTCTCCTCATATTCTTTCATATGAATACCTGCTCTATAACCTGCATTGTTTTCAATATATATTGCCCCACCACGCATAGCGTATCCACAAGCATCTCCTACATTTCCATAAACGATTATTTCTCCATCATTCATGGTAACACCTACAGCTTCTTGTGCATTGCCAAAAACCTCTACTGTGCTGCCGTCCATATATGCTCCAAGAGCATTGCCTGGAGTGCCATTTATTGTGATTTTTTTGCCACTAGATGCATCTGCAATATATCGATGACCAAGACAATTATCTATTATAATTTCGCTATCACTTGTATTTTTTATCTGCTCATTGAGCTTCTTAAAATGTATGTTTTTAGCATCTATTCTCATCTGGCTTGCCCCCTAAAAATCTCATCTCTTTTTACTTTTGAGAAAGCCATAAGCTGTGGTTTTTCAGCTACTAATTCAAAGTCCAATGTATCAAGTGGCATTTTCTCTCTAATCATATTTGTGTATATACCCGCTCTTGCAACATCTCCGACCAAAATAAAACCTTTAAGCACATTGTCCTTTACTATAAGTCTTTTATATGTTCCATCATCTTCATGAGTAAATACGGACTCGCCTTCATAACTTCCAGCAGTGAGGATGTGAAGTCCAAAAAAGCCAACAGCATTCATTGCAATCAAGCTTTCTATTTTTTGCCCTTTACCTGCCATATTTATTCCAGCACATTTACCTTGCATATATGCATTTGGCAAAATTGCAATTATTTTTTGTTCTCCTGTTACTGCATCAATGCTCTCGGTGCAATCTCCTGCTGCAAAAACATCGTTTATTGATGTTTTACAGTTCTCATCAATTATAACACCCTTGGCAACATTTGCTCCAACATCTGAAATCAACTTTACATTTGGGCGTACGCCAACAGCCATTATAAGAACATCAAACTCAACAGAATCACCACTTGCAAGTGTTGCTTTATTCTTTTCTAGCACACTTACTGAATTGTTAAGAATAATATTTATATTTTTCTTTTCTATATGCTCTTTTACTATCTGAGCACTTCTTTCGTCAAGAACATTTGGTAAAATTCTTGATGCCAAATCACAAACAGTAACATTTTTAACCCTGTCTGCTATACCTTCAGCACACTTAAGACCGATTAATCCTGCACCAACTATCAAAACTCTACTGTCCTTATTTATCATTTTTTCAAGATTATCTGCATCATCAAGAGTCATAAAGCATGTTTTGTTTTCTACCTTTTCAAAACCTTCTATACGAGGCACAAATGGTGATGACCCTGTTGCCAAAAGCAATTTGTCGTATTCTATTTTTTTACCGCTATCTGTTTCGACATTTTTTTTATCTATATCAATATTTACAACTTTCGTTCCCAAAAGGGTATTACAGTCATTATCATCATAAAACGAATCTTCTCTGTACTTCATTCTCTGCCTATCTGTTTTTCCGTATAACAAATAAGATATAAGTGGGCGTGAATAAGTATGATGATTTTCGTCTGAGATTATTGTTATAGAACCTTTTTTATCAACTTCTCTAATACCTTCAACGCAACCAATTGCTGCGGCAGAATTTCCGATTATCACATATTTCATTATCATCAGCCCTCCTTATAAACTATTGCCTTATTTGGACATCCCGCCACACAAGCAGGAGCCCCACTGCTATTATCCATACACAGCTCGCACTTTTGAACCACGCCTTCATTAGAAGGCATAATTGAACCATATGGGCATGAAAGTATGCAAGTGTAACAGCCTACACATTTATCTTTGTTTATTCTTATTGTACCATCTTCAATATACATTGCTCCTGTAATACAACTCTTTACACAAGCTGGGTCTTCACAATGTCTACATGAAACGGCAAAGCTTATTTGATTGTTGCCCTCAACCCTTATTTTAGGATTGATTTTTACATCTTTAAGTGCTTTTACCATATCATCTATGCCTGAGTTTGCAAACGCACAATAATATTCGCAAAGGTGGCATCCAAGACACCACTCTTCATTTACATATATTTTTTTCATAATATTGCAAAACCTCCCTTTCTTTCAGCAACAAATCATAATCTATGTTTTGATTTGTTGCCTTTATAAATTATTCACCCGCATGCTTTATTCCGAGTATTTCAAGTTCTTTTTCATTAAGTCCTATTCCACGAAGCATAAGTCTGTTTCCTCTTAACGCCTCTATTGAGTTAATACCCATTCCGCCCATCATTTCTTTTATTTCATGCGTCCAGGCATTTACAAGATTAACAAGTCTTTGAGAACCTATTTCAGGATTTAGCCTTTTTACTAAATCTGGTCTTTGAGTTGCTATACCCCAGTTGCATTTGCCCGTCTGACATGTTCTGCAAAGATGACATCCAAGCGACAAAAGTGCTGCTGTTGCAATATAAACTGCATCTGCTCCCAATGCTATCGCCTTAACAACATCCGCACTGCTACGAATGCTTCCGCCAACAACTATTGAAATGTTATTTCTTATCTGTTCTTCTCTAAGTCGTGCATCAACACTTGCAAGCGCAAGCTCTATTGGAATACCAACATTATCTCTTATTCTAGTCGGCGCAGCTCCTGTGCCACCTCTGTATCCATCAATTGCTATTATGTCAGCACCACTTCTTGCAATACCGCTAGCAATTGCCGCAACATTATGAACTGCAGCGATTTTTACTATTACTGGCTTTTCATAATTTGTTGCTTCTTTAAGCGAATGCACAAGCTGGTGCAAATCCTCAATCGAATATATATCGTGATGTGGTGCAGGAGAAATAGCATCAGAACCTTTAGGTATCATCCTAGTTTTTGATACATCCTCTCCTACTTTTATACCAGGCAAATGTCCTCCAATACCTGGTTTTGCACCCTGTCCCATTTTTATCTCTATTGCAGTACCTCTATTTAAATATGATTTTTCAACACCAAATCTACCTGATGCAACCTGAACAATTGTATTGTCACCATATTTATAAAAATCTTCATGAAGTCCGCCTTCACCTGTGTTATAAAGTATTCCAAGTTGCTGTGCCGCCTGTGCAAGACAACTATGAGCATTATAGCTAATTGAGCCATAAGACATTGCTGAAAACATCAATGGCGTTGAAAGTTCTATCATTGGAGAAAGATTGTCAATAATGTTTCCCTTTTCATCACGCTCAATTTTGGAAGGTCTTTTTCCCAAAAACACTTTTGTTTCCATTGGCTCACGAAGTGGGTCAATAGACGGATTTGTAACCTGTGAAGCATTTATCAAAATTTTATCCCAATAAATAGGATACGGCTTTGGATTTCCCATTGAGGAAAGCAACACGCCACCTGTAGATGCCTGCTTGTAAACCTCTGTGATTGTCTCGTCACTCCAGTTTGCATTTTCTTTAAATGTGTGATCTGATTTAACAATTTTTAATGCATGCGTTGGACACAAAGATACACATCTGTGACAGTTAACACACTTTGAGTTATCCACCATCATTTTTCCTAGTTCTTCATCGTAATAATGTGCTTCGTTTGCACATTGTCTTTCACACGCTCTACAAGAAATGCAGCTATCTCTATCTCTTATTATTTCATATACGGGATTGATATAATCCATTGGAAACATTACTGCTCACCTCCGTTTTCAAGTCTTACCACTATGGGTTCTCCACCCTTTGGCGACCAAACTCTATCAAGGTTTGGTTGTATTGCTCTAATCGATGATTCCTCACTTGCAACATAAAAAACGTTATCTTTTTCTGCTGCAACCATAGAGCGAAGCTTTAATCTATCATTTAGTGCCATTAGTCCTCCGTCAAATCCCAAAAGGATTGAAAACGGCCCTGTTATCAGAAGGCTTGGGAACATTTTTCTCAAATATGTGTACAGTTCTCTTTCGGTTTTTGGCTTGCTTTCGATTGTTGACCAAAAAGGTGCAGCAATAACTATTGCAGCCTCTTCTGGAGTCATTTTTTGTTTCCTTAACAAATAATCCATTATATATGTTATTGCCTCTGTATCGGTAAGCAAATTGCACTTGTATCCAAGAGTTTCAACAAAACATTTATTTGCATCATAAGAAGAAATTTCGCCATTGTGAACTATTGAATAATCTAGCAATGCAAATGGGTGCGCTCCACCCCACCAGCCTGGAGTATTTGTTGGATATCTACCATGTGCTGTCCAGCAATATCCCGCATATTCATCAAGTCTATAAAACTTACCAACATCTTCAGGATAACCAACAGCTTTAAATACACCCATATTTTTTCCGCTTGAAAATATATAAGCTCCGTCTATTTTTGTGTTTACTTTAATTACACTTCGTGCAACATATTCTCTCTCATCAAGATTCGAATACCTAAGTTTTGTTGGCAACGGAGTTAAAAAGTATCTCCACATTAGAGGCTCATCCACTATTTCGGGCATTGTGCGAGTCGGGATTTTTGAAAGATTTATAATATCAAAATGGCGTTCCAAAAAATCTTCGCAATCTGCTTTTGCCTCCTTGCTATCATAAAAAACATGAAAAGCGTAATAGTCTTTATACTCTGGATAAATTCCGTAACCTGCAAATCCACCCCCGAGCCCATTACTTCTATCGTGCATTATCTCAATTGACTTAATAATATCTTCGCCCGTAAATCTTGTTCCATCTTTAGCAAAAATTCCTGATATTGCACAACCCGATGGTATTCTGCATTCGCCTTCTCTTCTCATTGAGGTATCACCCTTTCGTTTAGAATTTTGCTAGTTCAGCATATCTGCATTTAGCAAATAAAAAATCGCTCACATTAAGGTGTTTAAATATAACAGCCTTTTTTGCGAACGCGTTCCTATCAATGTCTAATATTCTAAATCAATATTATTTTATTGTCAAGTAAAAAATGATTAGTTATTTTTTATTAATTTCATTTTTATTGCGTATCTATATGTATAAATTAGTATTTACCATTTTTTTGCAAGTTCAATGTTAGGCAGTTGCAATTTTGTATTTTTAAAATTATTGCAAAAAAGCCTTGACATTTCTTTTGTTTGCAATTATACTGTGTTTATAAACAGCAAAGGCGCTGCGGAATAACACCCGCAGTGTCTTTTTTTATATTTATCGAAAATCACCAGTTATTATCTGACTTCTCTTTAATATTTGTTTTTACACACAAAATATTTTTATGTCGTTATAATTCGGTGATTTTCGATAAGTTTTAAAAAAAGTCAATGTCTTTCTGTATATTGCAAAACTTAGGAGGAAAATAAAATGGAAAATAATTTTATAAATGTACCCGAGATTTTTGGCAGTATGGTATTTAACGACAGCGTAATGAAAGAAAAATTACCTAAAGAAATCTATAACGCCATTCAAAAATCAATTAAAGAGGGCGAGCGTTTAGATAAAAAAGTTGCTAACGCCGTTGCCAGTGCTATGAAAAACTGGGCAGTTGAAAAAGGTGTTACTCACTTTACGCACTGGTTCCAACCTATGACAGGAATCACAGCAGAGAAACACGACAGCTTTATATCTCCTGCTCCTGACGGAAATGTTATCATGGAGTTTTCTGGCAAAGAGCTTATAAAGAGTGAGCCTGATGCTTCCAGTTTTCCTTCAGGCGGTTTACGTGCCACATTTGAGGCAAGAGGTTACACAGCATGGGATCCAACTTCATATGCATTTATTAAAGATGATACTCTTTGCATCCCTTCTGTATTTTGCTCATATGGCGGACAGATTCTAGATAAAAAGACTCCATTGCTCCGTTCTATCGAAGCACTTGATAAACATGCAATGCGTATTATTAAGCTTTTTGACAATCCTACAAAGGCAAATCATGTTCTTGCAACAGTTGGTGCAGAGCAAGAATATTTCCTTATCGATAAAGAACTTTTCAATCAGCGTGAAGATCTTATCGTCTGCGGTAGAACTTTGTTTGGTTCAAAACCACCAAAGGGTCAAGAAATGGAAGACCATTATTTTGGAACTATCAAACCACGAGTTTTATCTTTTATGAAAGATCTTGACATTGAACTTTGGAAACTTGGTATCCTTTCCAAAACCAAGCATAACGAAGTTGCTCCATCACAACACGAACTTGCTCCAATATATACTTCCACAAACACTGCAACTGACCACAATCAGCTAACAATGGAGACCATGAAAAAGGTTGCAACAAAACACGGTCTTGCTTGCCTTCTTCATGAAAAACCATTTGCAGGCGTTAACGGAAGCGGCAAACACAACAACTGGTCTATCAGCACAGACACAGGAATAAATCTCTTTGACCCAACTGATTCACCAAAAGAAAACCCACAGTTCCTTTTATTCCTTGCTGCTGTTGTTAAAGGTGTTGACGAGTATCAAGACTTACTTCGTGTTTCAGTTACAGGTGCAGGAAACGACCATCGCCTCGGTGCTAATGAAGCACCTCCAGCTATTGTTTCTATGTTCCTTGGTGAAGAACTTGGCGATATAGTTAATTCAATTAAAAACGATGAAGTATATGTTCAAAAAGAAAAGCAAGTTATGAAATCGGGTGTTTCTTCTATCCCTAAATTTAACAAAGACACCACAGACCGTAACCGTACTTCGCCTTTTGCATTTACAGGAAACAAATTTGAGTTCAGAATGCTTGGTTCAACAGCATCTATTGCTTGCCCTAACACTATTCTTAATACAATTCTTGCTGAACAGCTTTCGGAATTTGCAGATATTCTTGAAAAATCTGAAGACTTTAACACAGATCTTAACAAACTTCTTAAAAAGACATTTGTTGATCATAGCAGAATCATCTTTAACGGCAACAATTATTCTGAAGAATGGGTTGTTGAAGCTGAAAGGCGTGGACTTCTCAATCTCAGAACTACTCCTGATGCTCTTCCATGTTACATCGACCAGAAAAACATTGATATGTTTAAGCATCATTCTGTTTATACAGAAGAAGAACTTAAATCAAGATATGAAATTCTTATGGATAACTACTGCAAAATAATTCATATTGAATCTCTTACAATGCTTGAGATGGTTAAAAGAGATCTTTTCCCTGCTATTTGTTCATATATGAACGAGCTTGGTAGCACTGTAGCTAACAAAAAAGCTGCCGTCGGCGACCTTGCTTGCGAACTTGAAATTAATCTTCTTAAGAAAATGTCTGCTTTAAGCGATAGCCTTTATAAAAAGTGTTCAACTCTTGAATCAGCAGTTTTAGGTGTTGATGAAGATGCAGACATTAAGACAAAGGCTCTTTACTACAAAGATACTGTTTTTGTTTCTATCCAGGAGACTCGTGCAGTTGCAGATGAGCTAGAAACAATCACAGCCAACAACTTCTGGCCTTTCCCATCTTACACACAACTTCTTTACAGCGTTTAATTCTTTGTAATCAACTATTTTACTGACAGCATATTAATACACATGGCTATTTAACAATAGCAAATTTCCTATCCTTCTATTCTTTAAATATTAATTGGTTATTCGTATGTGTTCTTTTAGCTTATATTATACGTAAGGGGCTAATCTTTTGTTTAATCAAAGACCGACATCGTCTTTTAGCGATGTCGGTCTTTGACATTTTTAAAATTGTTTTAATGCTCATAATATATATTATAAATAGTATAGTTTTTTATTTTAATTTTCTGTTTTGTATATACTATATAATAAGGCTAATTATTTGCTGTGTTTTTCACCTAAAAATAAAATCCACCTGCAATGCAGATGGATTTTTTATAAACTTAATTATTACTGGTGATTTATATTGTCTTTAACAACAACATCATGAGCTCCACCTTCAATTATTGAAACACTACTTACCAATGTGAGCTTTGATTTTTTCTGAAGCTCAGGAATACTCAAAGCACCACAGTTACACATTGTTGAGCGAACCTTGCTAAATGTTGTTTCAAGATTGTCACGAAGTGAACCAGCGTATGGAACATAGCAATCAACACCCTCAACAAAAGAAAGCTTTGAAGCTCCGCCCATGTCATAGCGTTGCCAGTTGCGTGCTCTTGCACTGCCCTCGCCCCAATATTCTTTCATATATGTGCCATTGACCATAACTTTGTTTGTTGGGCTTTCATCAAAGCGAGCAAAGTATCTACCAAGCATACAGAAGTCACAACCCATTGCAAGTGCAAGTGTAATGTGGTAGTCAAGCACAATTCCGCCGTCAGAACAAATCGGAATATAAACCCCTGTTTCCTCAAAATACTCATCTCTTGCCTTTGCAACCTCAATAACAGCAGACGCTTGTCCTCTGCCAATTCCCTTTGTTTCACGGGTTATGCAAATTGAGCCACCGCCGATTCCAATTTTTATAAAATCTGCACCAGCCTCAGCAAGGAACCTAAATCCCTCACGGTCAACTATATTTCCTGCACCAATTTTTACGCTATCGCCATATTTTTTACGAATCCACTTTATTACTATGCTCTGCCACTCTGTATAGCCTTCGCTAGAGTCAATACAAACTACATCAACGCCTGCATCTACAAGAGCTGGAATCCTCTCCTCATAATCCCTTGTGTTTATACCTGCGCCTGTAACATAACGCTTGTGGCTATCTAATAGTTCCATTGGATTGCCCTTATGCTGTTCATAATCCTTACGAAAAACAAAAGCAACAAGGCAACCATTTTCATCAATAATTGGGAGCGAGTTAAGCTTATTGTCCCAAATGATGTTGTTTGCCTCTTTAAGAGAAGTACCCTCAGAAATTGTTACAAGCTTTTCAAGAGGTGTCATAAATGTGTGCACTTTTTCATCCATAGCCATACGGCTAATGCGATAGTCACGAGTTGTTACAATGCCCAAAAGCTTGCCGTTTGCTGTTCCGTCATGCGTGACTGCAACAGTAGAATGACCAAATCTTTCTTTAAGTGCCAAAACGTCGTCCAAAGTCTGGTCAGGGCGAATGTTTGAGTCTGATGTTACAAAACCTGCTTTATACGCCTTTACCTTGCGAACCATTTCAGCTTGTTGCTCTATTGTCTGTGAGCCATATATAAATGATACTCCGCCTTGTTTTGCAAGTGCGATTGCCATTTTGTCATCTGAAACCGACTGCATAATAGCCGATACAACAGGCGTGTTCATTGATATTGCCGATTCCTCCCCTTTTTTAAACTTTACGAGAGGGGTTTTGAGTGAAACATTATTGGGTGTGCAGTTGGTATCTGAATATCCTGGAACAAGTAGATATTCACTAAAGGTATGAGATGGTTCCTCATAATAATAAGCCATTTAGTTTTCCTCCTAAGGTTGATGTATAGATAATATATTAACACTTGAACAAAGGCATATCAAGCCTTAACCTCAATCTTTTTATACTTTAACAAGATTATAAAAAAACTCTGTTATATAAAAACTTTTTTAGCAACATCAACTGATTCTTTTGCATCTTTTGCATAATAGTCTGCGCCTATGCTACTTGCATATTCAGGAGTGAGAACAGCTCCGCCAACAACAGTTTTGCAATCCGCATTATTATCCTTTAATAATTTTATAGTTTGCTCCATGTTTACTAGCGTTGTCGTCATAAGAGCGCTAAGTCCAACAAGCTTTGCACCGTGATTTTGAACGGCATCCAAAACAGCTTGCGGTTCAACATTATTTCCCAAATCTATAACTGTATAACCATAGTTTTCAAGCAGAACCTTAACGATATTTTTTCCAATATCGTGAATGTCGCCTTTTACGGTTGCAAGAACTATTTTGCCCTTGCTAACAGGTGCCATATCAGCATTTATTAGCTTTACCTTTATCTCCTCAAATGCCACTTGTGCAGATTTTGCACTTTGAATAAGCTGAGGCAAAAACAATGTGCCCTTTTCAAAGCCATCTCCTACAACATCAAGTGCGGGTATAAGTATTTCATTTATAATTTGCATTACATCGCAGGTTTGCAAAAGCTCTTTAGTAATCCTTTGTGCATCACCTTTAAGCCCTTTTACAACAGCATCAAAAAGTGTTATGTCACTTGGGCTTGCTTGGCTTTGCGGTGCTTGCTCCGTTTTAGTTCCGTAAGCATAAATATATTCCACACAGTTTTCGTCAGCATTAGTAAGAAGCCTAAAAGCTCTTACAGCACCTGTCATTGCGTCTGCATTTGGATTAATTATTGGCAAATCAAGTCCATTTTGCATTGCCATTGTTAAAAATGTGCTGTTTACTATTTCTCTGCTCGGCAATCCAAACGAAATATTTGAAACTCCCAAAACGGTTTTTAGCCCCATTTGATTTTTTACTATGTTTAGAGCCTGCAATGTTTGCGTTGCCTGATCCTGCTGAGCTGAAGCCGTAAGAGTCAAGCAGTCAATATATACATCTCTTTTTGGTATGCCGTATTTTTGAGCCGCATCCAAAATCCTCTGTGCAATCTCCACACGCTGCTGTGCTGTTTGCGGTATTCCTTTTTCATCCAAAGTTAGTCCAACAACTGCCGCACCATATTTTGCAACAATGGGCAAGATAGTATCAATTGACTTTTGCTCTCCATTTACAGAGTTTACAATAGCCTTTCCTTGATATATACGCAGTGCGGATTCTATCGCCTTTGGGTCAGACGAATCAATTTGAAGAGGAGTGTCTACAATTTCTTGCAGCGCCGAAACTGTGCGTGTAAGCATCTCGCTCTCATCAATTTGTGGCAATCCAACATTAACATCAAGTATGTCTGCTCCTGCTGACACCTGCTGGAGTGCCTGTGAAAGAATATAGTCAATATCATTTTCTAAAAGTGCTTGTTTAAAGCGCTTTTTGCCTGTTGGATTAATACGCTCTCCTATTATCCTTGGGCAATTTATCTCTACTATTTTACTGCTTGAGCAAACAGCACTTGGTATCTCATAATTTTGCTTTATATATTTTTTGCTTGCCAATGTTTGCTTTAAAAGCTTTATATACTCTGGTGTTGTGCCACAACATCCACCTGCAATTTTAATTCCAAGCGGAACAAGCTTTTCTATACTTTTTGAAAAATCCTGTGCAGAAACATCGTAGGTATTACTATTAGGGTCTGGAAGCCCTGCATTTGGCTTTACAACTATTGGTAAATCCGTCCACTTTGAAAGCTGCTCAACAATTGGTGCAAGGTCATCTGGGCCAAGCGAACAATTTATTCCTATTGCATCTACTCCAAGTCCCTGCAATGTTTGTGCCATTGCGGGAATACTACAACCTGTGAAGGTTCGCATATTTTTTTCAAATGTCATTGTGCAAATTATCGGCTTATCACTATTTTCTTTTGCGGCAAGCACTGCAGCACGAATTTCTCCAAGCTGTGTCATTGTTTCAATAACAATAACATCGGCATTTTCACCTGCTTTTATCTGCTGTGCAAATACTTCATACGCCCGCTCAAAGCTCATTGTTCCTGAAGGCAAAAGCATTTGACCTGTTGGCCCAATATCAAGTGCAACAAGTGCATCTGTTCCCTCACACGCTTTTTTGGCATTGGCAATAGAAGCACCCACAACTTCACCAACGCTGTATTTACAGTCCCTCAACTTTTCTTCATTTGCTCCAAATGTGTTGGCATAGATTATGTCTGCTCCCGCTAAAACATATTGCCTATGAATATCTACAATTTTATCAGCATCGGTGATTGAAAGTAGCTCAGGAATTGCTCCAACTCTAAGTCCACTATTTTGAAGCATTGTTCCCATTGCTCCATCAAGTATTATAAATTCTTTTTTTAAAAGTGTTTTAAAGTCCACAGCGTTCTCCCCTTTTTCGTTTTTCACATGTATCCCTAATCGCACATTCATCACAAAGCTCTGTCTTTTTTAACTTGTTTTTTGAAAGTCCAATAACTGCTGTTACAGATTTTCTAGGAGTTAAAATATCTCCATTAGTAATGCAAAGCCCTATTTTTCTTTGTGCATCCATAACTGAGAGCCAATCACGCTCAACCCCAAGCGGTAAATCACCATATCCTGGCGAAAATCTGCTGGTTGTTGAGTAGTCACTATACTCCTCTTTTATCTCTTCTTCTATTTCATCACAAAGCTGTTCGGTCGCAGCACTTGCAAGACTGTCAAGCATAACGGCTTTTACCAAATCTTCAACCTGCGCTCTTTTTATTATTCTGTCCGTTTCAGCTGATATAGTTGCACACATAAGCACAGCTTTTTCACAGTAGTATAAGTGCTTTGAAATGGATTTTCCACCCAGAACTAATTCACAATCTTTAAGGCTAACTCTTTCATCATCAAGTTTTAAAAGATCAAAACATTTATAAATATACCTTGGCTTTATCGCCTTTAATAATTCTTCCTCACACTGACCCAACGCAATCAAAGTTTCTGCCGTTGGTGTTTCATCCAAATACCCAAGATATCTCAGTGCCTCTTTTTTGTTAATTGAATTTATTTCAATCATTTATACCCCTGCTTTCAGTAATATACACAGTTGACTATGATTACAAATTAATTTTCATTTAAAAATATTATAGACAAATTATGTGAAAAATGCAAAACAATTTTAATTTTCTTATTATAAAATCATGCGAAAAGCTAATATTAATTTTATAGTTTTATCAATTGTTTCGAGTTTTTTCTTGCAATATTTTTCCAGTTATACTATCATGGATACAATGTCTTGAAAATACATTAAAAAATTTGTTGTTTCTTATATATTTTTGTATATATTTGATAAAATTTTGTAGCATTTTTGGAGGTTAGTTATAATTATGAAGGTCCAGTTTACAGAAACAGTTTTAAGAGATGCAAACCAATCCCTTATAGCAACTCGCATGACCTATGATGAGTTTGCTCCCATTCTTGAAAATCTTGATAAAGCTGGGTATTATTCACTTGAGTGCTGGGGCGGCGCTGTGTTTGATTCCTGCTTACGTTATCTTGATGAAGACCCATGGGATAGGCTGCGTAAAATTCGCAAAGCCTGTCCAAACACAAAGCTTCAAATGCTTTTAAGAGGTCAAAACATTCTTGGATACAAGCATTATCCAGATGATGTTGTTAGAATGTTTGTTAAAAAGTCGGTTGAAAATGGAATTGATATAATTCGCATTTTTGATGCTCTAAATGATGTTAGAAACATTGAGGTTGCCGTTGATGAAACAGTAAAAAGCGGTGCAATAGCTTCAGGTACAATATGTTTCACAATCAGCCCTATACACAATCTTGATGCTTATGTAAAGCTTGCAAAGCAAATGGAAGATATGGGCGTTGGCTCTATTGCTATTAAGGATATGGCTGGAATCATGGGTCCACAAGAAGCTTTTGATTTAGTAAAAGCACTTAAAGAAAATGTTAAATTGCCAATCGTGTGCCACACCCATTCAACAACTGGTCTAGGTATTCTCACATTACTAAAATCAGTTGAGGCGGGTGCAGATATAATAGACACCGCTATTTCTAGTTTTTCGGGCGGAACATCTCAGCCACCAACCGAAACACTTGCATACGCATTTAAGCAACTCGGTTACGAAGTTGACCTTAATATGGATGAAGTTAACAAAGTTAACGGGTTCTTTAAACCATACAAAGCAAAAGCCATTGAGTCGGGACTTTTGAACCCCCTTGTTCTTTCAACAGACACCGATGCTCTTAACTATCAAATCCCTGGCGGAATGCTTTCAAACCTTATTTCTCAGCTTACAGCCCAAAACAAGATAGACAAGTTGCCAGATGTTCTTGCAGAAACTCCAAGAGTAAGAGAAGAACTAGGATTTCCTCCGCTTGTTACTCCTATGAGCCAAATGGTTGGTGTTCAAGCAGCATCAAATGTTTTGGCTGGAGAAAGATATAAGAATATTTCCAAAGAAGTCAAGTCATATATCAAAGGCGAATATGGCAAAGCTCCTGGCGAGATTAATAAAGAATTGCAAAAGAAAGTGCTTGGCGATGAACAGCCAATTACAGAGCGTTTTGCAAATACTCTTGAGCCTGCTTTTGAAAAGACAAAGGCAGAGCTTGGAAGCACTGCAAAAAGTGACGAAGATGTTCTTTCATACATCGCTTTTCCTGCACAGGCCGAAGCTTTCTTTGAAAAGCGTGAGCAGAAAGAAAAGAACACATTCTCTTATACCATTAAAAGAATAGACTAACGGAGGTGTATTAAATGTTAGCAGGCAAAGACCTCTCTATGCTTGATGCACTTACAATATCCATAACGGGTATTTGTATGGTTTTCCTTGAACTTTTAATTTTGGCTGTTGCCGTTATCATAATTTCTAAGATTGTCAGTGCTTTTTCAAAAGGCAAAGAGAATACAGGCGAAAAAACATCGTCTGATACATCCAATGTTCTAAGTTTAGTAAAGCTTGGAACGCCTCTTCCTGAAACCCAAAGTGAAGGAAAAATTGACCTTGTACGTGTTTCGCCAGAAGATGCAGCCATTATTATGGCTATTATAAGCAACCAAAGCGGTATTCCGCTAAATCGATTAATCTTTAAATCTATTAAGCTTTTGGAGGAGAAACAAACATGAGATATGTTGTATCCTTAAACAATAAAAACTATGAAGTTGATGTTGACGAGAGTAGCGCTGTTCTAGTTAGTGTCTGCGATGCACCTGCCCCTGTTGAAGCAGCTGCACAAGCCGCTGTTTCAGCTCCAGCCGCAGCAGCACAAGCTCCAGTAGCTGTCAGCAGTGGAACAAGCATAACCGCCCCCATGCCTGGAAACATTTTGGCTGTAAACATTAGTGCTGGTCAAAGTGTTAAACAAGGTGAAATCCTTGTGGTTCTTGAGGCTATGAAAATGGAAAACGAGATTTTAGCTCCTAGCGACGGTGTTATTAAACAAGTTCTTGTTTCAAAGGGGAATGTTGTTGATACCGATGATGTTCTCGTTGTTTTATAAGGGGGTACTTATGAATATTATTGATGTGTTACGAGACACGGTAGCAAACTCAGGCTTTGTGGCACTGACATGGCAGCAAGGTGTTATGATGATTGTTTCTTTCATCTTGCTCTATTTGGCTATCGTTAAAAAATTTGAACCACTTTTGCTTCTGCCGATTGCATTCGGTATGTTGCTTGCAAACTTACCAGGAACAGGAATTATGTCTGACCCAGCAGGAATTATGGATGCTTCACAAGCTGTTGCTGGTGCGCATTGGTATGATGATGGCGTTTTACGGCTGATTTATGCGGGCGTTAAAAGCAGTATCTTCCCTTGCCTCATTTTCCTTGGTGTTGGTGCTATGACAGACTTTGGCCCACTTATTGCTAGGCCTTCTAGCCTTTTGCTTGGTGCTTCGGCACAGTTTGGTATTTTCATTGCATTTCTTATTGCTCTTGCTATTGGAATATTTACTCCAGAACAAGCAGCTTCAATTGCTATTATCGGTGGTGCAGACGGACCAACGGCAATTTTCCTCACCTCTAAACTTGCACCAGAGCTTTTAGGTCCAATCGCAGTTGCTGCGTATTCGTACATGGCTCTTATTCCGCTAATTCAGCCACCTATCATGCGTGCTCTTACAACAAAAGAACAGCGTGAAATAAAGATGACTACTCTTAGAAAAGTGAGCAAGACCGAAAAGGTTATTTTCCCAATTGTTGTAACCGTTCTTTGCACTCTTATGATTCCAGATGTTGCCGCTCTTATCGGTATGCTTATGCTTGGAAACCTGTTTAAAGAAAGTGGCGTTGTTGACAGACTTTCAGATACCGCTCAAAACGCTCTTGTAAACATCGTAACCATTATGCTTGGTGTTACCGTTGGCGCAACTGCAAACGGTGAAGTATTCCTTAAAGTGCAAACTCTTGCCATCGTTGCTCTTGGACTTGTTGCATTTTGCTTTGCGACTATTGGCGGTGTTCTTCTTGGCAGGCTTATGTGCTTTATTACAAAAGGCAAAATTAACCCACTTATTGGTGCTGCTGGTGTTTCTGCTGTTCCAATGGCTGCTCGTGTTGTCAACGCTGAGGGACAAAAAGCAAATCCATCAAACTTCCTTCTCATGCACGCTATGGGCCCAAATGTTGCCGGAGTTATCGGCTCTGCCGTTGCCGCTGGATTCCTTCTTCTCCTATTTGGCGAAAAATAAAAAATCTAAAATTAAATACAATAATATTTTAAGGGTGACATCGCTTGAAACGATGTCACCCTTAACTTTATGTATGCTTATTTTTTATGTACTTTATTTGTAATAAGAAACGCCGCAAAAGATGCAATCGCAATAACTATAAAAATAATTGCTAGCCCGTCAGGAATATCTATAATAAAACGGTCGACTAAAATTGTCCCTGATGTCAGACCTAACATTAAAATTAGTAAACCAATATTTTTACTTTTCATTGTTGTTTTCTCCTTATCTAAATATATATAATTTTACCATAAATCAATTAAATCTTAAAGCTAAGTAAAGCTGTAATAAAATGCATCCCTGTCCTAAAAATTCATTTGAATTTTATTAGCATAACACAATTAAAATATCCCAAGAATATGCTGCATCAAAAGACTTACAATAGTTATGCTTACCCAACAACAAAAGCCAAGAAAAATTGGCTTGCCTCCATTTTTAACAAGCTTTACAATGTTTGTGTTAAGCCCAATTGCCGCCATCGCCATAACTATAAAAAACTTGCTAAGTGTTTTAATCGGTGCAAAAACCTCTGGCGAAACACCATAGTTTGTGGCTATTGTTGTTATTATAGACGCAAGAATGAAAAACAAAATAAAGAATGGAAAAATCTTTTTCATATCAAAATTGCCACCCTTCTCGCTCTTTTCCTTTTTTGCACGAACAAAAGCAAGAACCAGCGTAATTGGAATTATTGCAAGTGTTCTTGTAAGCTTTACTATTGTTGCTGTGGCAAGCGTGTTGCTTCCATAAATTCCATCCCATGCCGTTGCCGCCGCAGTAACAGACGATGTATCGTTTATTGCCGTGCCTGCAAACAAGCTAAATCCTTCGTTAGACAATCCGATTGCTGCACCAAGTGTTGGAAAAATAAGTACCGCAATTACATTAAATAAAAATATAACCGAAATAGATTGTGCAATTTCCTCGTCATCCGCATCAATAACAGGTGCTGTTGCCGCAATTGCAGAGCCACCACATATGCTAGAGCCAACTCCGATAAGTGTTGCCGTCTTTGTAGGCAATTTCATAACCTTGCAAAGTACATATGAAACAATCAAAGATGTTGAAATTGTGGCAATAATAATTGGCAATGACTTTTTGCCTGTTGCAAATATGGTTGAAAGATTAAGCCCAAATCCAAGTAGAATAACGGCATATTGCAAAATCTTTTTTGATGTAAAGCTTATCCCTGTTTGCAACTTGTCCTTGTTCTTTAAAAGCTGTGTCGCAACCATACCTATTATAATGGCAAAAACAGGGCCCCCAACAACAGGCACCATTTTGCCAAGATACCATGATGGAATAGCAATACAAGCACAAAGCAAAATTCCTAACCAATTCTTTTTAATAAATTCCATTTTACACGCCTCTTTATATTTTAAATTTACAGCTTAATATTGGTGCTTATTTTATATACTATTATATATTGTTAAAAATCTGCGAATTTCTACGCCAATGAAACAAATATTGCTGTGCTATTCCCTGTACTCCATTTGTGCATTCTGGCAAGCCATCCTCATACAGTTCAGCCATGATACGCTTTACCCAAACATCAACGGGAAATGCCTCTATATGCCCACAGCCATATAAAATTGTGCACTCTGCCACCTTTGCTCCAACACCTTTGATTTTTGTAAGCTCCGTGCGTGCCTCTTCAATCGGCATATCTTTAAGATTATATATTGCCACCTCTCCACTTGCAACCTTTTGTGCCGCATCCAAAATATATTTGTTACGAAAACCTGCACGCAGTGGTGCTAAATCGTCAAGAGATAGCTGTGAAATAACTTGTGCACTAGGAAAAGTGTAGTCTGCACCACCCAAAGACTCTCCAAAATTTTCGCAAAGCCTTTTAACAATTCCTTTTATTCTCGGTATGTTGTTGTTCTGAGAAATTATAAAAGAACAAAGAGCTTCCCACGGGTCTTGGTTTAAAATTCGGATACCACAAAACTCGTCTACCGCTAAGCTTAAATTTTTATCCTCTTTGAATTTTGAAATAATTCTTTCATAATCTCTGCCGAGATCAAAATAGTCGTACCATATATTATTAAAATCATCGATTGTGGTATGAAATAAAATTCCATCCGAAGTGTTTTCAATCTCTAAAACCTTGTTTTTTACAACTCCATGCAAAACTCCGCCGATATTCTCAAAGCGGAATGCTTGTCCGCAACCCAAACAGAGTTCGGGAGAGAAAATTTTAGCCTCTTGTACTAAAACAGCATTTTTAAATTGCTTTATTTTCATATTTTCACATCCACTTTGGCAATTATATTAAAAATTTTTTAATTTTATGTTTAGTTTACACAAATATAAATTTTATGATAAATATTTAAAAAAACTGTGTATCTTGCTGTCTTTTTTTGTCATTGTAAAGTCTTTTTAACGATAAGTAATAGATGATGTTTTTTACATCAAGTTGTCCACAAACACGCAAAAAGCTTAAAAACACCTTAAATGAGGGGTAAAAAGGGATAGTTATAAACATTTTCCACCGAGTTTTCCACATTGGCGCAAAAATCAGATATACAATCTGTATAATATAACCTTTTTGGCAAAAAAAATTTTCTCAAAAAAAGGCTTGACAAAATATGCGTATATTTATCTCAAATCTTGCCAAAACTATTGTCGGGAGGTAATGATAAATGATAAAAGGGGTTAATATGCAGGTTTTGGAAATCAAGGATACCGGAAGCGATTATTTTGACCGTATTCTGCTTTTTGTTAAGCCAGAATACTGTACGGTAGATAAGGACAAACTACAAAAACAAGCATGGGATTTTACTAGAAGCATCGGATTGCCACCAGCAGTTAGAAAAAAAACAAGCTGGAAATCTACCGTAGCTAAAGCCGCAGCATCCATTATAATAGGCGTGGCGATAACAGCTATAATAGCAGTTATTATGCAACAATAACTATCCTTTTATTTTGCTCCAATACTCTTTGGCTGCCTGTTCTGTTTTATTGTCACCATATTCATAGTATTTAACTTTTGCAATTGAATCGGGAAGGTATTGCTGGTTTACCCAATGGCCAGAATACTCATGGGGGTAGTTATAAAACTGCCCCTTTGTTTTATTGTCCTCACCGTCATAATGCATATTTTGCAAATGGCGAGGAATAGGTCCGCCATTACCCCTATGCAAATCTTCCATAGCTTTGTTAATCCCAAGATATGCAGAATTGGACTTGGGTGCATTACATACAAGCACCACAGCATCCGCAAGTGGTATTCTAGCTTCTGGCAAACCAACTTGAAGTGCGGTATCAACCGCCGCCTTTACAATCGGAATAATCATTGGGTATGCAAGCCCAACATCTTCACAAGCACAAACAAGAAGTCTGCGTGTTGCCGAAGGCAAATCGCCCGCTTCAAGCAGTCGTGCAAGATAATGCAGAGCCGCATTAGCATCTGAACCCCTCATAGACTTTTGAAAAGCGGATAAAATATCATAATGCTCTTCTCCATCTCTGTCATACTTTATAGTAGAACACTGCGTAAGCTCTTTTGCCTTTTCAAGAGTTATCGTTCTTATATTATCTTTTAATGTTGTTGATAAATAGCAAAGTTCAACTGCATTCATAGCCTTTCTAACATCGCCACCACACGCTTTTGAAATGTAAGCGGACACACCCTCTTCTAGCTTAAACGCCTGCCCTGTTTCCTCGCTCAAAAAATCAAAGCCACGCAAAACAGCCCGCTCAACCTCTTTTGGGCTAACAGGCTTAAACTCAAACACAGTAGAACGGCTAAGGATTGCATTGTAAACATAAAAATATGGATTTTCCGCCGTTGATGCTATAAGAGTAATGTCGCCATTCTCTATATATTCAAGCAATGCTTGCTGTTGCTTTTTATTAAAATACTGTATTTCGTCCAAATAAAGCAAAATTCCGTTAGGAGCAGAAAAAGTGTCCAGCTCTGCTACAATATCTTTTATATCCGCTATTGAGGCATTTGTGCCGTTAAGCTTTCTCAATGTGCGTTTTGTTGACTTTGCAATAATACTCGCAAGGGTTGTTTTTCCAATTCCTGAAGGGCCATAAAAAACAAGATTTGGTAATGTCCCTGATGTTATAATATTTCTAAGAGCCTTACCCTCACCCAACAAATGCTCTTGTCCAACAATATCGTCCATCTGCTGTGGCCTAAGCCTGTCTGCAAGTGGTGCGGACATAATATCACCTCTTAAAAATTAATATAAATATATACTACTATGACTGCTTTTTATTCACAATAATATTCGCACATTGCCAAATAGCAATGTATAAAATTAGTATACCACGGCGGGCTTTTGTCTTCAACACGCTTGTGAAATGAAAATAACTATTTTTACAGTAGCGAACTAAATAGTTATGCCTTAAAAAAGTAAAAAACACCCAGCCTATTGGCTGAATGCTCTTTGTGGTGACCCGGACGAGAATCGAACTCGTGTTACCGCCGTGAAAGGGCGGTGTCTTGACCGCTTGACCACCGGGCCATATTAATTTGTGTGTTAAAAAGAGGTTGCTTGCAGCACTTGAATAGAAGTGCCGCAAAGCCTCTCGTTTGAAATGGTAGCGGCAGTCGGATTTGAACCAACGACAATTCGGGTATGAACCGAACGCTCTAGCCAACTGAGCTATGCCGCCACATCAAGCGAAGTTAATTATAATATATACATTTTATATTGTCAACTGTTTTTTTAAGGTTTCGTCATTATTATTCAAAATTTTATAAATCTCTGTCACATCATGTGCCAAAAAGTCCGCTCCTGCGTCTTTTAGCTCGGTTTCTGAGCCATATCCATATAACACTCCAACAGATAAAATTCCAGCTCCTTTTGCACCATTAATATCATAAAGCCTATCTCCAACCATTATGCTTACACTCTTATCCGTTATTCCCAAATTTTTAAGTGCAGTATTTATAAGCTCTTTTTTATCTGCATTATGCTTTTCAAAATTAGTGCCCACAACAGTATCAAAAAACTCTGATATCTTAAAATATTCCATAACTTGCTTTATGAAACAAGTTGGCTTTGACGATGCAATTCCAATTTTAATGCCATTTTCCTTGAGCGTGTTTAAAAGCTCTACTATGCCTTCATACAGCTCAACTTCATATACACCAAGCCTTGCATATCTATCCCTATATGTTTCAATTAGTTTTTCACACTGCTCACCGTTTATTCCATACATATCTTCAAAGCTAACATTAAGCGGAGGCCCAATAAAGTAGTTTAGCTTACTTTTTTCTCCAACTGGGACGCCATTCTTTTCTAAAGCATATTCAATACTGCGGCGAATACCCTCTCCCGAATCTACAATTGTTCCATCAAAATCAAATATTACTGCCTTAAATTTATTCATAATCTTCTGCCTTTCTACGCACAATCTTCTTGTAATAGACAAATTAATTTAGTATAATTATACACCATAAAGTTAGTTTCTTTAAAAGGTGGGTGTATTTTGAGAAATTCAAGAAAAAGAATTGCATTGCTAGATGAAATTCGTGGACTTGCTATTTTTTGCATGGTTTTTTACCACGCATTTGTCTTATGTTATGAACTAACGGGTGCTCCTTGGGCTTTTGATACCTTTAAATTCTTTGAGCCTTTCCAGCCTTTTTTTGCCGCAGGGTTTATATTTATTTCCGGAATATGCTCAAGACTTTCACGAAGCAACATGGCAAGAGGACTAAAACTTTTAGCAGTAGCATTAGCTTTAACCTTTATCAGCGCTGTTTTGCTCCCGTCATTTGGGTTTGAGCGTACAGAAATTTATTTTGGAATATTGCATTTGCTTGCTTGTTCTATACTTTTGTTTGCAATTTTTCAAAAAGCATTTGACAAAACGCCTGCAATACTCGGTTCTTTACTTTGCGCTACACTTGCCTTTGTTACTCGTGACATTTCCTTTGGAAAAATTGGACTTTGGGACAATTTAGTTTTTAGGCTACCTTATGAATGGTACACAATTGACTGGCTTTTTCCTGTTGGAATACATTCACATAGCTTTTTTTCCGCCGACTACTTCCCACTTTTACCATGGAGTTTGATTTTCTTTTTTGGCTCTTTTGTCGGCATTTCAGTTAAAAATGGAAAATTACCATCCTTTGCATATAAAACTCACTTTAATTTTTTTGAAAAATTGGGTCAAAAATCCCTGCTTATATACATCGTCCATATTCCGATTATTTATATTTTTGTTTTTGCTTTCCAGTGGCTATCCTCTCAATTCTAATAGAATAAGCCAGAAAAGGCAAGGGCTTTAAAAAGTAAGCTCTTTAACCTGTTGTATTGCTTTGCCTTTTTAATTCTTATATTTATATGATACCACAAGTGTCCACTCCCGCTTTTTCGTAGAAGTCCTCTTGCTTTTTATAATCAAATATTATATTATTTATACAATTACACTAACGAGGTAGATTATGATTGTTGATTTTATAATAGGCTTTATCTTTAAAATTTTAATTCCTTATTTATGTATTGAATTTATATTTAGATCTATATTTGTTAAATATTTTAATGTAAAAGAAACTCCTTTAGAATTGTATTCTGACGAAATTTCTAATGATCTTGAAGAAAACGCTTCTATACTAAATATGAATTGTTATATAGAACAAAACAATGATTTTTTAAGACCAGATCATAAGCAGAAATATAAAGTTACTTTTTCTCTTGATGACGAGACACAAAAAGTATTAGATGTGTCAATGGAAGATTATAATAATATGAATGTTGGAGAAAGAGGAAAATTAATCACCCAAAATAATTGCTTTTACGAAGAAGATGGAACGCTGATTTCTCAAAATGATTTATTCTTAGGATTTGAAATATAGCATTAGATTTTTATTTTAAACTGTGTTTTGAGAGTGTGATATTTAAAAACAAATTTGATTCTATTTTTTACTATTCAGTTTGATTTTAAACAAAAGGCAAGGTTTTTCGCCCTTATCTTTTTTATTTTACATTTGTCATCTTGTATAATAACATTTTATTTTGGTATAAATACAGTACTAAAATATTCTTTTCCTCCATTATACAAATAACCTGCTCGTAACCTAGCGGAAGGGGGTCGAGGGGGAAAACCGACTTATAGCTTTCAGAGGGGTTCCCCCTCGTCGCCTTTCTTTGGTCCGTTTCTTTGGCGAGCAAAGAAATGAACACAAGAAAATCAAGAATAAAATTACTACAATAAACAAATATAAAAAAGGCAAGAGCTTTAAACTCTTGCCCATTTTTTATATGCTCTTATTTATAAAGAGGATGTCTTGTACAAATATCTGTTACGCCTGCACGGATAAGGTCTGCACTGTTTTCAAAATCAGTTGCAGTAAGATAAATATACTGTGCTATTTTGTCCATATCATCTGTATCAAGTCCTCTTGTTGTTGCGGCTGGTGTACCGAGTCTGATTCCGCTTGTTACAAATGGTGACTGTGGATCGTTTGGAATTGTATTCTTGTTTGCTGTAATATAAACCTCATCAAGTTTATGCTCAAGCTCTTTGCCTGTTATATTAAGTGAGCGAAGGTCTACAAGCATAAGGTGGTTGTCTGAACCGCCAGAAACAAGGCTTACGCCTCTGCTAAGCAGCCCCTTTGCAAGTGCCTGACAATTGTCAACAACAGCCTGCTGATACGCTTTAAAGTCAGGAGCAAGAGCCTCTCCAAAGCAAACAGCCTTTGCAGCGATTGTGTGCATAAGTGGGCCGCCCTGTGTTCCTGGGAAAATTGCTTTGTTTATTGCCTTGCCAAACTCTTCACGGCAAAGAATCATACCGCCTCTTGGGCCTCTAAGTGTTTTGTGAGTTGTGGTTGTTACAACATCTGCATAAGGAATTGGTGATGGATGAAGCCCAGCAGCAACAAGCCCTGCAATATGTGCCATATCAACCATAAAGTAAGCACCAACTTCTTTTGCTACTTTGCCAATTCTTTCAAAATCTATTGTGCGAGGATATGCAGAAGCACCTGCAACGATAAGCTTTGGCTTTACTTCCCTTGCTGTCTGCTCAAGCTTATCATAATCTAAAAATCCATCACTATCAACTCCGTATGAAACGAAGTTATAGTATTTACCTGACATATTAACTGGCGAACCATGTGTAAGATGTCCACCCTCTGCAAGGCTCATTCCCATGATTGTATCACCTGGCTGAACGAGTGAAAAATAAACAGCAAGATTTGCCTGTGCGCCAGAATGTGGCTGAACATTTACAAATTCTGCACCAAAAAGCTTTTTAGCTCTTTCTATTGCGATATCTTCAACAATATCAACACATTCGCATCCGCCATAATAACGCTTGCCTGGGTATCCTTCAGCATACTTATTTGTAAGTACGCTTCCCATAGCTGCCATAACTGCTGGAGAAACAATATTCTCTGAAGCTATAAGCTCGATGTTACGCTGTTGACGAAATAGTTCTTTTTCCATTGCTTGTCCGACTTCTTTGTCGACATCAGAAACAAATCCAATAGTGTCCATAAGGTCATTGTACAAAAAGATCATCCTTTCAAACGATAAAATAACTTTATTTTGCTAAAATAATAACACACAACCATCTTTTTCGCAACATACAACACCATGTTTTTTATTGTTGTTTTTTTAAAAAATTAGTCTATAATGTTTATAAAAGCTTAGTTAATCATTTAGCTATGAAGTGCGGGGTGTTATAATGACAAAAAAACAGCAGGCAAAAGAGTGCATTAACGCTCTTAAAAAAGAGTACCCTGAAGCAATATGCTCACTTGTACACAAAGACCCTTTTCAGCTACTTGTTGCAACTCGTCTTTCTGCACAATGCACAGATGCAAGAGTTAACCTTATTACACCTGCCCTTTTTTCGGCATACAAAACGCTAGATGATTTTGCAAATGCCAAGCTTTCTGATGTTGAAGAGCTTGTTCATTCGTGCGGATTTTTTCACACAAAGGCTAAAAATATAATTGACATGGCTGCAATGGTGCGTGATGATTTTGACGGCATTGTGCCTAACAATATAGACGACCTTTTAACGCTCCCTGGAGTTGGCAGAAAAACAGCTAATTTGATTTGTGGTGACATTTATGGCAAACCCGCCATTGTTGCAGACACGCACCTTATCCGCATTTCTAACCGACTTGGACTTGTTCGTTCAAAAAATCCCAAAATTGTAGAGCGTGAACTACGCACTATTTTGCCACCTGAGGAAAGCAATGATTTTTGCCACAGATGTGTTTTGCACGGCAGAGCAATTTGCACCGCACGCAAAGCAAAGTGCGATGAATGCTGTATGAACACCGTATGTAAAAAAGTACTGTAGTACTTGACAACACTATAAAAATAAGATTATAATTTTTATGGTAATGTTAGATATATTGTTTTTACACATTTAGCTCAAACTTAACACCCTATAAAATGTGGGGGCGTAGCTCAGCTGGGAGAGCGCTGCGTTCGCAATGCAGAGGTCGAGAGTTCAATCCTCTTCGTCTCCACCAAAAAAGTTCCTTATACCCTTACGGTATGAGGAACTTTTTATTTATGCAAATTAATTTGTGAGCAAAAAGTCATAACCATATTATAACGAATTGACCTTAACAAAACCCTACTAAAACAAAAGCTTTTATAAAGAAATAGCTTTATAGATATAACCTTACTATTTATCTATTTTTATAATAGGATAAGCAGGAGCGTTAACAAAATCTTTAAAGCCAACTATAGTTCCTGTTTTTCCATCATCTGTAAAAACTTTTTTGCCTACTTTAAAAACATTGGTTCTATAAAAAAACATCTTTACAATGTCCGAATCATACTTTTTACCACTATCTTCCCATATTTTCACCATAGCCTGCATAGGTGTTAAAGATTGACCTAAATTACAATTAACTAGTTTTTCATAATCATGACATATGCTAATAATTCTACTAAACAGATTTATTTCTTTACCCTTTTTACCATTAGGAAAACCAGTTCCATCAAATTTTTCATATCTATCCATCACTGCTTGTATAATGTTATCTTGCCTTAACGATTCTATTTCTAATGCTGTCTTTAAAAACAACTCAATCTGTTCCTTGTGATTCTCATTTTCCTCTCCCTTTTTAAATGTGCAAAAATTTATATCGGTTTTTAAGAACTCTGCGTTTCCAACATATTCAAACAAAGATATTATAGCTAAATTAATTAATTCATCATTACTAAGCTCTAAACATAACCCTATCAAAAGTGCAGAACTTGTTGAATTAACAACATTTGTAAATAAAACGCTATCTGTCATTCTTAATTTCATAAACGGTTTTTTTAGATCTTCATTATTATATAATTTTTCAAATATTTCATTTTTAACAATCTCTGCACGTAATTCTGTATTCGATGTGTCAAGATATTTTTCAAAAGAGCTAAACGAAGGTATCTTTAACAATGCATTTTTAAAGTAATTCTCTTCACCCTTTTTACTTGATGAAATAATTTGACCATTTAAAAGTTCAACATTTACTTCATCTTCTTTGAAATCATCTATATTAAAAGGATTTGCCATTATTTCACCATATTGATTTACTACTTTTAATAATCCTTCAATAAACCCCCTTTTTTTATATCCTTCCTTTTTCATGAATTCATTAAAAGCTTTTTCATCTTCAGCTACAATCACCAAAAAATGAGCTGGAAGTTGCTGTTTGATTCTTTCAATATAGTACTCAATTGTAAAGTAAAACGCTATACCCATAAAAAATATAACAGAAGAAAAACCTTTAAAAATATAATATTGGATATATTGCAATTTACTTTACAA
>RZYX01000161.1 GCA_009930155.1 Clostridia bacterium | reverse complement strand
TACCTTAACACTTGTGCATGCAGGTTCAGAAATAATTACAGTTGTGTCGAAAATGCAGCCATGGCTGTCAGTAACTCGAGAGGTGTATGTACTAGCCGGGATGGCTGTTTGATCAGATCCTTCAAATTCTCGAAAAGTATCGAAACTGATGAAATTATATGGTGGAACTCCACCTGTTGCAGCAAGTAATATTGAACCGTCATTATAACCATAGCAAGTTACATTCCTAGATACATAATTTAGGCTTAGAGCTTGAGCAGCCTCTCGTAAAAAGTAAGATTCTGTAGCTATACAATTATTTGCATCAGTAACGGTTACGGTGTAATTTCCAGCTGTTAAGTTGTTTTGGCTATTCCCACTTGTATTATTGCTCCACAATGTTATGTATGGATTCACACCTCCGGTTATAGTAATGTTGATATATCCATCACTATCTCCTTTACAGGTAATATGATTAACATCACTATCAATAATTAATTCGTCTGGCGAAGTTAGATTTACTATCCCTATTTTGCTGCATTGATTTGCATCAGTTATAGTATATCCAAAGTCTGTATTTTCGGGAATATTGCTATTATTAAATGAGGTAGAGCCATCATCCCAGATAATTGAAAGAGGAGGAGTGCCTCCATAAGCTGTAATGCTTGCACTAACGGGATCGCCAAAGCAACCAGCATTTATTTGAGTTGCGTTTATATGAATATCAGATGTTCCAATTATCTCGAAACTGCCAGTACCATAGCAGCCATAACTATCGGTTACGGTAAATGAGTATGTGTTTGGAGCTAAATTTGTTGGAGTAAAACCATGTATCCCAGAGACATCCCAGGTTATTGTATATTCTGGTGTGCCTCCGTTAACATAAATAACGGCGCTTCCATCATCCATATTATAACAAGTTTCATCATTTACTTCAGTAACTTGTATGTCGAGTGAGGGGGGCATAGTTAATTCGTAACTGGCACTAGCAGAGCAATTGTTTGCATCAGTAACTGTTACTGAATATGTCCCAACTCCCAATCCTGATATTGTTTGAGTTATTTGAGAATTATTCCATATATATTCGATAGGTGTTGTTCCTCCTGTTTGATTTGCAGTTAATTCACCATCAGTTACTCCTGCACAAGTTATTGGAGTAGGTGAGATTGTTGCATCAAGGTTAATAAAAGTTACTTCTGCAGTTGCATTAGCAGAGCAACCTTGGTCGTCTGATATTGTTAGAGAGTATGTGCCGGAATTTGAAACTGTCAATGTTGGATTTGTTGAATTGTCTTGCCATAGAAAATCAACACCTGTAACATTTGGGTTTATTATAAATGGGTCTCCATTACAAATTAAAGTATCATTGATGAAATCAAAAGGTGGCAGTGAGTTTGAAACATGCACTGTCATTGTTAATGTCTCTTCTACACAACTTGCATCTCTTGTAAAATACATTGTAACAGTATATGAACCAGAGTTAGAATAAGTGTGATAAACATCATTGCCTGTAGCAGTATTTCCATCTCCAAAGTCAAACCATATATTTGAAATACCCTCGCCACTACTATAAAAACCCACACCATTTGATGATTGTTCACAATTTAATGTATCTTGATAAACTTCGTATGAAATAGAATCATTTCCAATTATAATGCTAAAATCGACGTAAAGAGGTTGAATGTTCGCTCCTGCAAGATATCCATATGATTCGACATTGCCATAGCCATAAACTGTTGTTAAAACGCCTTGTGGACATGTAACTGTATGTGTACCTTGTGCGATGTTTTTTCTTACAAATGAATAGTCGGGGTTTGAACCAACAGTAGCCCAACCAGTTATTGCTCCACCATCAAGTGTTACCGTACTTGTGTACGGTGTTTCGCATACAATATTGGTGTAAAATTGATTTATCGCAGCAGTATTAAATGCTTGAAATACTATCGTTTCGAGTGTTTGTTCTATTGGAGATAGCATAATCATAAATGGGTCGGATGTAACACCATCGCAAGACGTTCCTTGGCTATATTGTGCAACTGAAATTGGTTTGTTACTTTCAATAAATGCAGCAGCAGATAAAGTTACTTCATGAAAGTCTCCGGAATTCAAATTTATGTTTGCTCCATTGTTTATGTTTACAATGGTTCCATCTTCAGAGGCTAAAATACGATATGTGTCATTTGCTCTTGTCATTAAGGGAACTGTAACATATTCTTTTCCCCATGCTTTGAGAGGAATCATTTGTTCGTACAAATGGTCGCAGTAATCGCATGAAGTAGGGACTTTTGCGCATTTGTTTCCTGCAAAAACTGCAAAGTTATTGCAGTTCCCAACATTTGTGGCATTAACTGTTGTGCCTGTAAGGTCGCCAGAACTTTTAACTAAATAAACTTCTCCTATGTCGAGAGTTATGTTAAAAGGGACATTTGCACCAACACCACCTGTTACTGCTGCACTTGGTGTAATCTGAATGCTTGTGTTATTTTCAACACCCACAATGATAAACATAGTTGGTTCAGATGAACTAAATGGGGAATATGTATTAATTATGTACGAGTCACCTAATGCATCTATTGGCATTACAAGAGTTGCATCGGATGATGCTGAGCGTTGATTGGCAGCATAAACTGCAATTTCACTATTGGCAGTAATATGTATTCCTTTGTTTAATACAGTATTATTAGTAGCTATTGCTGCATTTTGTGTAGTTGGAACTGTTATTAAAGCTGAACCATTTGCTGCAATAGTGAAGTTCTCCGACCAGCCTGTTCCTGGTATTGAAACTGTTCCGGTGCTACCACTGACAGAGGTAATATAGATTAAAGTATTTGCCGGATCATCGAAATTTTGCATGTACGCAAGCCAAAAATCAGTTCCAAGTGTACTGTATTGACCATAAAATGGAGAGTAAAGCAATACAAAAAAACTAACAATAAATAAAAATTTCTTCATAGTAGTTGTTAATAACAATTTGCAAACAAATATAAGAATTTTTTTGACAACTTGTGGATTTAATTGCTTAATTATTAAATAATTATGTGAATTTAGAAAAATTTCTAATTTGATTAAGATTAAAACAAGTTTTGTATTTTTGTATTTTTTAAAGAAGTAAACATGATCAAAATCTCACATGTCGAATATATAAATACCCTGCCTTATAAGGTTGCTTTGGAAAAGTCTGATTTTATTCGCCAAAATTCTATTATTTCTAAAAGCCATCCTGCAGGTTGCGCATACGACTTGATGAATGGTAATGCGGATATAGGACTTGTGCCTGTTGGTGCATTACATTTATTGACGGATTTCAAAATTATTCATGGATTTGGGTTAGCTTCAAAGAAAAAAGTCAACTCTGTTTTGCTTGTTTCAAATGTGCCAATTGATTCGATTTCTAAAGTGTATCTAGATTATCAATCTAAATCATCTAACGGTTTTGTGAAAATTTTAGCTGAAAAATTTTGGAATATGAAATTCGATTTTATAGAATCCGGCTATGGATATATTGATCAAATACAAGGAACAACTGCAGGAGTTATTATTGGAGATAAAGCTTTAGAAAATTTCAACCGATTCCCCTATGTTTATGATATTGCCGAACATTGGTTTCGCTTTACCGGATTGCCTTCTGTTTATGCTGTTTGGGTTACCAATAATTTGCCCAAAATTGAGTATCTCGAAAAGTTTGTAAATGTATTGAATAATGG
>RZYX01000160.1 GCA_009930155.1 Clostridia bacterium | reverse complement strand
GTCTATAGTGGGAGTGGACGACGAGACTTCATCTCTTGTTAAAGTCACATATTCCGGGGAAGCAGTCGCAAATAAATTTAAACTGATTTGCACAACAGCAGGGTTTGAGATTAATGAGGGAGAAAGTAACTATGAAATTACATATTCAACAAACACAACACAAGACGTCACTCCATTAAACGCGGGAAGTTATTATGTTTCATTGAATGTTGGGATAAACAACAAAATTGTAATAACAAACACTTCAAATAGTGAAGATATTGAATTTTCAGCGCTTGGAGTCAAAGTCAGCAGTTGCGTGCTTAATCTTTCACAATTTGCCTATCTTAACATTTCACAAGCAGACATAAGTTATATTTCGAACTATTTAGGTTTTGAATCTGCCTTAACCTATGGCAGTGACGAATCAGCACTCTCAAACATCAGAACAACCTATGACGACGGCGGAGTGACAAAGAGTATTTTTACTGGTGTGAATGATGAATTTATTGAACTTAAAACCTATGGAAATGGCAAAAACTTTGTTTTCACCAGTTCGCCTCAGTCAGTGAGAACTCTAAACGCAAGTGCAAGTGTAACTTATTCAATAAAAGTAACCATTCAAGCAATCAAAACAGGGACTAGTGATTTGGACACAAACTATAAATCTCTCACAATTGATGTTAAATTGACCGTTGTTCCAAGTGAGATTATTCTTGAAGGAAGCACCTCACTAGAATACAAAGGAAGTTATTCTCAGCAAGGAGCAATTGTTTATTCAGGGCACGCAAGCATATTTTCACTTGAAGTGGCGACTTCCACAAGCGATGCAATCTATTCAAATTCCTACACTTATGAGGGCATCGAAACTTTCTATAACAATTCAGTGGAAGGCTATGTTGAGGTGTTTAGTTATTCCGGAGGGATAGTTTCCTCGACTTCAAACACAAAATTAGCAAGTGATTTATCCATCTCCACCATAGAATTAGTGACATATTCTGGCGATAATTACTATCTTATCAACAAAGAAACAGATGCTTATTGCATTAAAATAAAAACGCAAGACGCAACGCCAAAAGATGCTGGGGTATATCTTTGCATAGCAACTTGCACAGCAGGCGATAACTTTGTTTTCAATGGCAATCTAAAAAGTGTCAACTATTATGAATTTTTTGAGATAGAGCGTTCAAATGACATCTTAATAAACGATTGGAAGAGCGAGTTCAGGTGGGGAACGACCTTTAATTTAGAAGATCCATCATCACTTCCTTTCAGCTATTCAATGTTGCCAGACTTTAAGAGTAAAGTGATCTATTTAGTGGAAAATGAAGAAGATTGGGAAGCGGTTAGTTATGTTTTGTCAGTAAATCCATCTTATTTAATAACCCTTTTAATTGACGAAAGGAATTATTACATTTCTTCCAATCAAACCTTTGCAGTCACAAGCCGTGAAGCACAGATTGTCTTTCCAACAAGAACAAAATATGGCTTTAAAGGGGAAAATCAGCCTATAGACTTATTCCTTGAAGATATTGTTGCGATTTTAAAAGACCAAAACGGAGTGCCAATTGATGAGAAAAAATATATCAATTATAGCGCAAATTTTACTCTCATATATAAAACCGAGACAGACACAGTCCTTGATAGTGCGCCTTGGGACGCAGGCAACTATGTTTTGACTGTAAATTATGGAACAACATCAAGCAATTACTATGGTGAAGGCACTTTTGCATACACCATAGAAAAGTCCGCTTTTACAGGAGAGATTATAATAAGTAATTATGAAATTGAATACGACCCGTCCATAACCGCAGAAGTGCTATATAACATCTTAATTGGCAATATGTTTTACATTGAAAATGGTTGGGACTACACTTTAACAGTTAAGAACGAAGCAGGGAAGATCATTTCAACCTCAAATGAAAACGGCTGGCTTTCCACAATTAATAGCATAAGTGTCAAGAAGATTGTCTTCACCGTTACTTTCAATGAGACGAATACAATCAGTGATTACATTGCGTCTGCATATCTAACAATCACCGCAAGGAAGATTAAAGACAGCAACTTTAATGTCCCATCGAACGACATTCAATATTCCTATTCTGGCAATGCTTTTTATAATGAACTCATCTATAACACAGTTAATATTGCACCAAAAACAATCAACAGTTCAGTTGTGTTCCCAGTTGGTTCCTCGACATATAAAGTTGTGACTCTTTCATATAACAGCATAAAGTTGCTCGATTGTTTGGACAATGAATTATTCACCCTAACATACAATTATTCCTATCAAAGCGCCGTTGGTTCTTCAACATACGTTTCGATGTCATCTGCTCCCATCGCTTCAAAAACAGTGAACTATAAAGTAGTCTATGTTTTTTCAAACTTTGGCAACAACTATTCAAATAAGTTGGCATCAAACACAATAACTAGATATTTCAAGATAAACAAAGTGTCAACTTTATATATCTCAATTTTTGATGATGCAGACGACAATTATGACACAAGTATTATAAGACAATATAGTGGCGATGATTTTTATGACATTTTCAGCATTGGCAACCTGCTCAACATTGTCAGCGTTTCAAACAGCAGTGATATAAAAGATAACATTAATAAAACTATCTTTAAAACAACATCAGCCAGAACCTATTCTAGTTTAGGGGGAATTCACCTTGTTGTATTTTTCACAGATGAAAATGGCGTTGTTGTCGAAAATTTAACAAATGCAGGTTCCTATTTCCTTAACATTTCATTTTTGAGAAATTCAAACTACTCTGTCTCAGAATTTTTTGAATATATTGTGTTTAATGCGACGACAAACTACGCAACGTCAACAACCTTTAATTCAAGCAACTCATATTTCATTGATGCAAACGCGCGCGTCTTCACTGATATTTATGAAACTTATTTTTCCATTCCACTCACAATTATGCAAGCAGATTGCCCATATGACAGTTCAAATTTTGGAGAATTAATAACAATCACTAACGGTAATTTTATTATAACAACAGATCCAAGCGAACTATACGAAACAACTGTTTTTGTGTTTGAAGCGGGCACGACTTTCTCACTCCCTGTCGGCACGCCTTTTAGTCTTGTTTTTGAAACATATATCAATGGTTCATATCTTGAGATGCAAGACACCACAAATTTTTATAGTCAAGGCGAGTATTATTTCTCAAACTTAACAGTGGGAATGGACTATTCAATTATGATTGTTGATGTGAATGGGAACTATAAAAATAGCCAGCACATAAGATTTAGAGTCGAAACAACCTAAACTTATGCTGATTAATGTTTTAGTATAATAAAAATTTTTAATTTGAATGTGAGAAATTTTTTAGCGAATAAAATTTTAATACTTTTTCTCTCATCTTTTTATATACTTCTTCAGTTATAAATTTTTTCTCTTTTATTTTTCAAGTTCTTCCATTTTATCTGTCAAGTTATAATGAAAAACTGTGATAAATAATTTCAAGCATTAAAATTCCAACTTCAAAAATTGACTTATCCAAATTTAAGAGTGGTAAAAAAATAATTATAATGTCAAAAAAGATTGATTTGTTTTTTTAAGTCATGTTTCAATTTAATTTTACCACTTAAACATTGACAATAAAGCGATTTTGAACTATAAATATTAAACGGAGGACTCAAATGGACATTTTTAAAAAAGCAGAAAAAGACTTAACAGAAGTTTTTTGTGATTACATTTCTGATCTTGAAAACAAAGAAAAAGTGATGAGT
>RZYX01000159.1 GCA_009930155.1 Clostridia bacterium | reverse complement strand
GTGTACAAATTGCCGCATTAGAAGAAATTGCTTATTATAACAGTTGGATAAGCAAAAAAGAGCTTTGTAAAGCTGCTGAAAAGAATGGAAATTCTTTATATGGGCAACATTTAGCAAAAGTTGCGAACCATAAGTTAAAGAGAAAGTAAATTAGGAGAACATATGAATATAATTGTTACCGGTGGCGCAGGGTTTATTGGCAGTAATTTTATATATTACTTATTAAAAAAGTATGAAAACGATAATATAATTTGTATAGATAAACTTACATATGCCGGAAATCTTGAAACTCTCGAAAACGCCTTAGTGAATAAGAAGTTTAAGTTTTATAAATCAGATATTACAAATAGAGAAGAAATTAATCAGATTTTTCAAAATGAAAATCCGGATATTGTTGTGAATTTTGCTGCTGAAAGCCATGTCGACAGGTCAATAATGGATCCAGGAGTGTTCCTGAACACCAATATTATAGGAACTCAAGTTTTACTTGATGCCTGTAGAAAATTTAAAATAAAAAGATTCCATCAAGTTTCTACGGATGAAGTTTATGGTGACTTACCTTTAGACAGACCCGATTTATTTTTTATAGAAACTACACCAATTAATACATCCTCTCCTTATTCTGCTTCAAAGGCAGGTGCAGATCTATTAACATTGGCTTATTATAGGACTTATGGATTACCGGTGACCATTTCTAGATGTTCAAATAATTATGGACCATATCACTTTCCAGAAAAGCTTATTCCGCTTATGATAGTTAATGCATTAGCAGATAAACCCCTGCCAGTTTATGGTGGAGGCGAGAATGTGCGTGATTGGTTATATGTTACAGATCATTGCAGAGCAATAGATTTTATAATTCAAGATGGCACAATTGGAGAAATTTATAATGTTGGTGGCCATAACGAAAGGTCTAACATTGATGTTGTAAAAACTGTTTTAAAGGTACTTGGTAAAGATGAGAGCCTTATAAACTTTGTGAAAGACAGACCAGGCCACGATATGAGATATGCCATTGATGCATCAAAAATGGAGAAAGAGCTTTCGTGGAAACCGCTTGTTGGGTTTGATGATGGAATTGTAAAAACCGTTGAGTGGTATCTTGAAAACCGTGAATGGTGGGAAGATATTTTAAACGGAGAATATCTAAAAAATTATAAAAGAATAATTGGATACGACAATTAATATATTTACACCTAATATAAAAAAGGCAGCTTTTTAAAGCGGCCTTTTTTATTCTATCATAATATAAAGTATTGCAAGCAATAATGTTTTGTCTGCATCTTCGTCAGATAGCAATATAAGCAGTGCAATAAGTAATATTTGGTCGCTTGATTCTGGATTATCAAGCTTGCCAAGAATGCTAGAAATGTCAAATTTGCCATTTCCGCCAAACAAACCATTTAAGCCGTTTTTACCAAACAAATTTGCAAACCCACCGTTTCCTCCAAGAAGACTGGAAAGTGGATTTTTTGTGTTTGGATTTTGTCGTTGTGGATTATGGTTAGGTGGATTTTGGGGTTTCTTCACCTCTTGTTCTTGTGGCAGTTTTTTTTTAGATGATTGGTTATTTTTTGGAGGTGACTTTTTGGGCATATTGTTAAATAATACTCGTGAAAGTTGGTTTCTTTGCGGTGCTTTATGAGCCTGATGTGGCTGCTGTGGCTGTTGTTGTGTTTGTTGTTGCGCTTTTTTCTGTGTTTGTTGTTGCTTTTCAACTACTGGATTAGGTTGTTGTTGTTGGGGTTTTTTTGGTGTCTGCTTTGTTTGTTGCTGTTCTACAGGAGGCTGGACTATTTGCTCTGTGGGTCGATTTGTGTCTTGAGTTGCGAGTGTTGCTCGCTTTTGCATTTCTTTTACTCTTTTTATAGCATCCTCCTGCATTTTCATAAGCTCGCTGTAGGAATAATTCTTTGCCACCTTCGTCACCTCAAAGAATGTTCAAGTTTTTAAGCTCGGGCAATAGTTCAAAAAGACTCATCATTTTCATGGCCTCATCAGCTCTTGCCTTTCGCTTTTCACTTAACATGGGCTTAAGTGCTTTTATAAGCCGTATTCTGTCATCATCTTTTTTTGAGTTAAGCATACTCATGATTGAACCAATTTTTGCAATCATTAATGGGTCAATAGAATCAAATGCATTATCTGAATTTCCGCTTTTATACTCATTATTTGAGTCTGAATCATAAGAATTTTCAGAATCATTGTTATTGCCAGCAGATGAGCCTAAAAGTGAGTTCGCAAGCGATTTTAGCGAATCCATATCCTCAGCGGAGAAAGAAGAAAGGAGTTCATTAATCTGGTCCATAGTTATTTATCCCCCAGCATTTTTTTGAGCAGTTTTTGTGCTTGCTCAGTAGCTAAAAGTTTCTCAGCAGCATCTTTATCAGATAATACTTTTTGCAAAAGAGCACTTTGCTTAGGGTTTAAGTTTTTATTTAAAAAGTCATTAGATTCTCCACTTTTTATAGCACGTTCAAGTTCTTTTGCTTTTTTAACATTTTCTTTTCCAAAATTCTCTTTGATTTTTTTCATTTGTTGCTCGTTAAGGTTGAAATCAGCCATTGAAATCACCACCCTTTAAGTATATAATATATTGTATTAGAACCACGGAGGTTTTATGAATGAAATTGCTTGTTATGTCAGATTCGCATGGTAGTAAGAACTCAATATCAAAGATTGTAGATAGCAATCTAGATGCACAAATTATCATTCATTTGGGCGATGGAGAGAATGATATGGAGTATGTGCCGTTTCTGAATGAACATGCTGATATAATTGCAGTCCGTGGCAACTGCGATATAGCATCAATGCTTCCAGTAGATTGCGTAAGATACATAGAGGGGCATACTATTTACTGTACTCATGGTCATGTGCAACAAGTAAAGCAGGGTGTAACAGAGCTTATAAAAACAGCAGGAAAATACAATGCAGACATAGTATTATATGGTCACACGCACACACCTGTTAATAAATGTGAAAATGGAATGCATTTGTTTAATCCAGGTAGCGTAAAAAACGGGTTTTATGGCGTTGTTAATATTAATGGTTCTAGTGTTGTTTTTGAGCATAGGTTATTGGAAACAGAGTGAAAATAAATAATATATATATTAAAAGTTAATATCCGTTCGTAGCATAGCTGGATAATGCATCAGACTCCGACTCTGAAGATCGTGGGTTCGAATCCCACCGAGCGGGCCACAAAAGCCCCACAACTACTAGATTTATAGCAGCTGTGGGACTTCTTTTTTGTGTGTATTCGTAAATCTTTAGCAAACCATCATTTCAACTGGTGGTTTTTATTTTACCTAAACTTAACATTATTATGCTTTTAGATTTAACATAGAATATCTATTATATTGGTGTGCCCTAAAAAAAATAAATTTGAAGGAGATTTAATATGAAAAAATTAGTAGCGGTTACAACTGCAGTTTTAGTGTTTGCTATGGCTTTTGTAGGTTGTAATTCAGAAGGCAAAGATAATGAAGCGTCGTTTGACACATCAAAAGAGATTACAGTTATTTCAAGAGAAGAAGGTTCAGGAACAAGAGGAGCATTTGTTGAGCTATTTGAGATTGAAGAGAAGAACGATGCAGGTGAAAAAATAGATAACTTAATTGCATCAGCAGACATCACTCAAAGCACAGGAGTTATGATGACAAGTGTTGCAGGTAATGAATATGCAATTGGTTACATTTCATTAGGTTCATTAAATGACACTGTTAAAGCT
>RZYX01000158.1 GCA_009930155.1 Clostridia bacterium | reverse complement strand
TTTGTATATTGCCCCTATGGTCGATGCAGCAAGTTTAAAGTTGTTGGTGAGTATTTTTATCTCTTCCTGCTTCTCTTCGTTCCAGACCGTTACAAGACGTAGCTTTTTTGGGTATTTGATTTTGGTGTTTATGCCTGTAAGAATGATCTCATCTAAATGGTATCCTAATTCCAGAGACTTTACTTTTTATTTTCCTACCTTAAACACGAGTAATATAGTCAATAATTTTATCTAATTTATTGTAAAATTTTTTAATACTAAAATTTTCATTAAACACGGATATACATTTCTGCTTAATATCGCAATTTAAACTATTTAATATATCATTTAAAAAACAAGAACTTTTTAAATCCTTATCGATATTTATTCCAACTTTATATTTATTGATTATTTCTGTTGTGTCTCCCGGAATATTATTTATTATTGGAAGCCCATGCTGAAAATAATCAACGGACTTGATAGTTAAACCGACACATACGCTGCTTTTCATAATATTTAAACCAAAATGACATTTGTCAAATATATCTTGCTTTGATTGAGGGTCATAAATCTTCCCATGATAAACTACACTCGCCCCGGCATGTTCAACTGCGCTAATCAATTTTTCTCTATTTTCACCATCACCTATTATATGGAGCGTGACCGGTTTGATTTCTTTTATAACAACGATAATTTCCTTTATCTTTGGAATATCAATAATATTATTGATCGACCCTAAGTAGGCTAAGTGGATCTCATCTTCACTTAAAATAGGGGTACTTGTAATATTTATGTCCTTTTTAGCCAGGTAGAGCGTTTCCGTATTTATACCATTTAGAGTATCGCCAAGCACTGTTTTGTATAAATCACACTCCAAAATAACAAAATCAGCAAATTTTAAACTTATATCTCTCATTTCTTTCCAAAAGGCAAACAAAGGTAATTTTTTGATCTTTCCAATTGGCATTGTTTCCGGCCATAAATCAATTAAATCAAATATCAATTTTACGTCTTTGTGGTTTTGTTTATATTTTGCCGCAGATCTCGCCAAAGAATTAGGGGGAACAAGTGTGTAGAGTAAATCTGGTTTTATTTTTTCAACAACTTTAAATGCATCTTCAGCAAACTTGTAGTGTGAATAAAGCCTTGCTGCTGACATATTTTTGTAGTAAGGTCTTGATCCTACAAAAATAAATCCTTCTTTACTATCTTTTCTATGCTCTTTTTTGAAGTGTCTGAAATCGGACTGGATCACAGTAACGTTATGTCCATGTCCAATAAAAAATTCATAAAGCAAATCAACTCTATCTTCGTATGTGTCAAAACAATTAACAATAGCTACCTTCATTTTTTTATTTTCCCTATTTCCGTCAGTTCAATAGACTCTCTGAAAGTCCTGACAATGTAATTCGCTCTGCAATATTGGCTTATAGATTTATCATAAACAAGATTGCCAAAAACCTTTCTCACTATGCTTATCGAAGACATATCTCGTATAAGCGGGTTAAATAACTTCGTCATGCAGATTTTTTTCCCATGTATTTCTGCTATCGATCTGACCATTTCACTTGTTCTTACATACTCTTCGTTTTGTGGATAGAACAAACCTGATTCATCATAATCGACCATGATCCTTAGAAACTCACAAAGGTTGTCGATATGAAGCATACTGCGTTCATTCTCAAAATCAGGGAAAACAGGAGTTTTCACAGCCAGATTTGATAACTTTGGATAGTTTCCTTTTGAGCCTTTTCCGTAAATCATCGGTAGCCTCAAAATTACAACTTTAAACTTATCAGACTCTATTTTCTTAATTCCTTCTTCTGCCTGTAATTTACTCATACCGTAGAAATTGGTTGGATTGGGAACTGTGTTTCTGTCGATCACTCTTTTACTGCTGGAGCTTTCTCCGTAAACAATAATACTGCTCATAAATATAAACTGTTTGACACCTTCGGCTTTTGCTTTTTCTGCAGTTTCAATAGCAAGATCGCGGTTGATCTTATAATAAAGGAATTCTTTCGACGGATCCACAGAAACGTGTGCAATCCCCGCAACGTGAAATACGACATCATAACTGGCAAAGGACTTATCACGCCAAGAACCGTCGATCATGTCGACCGTGTCAACTACATACTTGTCCGGCCATTGGCTAAGCCATTTCTCAAAAGAAGTTCCGATATAGCTATTGGCACCGGTTATGAGGATCCGTTTGGGATCCTCGTCCAGCGATTGGCAAGCAGTTGGCAAGCAGTTGTTATTAGACATTTTCCCTTAACTCCTTGCGAATAAATGCTATGAAATTGTTGATTTTGATTGCCAGGTTGTTTATCTTTGCAGATAATTCTTTATGCTGCCTATCTGTTATATACCCCAGCATACATGATATGTCCGATTGACATGCTAGCTCCATCAATGATCCGTATGATATATTCAAAAAGTGTGCCTGATCTTTTCTGGTTCCGCGTGATATTCCTTCTGCAATATTCGATAGGGCAGAAACAACAGCCCTATTCATCTGCAAAACAAGGGCAAACCGCTCCTCCATAGGAGTGTCCCAGTCAATGAGTAGATGTCTTCGACCAGATCCAAAGCAAGATCATAATTTCCCAGTTTCTGAAACCGAAAAACTACATCCCCCATAAAAAAATCCCCTATTATTCGCCAATGTTTTTCCTATGTGTTGATCAGATTTATAAATGTTTCCTAGTGTTCTACAAAAAACTACTGCTTGCCAATATTTTAAATAGCCTATCGCTTGCCTGTGGTTTGAGTATCCGAGCGTTTGCCTACACCGCCTTCGACTACCCCATAGCGTCTTATTACTACGAGTATTGTTCCGACTAAGCATTTCAGGTCAAAAAGGAAACTCATCCTACGTACGTATTCTCCGTCATATTTTGACTTGACTTCTATAGGAAGTTCATCACGCCCGTTTATCTGCGCCCATCCAGTCAGCCCGGGTCTTATGTCGTTTGCTCCGTATTTGTCCCGCTCTTCGATAAGGTCGTATTGATTCCAAAGTGCGGGCCTGGGTCCTATTATTGCCATTTGTCCAAGCAATATGTTGATTATCTGAGGCAGTTCATCCAAACTGGCCTTCCTCAACAAACGCCCCGCTTTTGTAATATACTTATCCGGATCTGCCAACAGGTGTGTCGGAGTGTCCTTCGGCGTATCCGTCCTCATCGTCCTGAATTTATAAATATTAAAATGAGTCTTGTTGATACCCACCCGTTTTTGTTTAAAAAGCACCGGACCGGGAGAGTCGAGTTTGATCATAAGCATCAACACAATAAACACAGGACTCAGAACTATTAGCCCGCATGTTGAAAGAAATAAATCGATTAAACGTTTTATAAAGTTTCTATACAAGGTTTATACCCCTTTGATGTTATGGCTAGCAATTCAATTGGTAGTCTGTTGCGAATCTATTGCAAATCAGTTGTTTAGGACCCAAAACCAAGCCGCTGGATTCGGGAACGACGGGAAGTGATACTTGGTCCAAACAATTGATTCGCCATTGATTACCCACTGACTCCCTATCGATTTCCGCGGCACGATTCTTGCCGCTGCCCCTCACAACTTCTTGCCAGTACCCTAATTGCCTATTGCTTGCCATAGTTTTATTGCCTACTGCTTGCAAAGGTCCTTACTGTCCATTGCTTGCCAAAGCAAATATTTCAGCCTTTAACGCATCTTCTGAAATATTTGCTTCCGCCGAGTCTGCCAAAAGCCTTTCGACTCTGGG
>RZYX01000157.1 GCA_009930155.1 Clostridia bacterium | reverse complement strand
GGTGAAATGCAATCAGGAGTTAGAAGTGGTAACGGCCAAGCTGTGATCACTTTAATTCCTGTCCCACCTCGTATTAATAGTGATCTTAACAGTGTGAGATATATAAAAGATTGTATAAATGGTAACAGCGTTAATACTGGAAATCATTGGGTTGAATTGCAAGCTATTTATAATGGCAGTAATTTAGCTAAAGGTAAGACTGTAACAGGAACAGTCGCTCAAAACGCATCTTATCCATATAGTAAGATTACAGATGGAGATATAACTTCTTCAAATTTTGCTGCGGCATCAGTTGATGGACTTCAATGTGTAACAGTTGATTTGGGTCAAACTTACAATTTAGATGAAATAGCAATATGGCATTACTATGCAGATCAAAGAAGATATTATAGTAATATTACTTATGTTTCTACTGATAATTCTACTTGGACAACAGTTATTTCAAATACAGAGTCAGAAACTCTTGGTGGTAAAAGAGTTAATGCCTATAGAGTACCTACTCTAGTACCACAATTTCAACCGGTAACATTCTATAATAACGGCTTGCAACCAATTAACTTCGACCTGATTGATTCCTCTGGATATACTGGTTGGTATTACACGGAGGAAGCAACCCGTATTCATTTGCAAAAGGTATATGGCGATTGGGGTGCAAGAGCCGTTGGTAATTACTCCGGAGTTGATCTTACTGGAGCGACAAAATTACGAATCACTCTGACAAAAGGTGGAGCAAATTTTACTATATTTGCAGGGTATACAAAAAATGTGTTAAGCACTTGGTATACTATTAATACCGCCCAATGTTATCGATATCAATCAGACACAACCGTGCGAACCAATTATACATACGAACTTGATATAACGGGTATCGGTGCAAACGCATATGTTGGCATTGTTTATGGTGCGTATAATGAATCGTCCGGTGATGTATATATTTACAGAATCGAAGTGATCTAGCTGAAAATCTTTTAAGTTCAATGGATTTTTTTTAATTAGAAATTATTAGATGTCGAAAATGTTTTGGACGGATACAATACATGAACAAGGCACGATACATTTGAGACTTTAGAGAGTCATTAAATGTCAACAAGAATCCGTCATATCATCCAGAATTTTCCTCAAAGGGATTACAATCGTCTGATGAAGACTCTGGAAAATTCTTTTAAACTAGCCAATGCTGATGTTGTTTCTTTTAGACTTAAAGTCTTGGATCATGGGAAAATCTATGGTAGTAGTAGTGCTTGTCATGCTTTTGGATTAAGTAGAGCCACTTACTTTAGATGGCAGAAGAAATTTAGAGAAAGTAAGAAAAGACTATCTAGCTTAGTACCTTGCAAAACCACTCCCAAAAGAGTTAGAGTTATGAGAACTGATTATCGCTTACTAGAGTTTATCATAAGCTTTAGAAAACAGTTTGGTAATTTAGGTAGAGAAAAGATTAAGATCTTTTTGGATGAGTATGCCAAACAACTAGAGATTAAATCTTTAAGTGAACGGACCATTGGTAAAATCATTCAAAGAAAGCATCTGTTTGAAAACAAAAAAAAACGTTATCAGAAAAGCAAAAGTAAAAGATTAAGGAGCAAATATGCTCCTAAAGTTAAATCTCCCGGCTTTGTTGAAGTTGACTGCGTTACTCTTTATCTTGCAGGAGAAAAACACTATTTTGTTTGTTGCATTGATGTCTTTACTAAATTTGCTTTGGTAAAGAAAGTTAAAACTCTCTCCAGTCTTAATGCTCAAACAACCTTCTCTCAGTTTCAAGAAGCTTTTTCTTTTCCCATTCAAACAGTTCAAACAGATAATGGTTCAGAATTTTTACATACTTTCTCAGATTATCTTGAAAAACAAAATATTACTCATTTCTTTTCTTATCCTCATTGTCCTAGAACAAATGGAGTAGTTGAAAGATTTAACAGAACTCTACAGGAAGAATTTTTAGAAAGAGCTCAAACTTTAATTAACAACTCTGATCAATTTTATGGTAAACTAGAACTATGGCTTTCTTGGTACAACACCAAGAGACCACATGCTGCACTTAAATACCAAAGTCCGCAGCAATTCTTAACAAATTTGTAGTCTCAAATGTATGTGCCCTATACAATACATTGATTTTTGATTTCTATCATATATAATATACAGATCATGATTAGCGTTGTCTATGCTGTTTATAATGAAGAAAAAACTCTTGCTCGCTCACTGGAAAGCGTGACTGATTTTGCCGACGAAATTATTATTGTTGATGGTGAATCAACAGATGAGACGGTAAAAGTAGCACGGAAATTTGGCGCTAAAATTATCTCTACCTCAAATAAGCCAAATTTCCACATTAATAAACAAATGGCGATCGATGCGGCTAAAGGTGATTTAATCTTGCAACTCGATGCTGACGAAGTGGTTGACGAAGAACTAAAAGACTTTATTTTTGAAATTGCCAAAAAAGGCAAAGCTCAAAGCGAGATTGCCGCTTGGGATATTGCCCGCAAAAACTTATTTTTTAATCACTGGTTACGCAAAGGCGGGCAATATCCCGACAAAGTTATTCGTCTTTTTTGGCGCGGTGCTGCCTATTTACCACAAAAAGACGTTCACGAACAAATGGTGGTCAAAGGTAAGTTAGCCACTGCTCAAGGTCACTTGCTTCATTACGCTAATCCAGATTTAGACAGTTATTTGCGTAAATTTAACACTTATACCAGTTTTAAGGCGCTGCAATTGCAAGAAGCTAAGTTGCCGCTTAATTTTGGCACTGCTTGGCAATATTTAATTCATAAGCCTTTGGCAACTTTTTTCAGTCTTTATTTGCGTCATCGCGGTTATGTTGACGGTAGCGCTGGTTTTCTTTTTGCTTGGTTTAGTGGCATGCATCATCAAGTTGCTTATCTTAAATACCTTGAAAAACAAAAAGCGAAATAATTGCTTAGAAAGTTTAGGTGAAAGTCTTTTTTCCACTTAGTCCCTTTGCCAAACAACAAGCTCATCGTGGTGTCGGTCGTTACACTACTTGGTTACAAGAATATTTAAGCAAAATCTCTGATTTTGAAATTGTTCAAAATCAAAAAGAAGCAGATCTGGCTCATTACACTTTTTTTGATCTTTTTACTCGCAGCCTTCGTTTTTTTAAACCCAAAAAACCAGTTGTCATTACCATTCATGATTTGACTCCATTACTTTTTCCCACCGATTTTCCCGTGGGCAAGCGCGGTAAATTCAATCTTTTTTGGCAAAAACGCCGGGCTCGGCGAGCCGATTTAATTATTACTGATTCGCAAGCGAGCAAAAACGATATTATTAGACTTTTTAAAATTCCTGAAACCAAAGTTGAAGTTATCTATCTAGCTGCTAATCCCAATTTAGAACCAGCAACTCCAGAAGCAATCAAGAAAATTCGGGCTCAATATCAACTACCCAAAACCTACCTTCTTTATGTTGGTGATATTAACTTTAACAAAAACTTAAGACAATTAATTAAAACTTTGAAATTTTTGCCAGACAAGATTCATCTTGTCATGGTCGGCAAAAATTTCTACCCTCATCACGTTCCTGAGTGGCAGGCGATCGAAGAGCAACTACATTTAAGCGAAGTTGAGCAGCGCGTTACTTTTCTTACCAAGATTGACGGCGACGACGAGCTAAGCGCTCTTTATACTGGCGCTTTGGCTTACATTCAGCCATCATACTACGAAGGTTTTGGCTTACCTATTTTGGAAGCCATGCGCGCCCAAACACCAGTTG
>RZYX01000156.1 GCA_009930155.1 Clostridia bacterium | reverse complement strand
ATTAACAACTGTCTCACTTGTGATGTTGTCAATCCACACGACTGCAATCGCTTTTTTTGTTATTTGCCACTGCATTGAAGAAGTGCCACTACTAATGTCATAGTAATCTGCATAACTTCCTCCCGCTGTTGCGGTCACTTTGTAATAGCCAACATTAATTATCTGCTGATCTCTTTCACTTTCTTGAATTGTCCTTATAAAATTTCCGTTGCTATCAATTTCTTCATAATTCAATGAAATTAATGATTCGCTAAAATTTAAGGACTCTAAAGTTTTCTGAACATTGTCAACATAATAAAATTGTGCTGAACTGTTGTATTCTGTCGCACCAGCCGAAAGTCCGTCTGTGTTAAAACTCCAAACAACATCTAGATGACGCCTAGTGATTGTCCATTCTTTTGTTGTGATGGCTGAATAATTTTCGAAAGTGTAGTTTTGCACCAATTCATAGTTAGTTTCATTTGTTATCCTCAAAATCTTTGCATGATATGTCCCCACAAGAATCTTTGAATTTGTGTATGGAATATTATTTATATCAAGAGCAACCTCTTCATAAGACTCCACAATGATTGGTGTGGTTGGATAGTTTCTATCTTTCACTGCAAGTGAAGAAACGTCAACTTTTGCGACAATAGAATGAGTCAGTCCATCATATTCAAAAGTCAGATTTGAATTGTTTGTTCCGCTCTGAACCCATTGGAAAGTCACGCTCTTTTTAGATATTGCCAATAGATTGAATGTAAAGATGAGTCCTCTCCCAAAGTATAATATTGATAACTTTGCCCACTAATTCCTGTTATCAAAGAATAGTAATTTCCAGCATCAATAAAATCAACATTATCCACATTAAAATCTTGGCTTTGTGGATTAATGTAAGAAAGAGTGACGTCTGTGTTGCCAGAAATCATATTGCCAAGCACAGGTCTTAAAAAGAAACTTTCTCCGTCATATGTTGGACTTGTTACATATGCCGTTCCATTTGGAGTGTAGTTTATGTTTGTGTTTACATTATTATCATAGGCAACCCAAGTTATAGACAACTTTCTTTGAACTATATACCAGTTCTGACTAACACTCTGCTGGTCGTTTTCAAAAATATAGTTGTCCAAAATGGTGCTACTATTTGGATATAAGAATGATTTTAATGAAACTCTGCAAACATAAGGCTCAAAGACGCCCCCCACCACTGGATTTATATTTGTCTTAACACTATCAATTATTTCAAAAGGCATATCTCCCGACATTACACCTGAAATATTACTGCTTGTTATGAATGTTTGCGTTGTTCCATTCCACTGCAAACTCGTGTTTGTTGGCCAGTTGATTGTTAACACTGCTTTTTTCACGGCATAATAGACTGTTTCATTTGAAACTATCTCATAATTATGTGCAACGTCACCTGTCAGATAAGCAGTTTTCATGTATTCCCCTGCATTCATAAAAGTTCCGCTGTTTGTGTAGCCAATGCTTCCAATAACAGATTGTGGTCCAAAAACTGTGTAGGAGTGTGTTTGTTGGTCATAAGTTATGGCTTTTCCTACGTTGCCTGCATATGAAGTTGATTTCATAACATAGTTGTTTGTAACATTTTGATTGTATGTCGTTCCATTAACATCAAATTCCCATTGCAAAGAAACTTCTGCTTTCTTAACCTCAAATGCCACATCATAAGTCGAAGTTGGAGATTCAAAATAGAGTGTTTGAATGTAATATGTCTTAGCTTCGTCATATTCTAATGCCTTAACATATTCCCCACCCACTATCTCATAATAGGTGTTTAACAACAAAGCATCTGTTTGAGTTTGCAAAATGAATTCTAAAATCTCAATATGAATTAAATAAGAACCTGCGTTTGTGATGCTTACAAGCGTTTTCCCTTCGGTGAAAGATATTTGGTCTTCCGAACTCAAAATGCTATATGTGACAGAATTTTCCTCTGCATTGATGACTGTTCCATCGTTCTGTTCTCCGCTGAGAGATAGTTTGATAAGAAGCCCATCTGAAACAATCAAATTGCCATTCTTACCTTTCATATTCGCTGTGATTTCATATCTTATTGAAGAATATGTTTGTTCAATTTTGAAATCATTTGATTCTAGATTTTCATAGTTATATGTGATAGGACTTCCATAAGAGGTAGAGCCCGAATCGTGCTGTCTTATTGCAATTGTGTTAATCGTCGCTTGTGAGCCTGTTATATACCAAATCTTTAAATATTCACTTATATCCGTTAGAATTATATAGTTTGGATTGCTAATCTCTGTGATATAGGTGTAGATTGTGTTTTTACTATATATTCCGGTATAATCCACTTCTCCATGGTCCGAAAAATCTCTGATGGAATATCCTAAAGAACCAGAATAATAAATAAGAGATCCAAACTGTGTGCCGTCTGTCAAATCACCATTTAGATAGTTTGACACAGCAACATCAACAACATCATTTTCAATGTTACTGAAAATAGGCACTAACAAATGAGGGTTGTTTATGTCCATCTCATATGCACTCGTGTATGCTGTTTGTTGAGGGTCTTTTGCGTCAACCCAATAGGCAATCTCTAGTTCCTTTGGCAGTATTTGCCAATAAAGAATATTTGTTCTGATGGAATAGTTATTATTTCCATTCAAAATTCTTACAGCATAACTTTCGCCATCACCATTTGCATCTTTTGCACTGGAAACATAATCTCCGGAATCATTAACTGAAAGAATTATGGAGGCATAGGTGTCATAATATTTGAGAGAGGTTTGCTCGTTTTCAACATAGAGGTTTTGTGTCCCGCCAACCAATTCTAAATTTGTCCCTTCCTCTGAGGTGACAAATATTGCAGAGCCATTGTATGTGTAGGAGGAAACATTGAGCCCAACATCAATAGTTTTTGGAGAAATCTTCACATTGATATTTTGTGCTGATATTCTCAAGCCTTTGAAATATCCATTTTCTGTGACATTTACTCTTTCTGTTGGGGTAGACTCACCTGTGAAAGTCTTTCTGGCGATGACTAGTGGAGTGTAAAGGTTTGAAGAATCGACAGTTTTTATAATAAACATTTCTGTTAGGTTGTTCCTTGACCACACCCCAGAGTCATTAACAGGAGTGTCTGTGGAATAATTCTGAACCCAACTGACTGTGTAACCAAAGGTATCATTATAATTTTGCACGCTGACATTCAGAAACACTGCTGTGCCATAATCGATAGTGCTGCCTGAAACATAAGTAGTTGCCGTTCCATATATACAGCCGTCGCTGTCAATGTAATACACCCCTGCTTCACTTAAAACAATATTGTTATTTGTGTCATAATTAAACTTGCCAAAAATTGCAATTGAGATGACGCCGTTTTCACCAACGACTATCTCCACTTCTTCACCGCCGTTATAAATAATTGTGTTTGTGGAAACAACCTTTATAAAATCTCGTTGAGTTGAATTGATTTGAACAATAGGCGCTGCCATAATCCACACAGCATAGATATTAAAATCACTTTCAACCTCGTTATTGTTGAAATATATGGCTAGGTTTGAAACATTTCCAATTGTCCCTAGACTGCTTCCCACAAAACTATATCCACTTATGTTGTATCCGCTGTTTATTAAATTTACAGTAGCAGAACCCAAACTTCCCTCACTGCTTTCAATGACTTCTTTGAGAGTTGCTCCATTAATATAGTCTGAATATAAATCTCCATATGTCACAGTTATGACATAGTAGACTTCATTTTGTTTGTAATAGACATATAAATTAAAATCTCCTGAAACTTGAAGAGTGGTGTTGTAA
>RZYX01000040.1 GCA_009930155.1 Clostridia bacterium | reverse complement strand
CAATGGAAGATATGGTTGTTTTAGATGCTCTTAAGGATATAAAACAAATCTCTAGTAGTGTTGATTTTGTGTTTTGTGCAATCGACCTTAATAAGGAAGAAACAAAAGAGCTTGAATATGCTTATGCAAAATCTGAATGTCCAGTAGTGTCTAATAACAGTGCGCACAGGCACACGCCTGATGTTCCAATGGTTATTCCAGAACTCAATTCAGACCATATAAATATTATTCCCGAACAAAGGAAACGACTTGGTACAAATCGTGGATTTATCGCTGTTAAATCCAATTGTTCTTTGCAGAGTTATGTTCCAGCGCTCTTCCCTCTTTCAAGCTTTGGTGTTAAAGATGTTTTGGTTTGCACATATCAGGCAATTTCAGGTGCAGGAAAAACATTTGAAACATGGCCAGATATGCTTGACAATGTTATTCCATACATTGGTGGAGAAGAAGAAAAATCCGAAAAAGAGCCTCTTAAAATTTGGGGCAAAATCAAGGCGGGCGAGATTGTTCCAGCTGAATCTCCAAGATTTACAGCTCAATGCATTCGTGTCCCAGTTTTAGATGGTCATCTTGGTGCAGTTTATGTAAGATTTGAAAACAAGCCAAGCAAAGAAGAAATTTTAGATATTTGGAAAAATTTCAAAGGTCGTGCTCAGGAGCTTGAGCTTCCGAATGCTCCAAAGCAGTTTCTTAATTACTTTGTTGAGGATAATCTTCCTCAAACCAAACTTCAACGAAACCTTGAAAACGGAATGGCAATTTCAATCGGCCGTTTAAGAGAAGATACTCAATACGATTATAAATTTGTATGCCTTTCTCACAATACATTAAGAGGCGCTGCTGGTGGTGCTGTTCTTTTGGCAGAGCTTCTTTGTGCAGAAGGATACATGAATTAATTTGGAGGTTATTTTAACATGAAAAAAACTATTTTTACAGGTGCAGGAGTTGCAATCGTAACGCCTTTTGGCAGCGATGGAAAGATAAATTATGATTTGTTTGGGAAACTTATTGACAGGCAAATCGAAAATAATACAGATGCTATTATAGTTTGTGGAACAACAGGCGAAAGTCCTGTTCTTGACCATGATGAGCACTCAGGAGCTATTCACTTTGTGGTTGACCATGTAGGTGGCCGTGTTCCCGTTATTTCGGGCACAGGAAGTAACGATACAGCTTATTGCCTTAAGCTTTCTAACGAAGCTGAAAAGGCAGGTGTAGATGGCCTACTTATGGTTACTCCTTATTACAACAAGTCATCTCAAAGCGGTCTTATTCGTCACTATAATTATATTGCAGACAGAGTTTCTACTCCTATAATTCTTTATAATGTTCCAAGCCGTACAGGTGTTGATATTAAACCTGAAACATATCTTGAACTTTCAAAGCATGACAGAATTGTTGCTGCAAAAGAAGCTAATGGCGATATTTCAGCAATTGCAAAAACCATATCATTATGTGGTGATAACCTTGATATATATTCAGGAAACGATGATCAAATAACATCATTTATGTCTCTTGGTGCAAAAGGCGTTATCTCTGTCGTTTCAAACATCATTCCAAAGCTTGCCCATGATATTGTATATAAATATCTTGATGGTGATGTAAAGGGTAGTGCTACACTTCAGCTTGAATACCTTGAGCTTTGCAGTAATATGTTTATGGATGTTAATCCAATCCCTGTAAAAGAAGCTCTTGTTATGATGGGATTTGATGTTGGTCAATGCCGTATGCCTCTTGCTCCTCTTTCAGATTCTGCAAGACAAACTTTGAAAGAATCACTTATAAAATATAACTTAATTTAATTATCATAATCAAGGATGTGAAACTATGAATAGCATATTACTCAGCGGATGTAACGGAAAAATGGGTAAGTTTATTGCAAATTGTGTCGAACAAAGAGATGACTGCGAAATTATTGCAGGTATTGATATTTCAAATAAAAAGAATGATTGTTTTGAGGTTTTTGAATCTATAAATGATTTCAAAAAAAAGGCAGATGTAATTATAGACTTTTCTCATCCCTCATCTCTTGAAAAACTGCTGGAATATGCCGTTTCGACTAACACACCTGCAGTTGTTGCAACAACAGGATTGTCAAATGAACAGATTGAGAATATTGAAGAAGTCTCAAAGAAAGTTCCTATATTTTTCTCTGCAAATATGTCTTTAGGCGTAAACCTTGTTAGAGAACTTGCTGAAAAAGCAACAAAAGTTCTTGGCTCATCATTTGACATTGAGATTGTAGAGGCTCACCATAACCAAAAAATCGATGCTCCAAGCGGCACTGCTCTTATGCTTGCAAATTCTATTTCTGAGCAACTTCGTACTCCGCCTGTTTATGAATTTGACAGGCACTCTAAAAGAGCAAAGAGAGAAAAGAACGAAATAGGAATCCATGCCATTCGTGGCGGAACTATAGTTGGAGAACACGAAATAATATTTGCAGGTCATGATGAAATTATAAAAATTAGCCACAGTGCAATGTCAAAAGAAATTTTTGCAACTGGCTCTATAAATGCCGCACTTTTTCTTTGTGGAAAGCCAGCAGGTCTTTATTCTATGAGTGATTTAATTGATTCATAATAAAATGTAAAAGGAGTTCTTAGTTATGAACATTATTGAAAGTATAACATTAACTGAAGATGTAACTCTTATATCTCTTCAAGACTCCCCTGCTGATGTAAAGGTTATATCACAAATATTTGATATGATTTCTAATGCTAACATCGACATTGATATGATTTCACAAACCCCTTCAACAGGTAACACAACCAATCTTTCTTTTACTGTAAGTTCTGATGATTTTGCAAAAATACTTGTTATCGCTGGGAATTTTAGAGAACTTGATTCAAATATTAAAATCAATGTAAGTAGCGGTAACTGCAAAATATCAGTATGTGGAGATGAAATGCGTGGAAAGCCAGGCGTTGTATCTAAAATATTTTCTGCACTTTCAAAAGCTAATATAGATGTTATGATGGTTACTACATCAGAAGTTGATATTTCCTTGCTTGTAGGAAAATCAGATGCTGAAATATCCGTTCAGGCAATAAAAAATATGTTTGAATAAATATACTGAAAATTAAAATATATAATAATCTATGAGCAGTACACATAAAATAAATATAAAAAACCAAAACCCTTTATTGTAGTTGATTAATTCTCTACAATAAAGGGTTTGTTTTTAAACTACAAGAGATAGTACGATTTTATAATATAATACAATATTTACAATATTTTTATTTTTGTTCTATTTTAACAATAGATTTTCTTACATTTACTCGTTCATAATACTTTTTAAACTGAACATTAACACGCATTTTCACATTGCAATTTTTGCATATATACAAAGCACGAAATGAACCATTTATAAATTTCCAATTATCTATTTTTTTCGCTATTTTACCGCAATCTGAACACTTGCAGTTCATAACACTTTTATCTACAAGTGGGTCATCGATATCTGATATTATATATGGCTTAAAAAACAATCTTTCATAAAAAGTATTGTCACATTTCTTAATACGGCTATTAAACTCATCTTCTTTATATAACTCTTCAAAGCATTTTGCAGAGATTTCGCTATCTGTTAATGCACGATGAAGAACAAGGTAGTCCAGTTTTATGTTTAACGCATCAGCGGCATTGTTAAGACCAAGCTGTTGCGATTTTGGCAATTTTAACATATCCATACAAAAGTCCTGTAAATCAACATAATAATAAATAAATGGAATCTTTGAAAGACCATTAAAATATTTGAAATTATCAATCATAACTCTTATATCCATATTGCCCCATGATAAAAAGATAGTTTCTTCTTCCCCTACCCATTCGCAAAAGTTATTTATAACAGTTAAAAAATCTTCCCCTGTGCTTACATCGTCGTTTGTTATATTAGTTAACAATTTTACTCTTGTACGCAGTTTTTTTTCGATTTGAGGTTTTACAAAACTTGAAAAAGTAGACATAATGGCTCGATTTTTGTCAAGCTTTACTGCACCAATTTCAATTATCTCATTAATGTACTTATTACTTTGTTTTGAAAATGCTGTGTTCCATTCCAAGTCCATTACAACATACTGCAACCGAAAATCTCCTTTACATTATTTTTGAGAGTTATTCCATTCATCGTTTTCTAAAAGCGATTCTCCCTTAAAATCATTTTCATCACCATCACGATTTATTATGACTATATTATCACTACCTGTAGATTTTTGAGAGAAAAAAGCATTAATATCTTTATTTATTTTCATAAATCCACTTCTGTTTGGAAAAGTATCTGCATAATATTCATCAAAATCTCTCGTAAGTTCACCACTCATAAGTTTAGTAAAACTAAAGGAAGGTTTGTGCTTTAAAGCCCTGTTTTCCTCTTTTGAAATAGTTTGATTTTTATCTAAAGCACTAATCATTCCAATAATAATTAGTGGGATAATAAACAGTACAAGAGATATATGAGAAAATGTCTTAAAGTTCATTCGATATTCTTTTTCCAACTAAATACACCTCAAAATCTGAAATATAAAAAAGGATTATAGCTTGTTCCAACAAGTGCAGCTGTGCATAAAATAATCAATAAAATATTAAATACGATATTTGTTATATCTGCAAGTATCTTACAAGACAAATTTTTATTAGAAACCTCTATCATTATTTTTTTAACATATTTTGAAATAGGTGTACAAGCAATTATAGCAACAATAAAAAAAGGTAATCTATTCAAAAAATAAACAGAATCTGTAATATGTGTTAATGGTGTATCTCCAAATCCAAACATAATTGCAAGCATTTTATTAAGACTTGATATGTCATCAAAATAAAAGAATACCCATCCAATAACAACAACAAGTAATGTATAAATATGCGAGAAGACTTTTGGAATTTTTTCTAGCGTTTTTCCAAGGAAAAGAAGCTCAATTACTATAAAAACAAAATAATAAAGTCCCCAAATAATAAAATTCCAACTTGCTCCATGCCATAGACCTGTCAAAAACCACACTATAAGTAAATTAACAACATGATGCTTTCTATTTCCTCCAAGAGGAATATAAACATATTCTCTGAAAAATGTTGTTAAAGATATATGCCATCTTCTCCAAAATTCTGAAACAGATTTAGCTATATACGGATAATTAAAGTTCTCTACATATTTAAAGCCAAACATATAACCGAGACCTATAGCCATGTCTGAATAGCCTGAAAAATCAAAATATATCTGAAGCGAGTAACCAATTATTCCAATCCATGCTCCAACAACAGAAATTTTGTTTAAATCCCCTACCAAAAAGTCCTTAACTATTTGCCCTGCAAAGTTCGCAAGTATAACTTTTTTACCAAGACCAATTAAAAATCTCGTAACACCATAAGATGCATCTTTAATATTAATCGTACGATTGCGAATTTGCTCATCAATATCAACATATCTAACAATTGGACCTGCAATAAGTTGAGGAAACATACAAATATATAAAAGCAAATCTGCGAAGGATTTTTGCACCTTTGCACGACCTCTATATACATCTACCGAATATGTTATAGTCTGAAATGTATAAAACGAAATCCCTATAGGCAATCCAAGACCCAATATATTTATATCTGTTCCAAACAAACTATTAGTTGTTGTTGCAAAAAAATCAAAGTATTTAAATAAGGCTAGAAAAAGAAGTGAAAGAGTAATAGAAACGACCAGTGACACTTTCGCTTTCCATGTATCCTTATATTTATCAATAGCTAATCCGCCTAAATATTCAATAAATGAACTCAAAAGTAAAATTATAATCCACTTTGGCTCACCCCATGCATAAAAAAACAATGACATAGCTAGAAGCACTGAATTCTTTGCTTTTATACTACGAAATACATAATACATAAAGAAGCAAACCGGCAAAAAAATATATATGAATGTTAAACTTGAAAAAACCAAACTTCTCTCCCCTAAAAATCAAACAGTAATATTTGTTCTAATCTTATCAATTGTCTTTTCTCCGATACCTTTTACATTTATAAGTTCATCCACGCTGTTATAATATCCATTTTCAGTTCTGTAATTAATTATTGCATTAGCCTTTACTTCACCTATACCATTAAGCGTAGTCAGCTCCTGAACATTAGCTGTGTTAATGTTAATTATTTTAGATGTGCTACTACTTACAGTTTGTTCTGATTTTATAGGCTGCGTAAGAACTTCATGCTGTGTGTCTTCAATATATTGACTTGTTGTATCACTATAATTAGAAATGCCCGCAGTCTTTTTAACGACTGCAGGACTTAACTCTGGTATGCTATATAAGTCATATAAAAGTATGACGGCAAGCAAAACAAGAGCAAATGATACAAGATAAATTTCCTGTCCCTTTTTCATACAAATCAAACATCCATTTATAAATCATATACTATATAATCGATATTAATGTTTAAAAATCATAATTAAAAGTGCGCAAACATTAAACTATGGATATTATATCACAATTGTTTTTTCAAAGGTAGGAATTTTATAATATTTTTTCCATATCTTTTTTTAATCTCTCAATTATTTTCTTTTCTATCCTTGAAATATAGCTTTGGGAAATACCAAGAATGTCTGCAACCTGTTTTTGCGTATGTTCTTTATACCCACCCATACCAAATCTCATATTAGTTATAAGCTTTTCTCTATCTGATAATTTTTCAACAGTTGAATAAAGCATTCTTTTTTCATCTTCATATTCTATTCCTGTATTAACTGTATCAGGAGCACTACCTAAAATGTCTGAAAGAAGCAATTCGTTTCCATCCCAATCAATATTTAGGGGTTCATCAATAGAAACTTCTAGTTTCATTGCATTTGTCTTTCGCAAATACATTAGTATCTCATTTTCAATACATCTTGATGCATATGTTGCAAGCTTAATATTTTTTTCGGGGCAAAAAGTATTAACTGCTTTTATAAGACCTATCGTTCCGATAGAAACAAGATCTTCAAGACCAACGCCAGAGGATTCAAACTTTCTTGCAATATAAACTACCAATCTTAAATTATGAGTTATTAGCGGTTCTCTTGCACCTTCTATTCCCATTTCTATCCTTTTCATTACTTCCGCTTCTTCATCTTTTTTTAGCGGTGCTGGCAATGTTTGTGGGCCATTTATATAATTTATTTCCGCAACACCAAATATTTTTTTTATTTTATTTAAAATAATATTAAGTTTATATTTAAAATTGTTCATTTCAAAGCTACCTCCTTTTCGAATTCATCTAACATCGACGGATTTATTATTGCAATATACTCACCATTTGATAACGAGATATTTTTAACTGCAACATAAATTGAATTAATAGTTATGTATCTTTTTTTATAATAAATTTTTATATTATCTGGTCTAAACGCTTTTAAAAGACCTTCGCCACCTATGCTATTAAAAGGAATAAGTCTTATTTTACCTTTATAGTTATCACTTATTTTATCTGTTTCAAGGCAATTTGAATCTTTCATATATTCTCCTAATTCATCTGGTAATATTTCTTTTAAAAAATTATATTCAGCCACAACAACAGGTGAACCACTAAATGTGTCACAAAGGGAGTTACCTGTATCTATTAAAGCTCTCCCTGAAATTGTTTTATTTTCAAAACTTATAGTTAAATCTATAATTTTATCATGTGATGAGTTTCTGCGTGCAAGTTTTGAAATAATAGTAACAACAACATAGCAAAAAACTGTCATAATAGTAAGTGTTAGAATGTTTATATCAAAGTAAACCGCACCGTTATTAAACTGCATTGAATTAGGTTTAAGCACAATCCATACAGCAAACATAAGTCCTGCAAATATAAAATTAACAGCAAAAAACAAAGCAAATATTCGTAAAAAATGTCTTATATTTTTTATCTTAAATGCTGCTAAAATTATAGTTGTTGATAATATCAGTTTTAAAAGTATTGAGAGAAAAACATTCATTTCAGGTAAAATAATAATTAGAGAATATACACCACCCAAAGTGCTTGCAAGTAAAAGTCGTAATCTTTTTGGCTTTTCATGACTTATAAAAGCTGTTTCAAGAAGTAAAAAATAATTAACAAATATGTTTATAGCAATTAAAATATCTATGTATACACTCTGTTTCATTGTTACACCTCCTGCAAAAACATTATATTCTATAGTCTATACAATTTCTGTCGATTACAGTATACAAAATAAAAAAGACAATGCGTTTAACATTGTCTTTTTTAAATGTTTATTAAATCAGCCTTTTTACTAGAGATTTGCTATTAAAATACAAAATTTTATAAAAAAATAAAACCCCACAACCGCTATAAAGCTAGTAGTTGTGAAGTTTTTGTGGTTTAAATAAAGAATTTTTCAATAAAATTGTTAACCTTTATAATTAAGTCCAATATTTATAGCTTCCATATTTTTAGGAATAAGGTGTTGCTTTTTAACTGGAACAACTTTATTTATCGTTCTTTCAATTGTTTCATAAGAACAAAACTGTGTTAAACCAAGTAATTTACCAATAAGAATAATGTTTGCAAGACCCTTTAGACCACTTGTTTCAGCAATATCTGTTGCAGGAATATAGCAAACAGTAACATCTGTTCTCTCAACCTTTTTTGAAACTAGTGTGCTGTCAACAATAACAGTGCCACCAGGAACAACGGTGTCTATAAACTTATCAAAAGAAGGCAAATTCATAACAATTAAAACATTTGGATTTGTAACAAGCGGTGAGCAAATATCCTCATCAGAGATACATACACTACAGTTTGCTGTACCACCTCTCATTTCAGGACCATATGACGGAAGCCAAGAAACCTCTTTGCCATCTATAAGACCAGCGTAAGCTATTGCCTTTCCCATAAAAAGTATACCCTGTCCACCGAAACCTGCCAAAATGGAGTTAATCTGTTGCATTTTATTTAACCTCCTTATCGCCTGTTGTATCCTTATAAACGCCTAATGGATAGTAAGGTATTAAATTGTCACGCAACCAGTCAAGAGCATCATTTGGAGATAGACCCCAGTTAGTTGGGCAAGAAGAAACAACTTCGATAAGGGAAAATCCTTTACCATCAAGTTGTGTCTGGAATGCTTTTTTTATAGCCTTTTTAGCTGCATTAACATTCTTTACACAGTCAACAGATACACGAGCTATATATGCTGCACCATCAAGAGTTGAAAGCATTTCACACATTCTTATTGGATAGCCTGCACTTTTAACATCTCTACCATAAGGTGAAGTCTGTGTTATCTGGTTTGGAATAGTTGTAGGTGCCATTTGACCACCTGTCATTCCATAAATAGCGTTGTTTACAAATATTACAGAGATATTTTCGCCTCTTGCCGCCGAGTGAACTGTTTCAGCGGTACCAATTGCAGCAAGATCTCCATCTCCCTGATATGTGAATACAAAGCTGTCCGGCAAAGAACGCTTAACACCCGTTGCAACTGCAGGTGCTCGTCCATGAGGAGCTTGAATCATATCACAACTAAAATAATCGTATGCCATAACAGCGCAACCAACAGGAGCAATTCCAATTGTTTTTCCCTCAATACCAAGTTCATCTATACATTCAGCAACAAGTCTATGAATTATGCCATGTGTACAACCAGGGCAATAATGTGTTGCCTTGTCGGTAAGTCCTTTAGGCTTTTGAAAAACTATTGCCATTACAGCTCACCTCCTGAAAGTTTAATTATTTGCTCCAAAACCTCTGCAGGTGTTGGAACGATTCCACCTGTATGTCCAAAGAATTTAACAGGTCTACTGCAATCTATTGCAAGTTTAACATCATCAATCATCTGACCCATATTCATCTCAACGCAAAGAAATGACTTTGCATTAACTGCAACTTCTTGCATTTCTTTTTTTGGAAACGGCCAAAGAGTAATTGGACGAACAAGACCAACTTTAATTCCTTGTGCACGAGCATCTTTTACAGCAGCTTTAGCAACTCTTGCCGTTGCTCCAAATGCAACAACAATATACTCAGCATCATCTGTCATATATCTTTCACACATTGTCTCTTTTTCTTCAATAATCTTATAACGCTCAAAGCGTTCTTTAACAACTCTTTCAAGTTCATTTGCCTGAAGAAATAAAGAGTTTACTATGTTATGTTCTCTCTTATTCTTGTGTCCACAAGTTGCCCAAGGTTTCTCGGGAAGTTCCTTTTTATCTCCATTGCTACTAATCTCAACAGGTTCCATCATCTGACCAAGTAAACCATCTGCTAAAATCATAGCAGGAATACGATAGCCATCTGAAAGGTCAAAAGCGTGTGAAACAAGATCAACCATCTCTTGAACTGAAGAAGGAGCTAAAACAAAAATATGAAAATCTCCGTGACCAGGAGCTTTTGTTGCCTGCCAATAATCTGCCTGCGATGGCTGAATACCGCCAAGACCAGGTCCGCCACGCTGAACATTAATTATAAGACCAGGAACATCAGCACCAGCCATATAAGAAATACCTTCAGCTTTAAGGCTAATTCCAGGTGATGATGATGAGGTCATAGCTCTTACGCCTGCAGCACCTGCACCTTGTAACATATTAATTGCCGAAACCTCTGATTCTGCCTGCAAAAACACTCCTCCAATCTTTGGAAGACGCTTTGCCATATAAGCTGCAAGCTCTGTCTGAGGTGTTATTGGGTATCCAAAAAAACGAATGCATCCTGCCTGAATTGCAGCTTCAGCAAGGGCTTCGTTTCCCTTCATTAAAACTCTTTCTGACATTTTTCTCACTCACCTTTCTACCGTAATTGCACAATCTGGACACATAATAGCACATGCACTGCAACCAATACATTTTTCTGGTTCAATCACTATTGCGGGATGATATCCCTTGTCATTCATTGTGTCTTTATCGAGTGCAATAATTTGCTTTGGACAAGCTGCGATACAAAGCTCACAACTTTTACAAATATTAGGGTTAATCGTAACCTTTGGCATTCTCATACATCTCCTTTATCTGCCCATGGCAGTTTAACAATAATTTCAATAGGATAAATGCTAGGCACTTTTCCATGTAACTCATCACTTAGATTTTGTGGTACTGTAGTTGCCATCAATGGTAACTTTGAGAGCGAACAGACTTCGTTTGCATAGTCAACCCCTGATAATATATCATCAGCAGTTGTAAGATGTGCAAGATGTGAATTATTAACAATAGCATCCATTTTAAGCTTACTTGCAGCCTCAATTTCATTCATAAGCTTAACAGCTTCAATAGGATCTGCTATAAGATTTCTGAATTTATTGATAACATAAATGCATTGATAGTTTTGTGTCGCCTTTATATTTTTTTCAAATCTTCCAAGAGCAGTTGCTCCAACATCATCACCGCCAACATCGACTATAACATAGCCGTCTTGCTGCTCAAATACAGAGTAAATCTCTGATGGAAGTGAAGGGGTGTCAAGCGTTGTTCCTGCAGCTACAGGACAGATAACCCTTATACCTAACTCTTCAAGCATTTCCTTATAATCAGAAGTCCTAAAATAAGGATTTACAATGTCCATATCAACAATAGTTACCTGTGCACCGCTTTGCTTTAACTGTTTTGCAATATTAATGGAATAATTAGTTTTTCCACTTCCATAATGTCCACAAACAATATTAATTTTTTTTAGCACCCAGTCACCTCCTAATTTACTTCATTTAATAATAAAAATATAAATTTGCTCCAAACATTTATAACAAAGCTGCCTCTGATTACAGAGACAGCAATTATAAGTTAATTATTTATCCGTTTCCTCTGTGGCTTCTTCCTCTGTAGACTCAGCAATATCTTCTTTAGGTTCAACAAGAGCACGAATCGAGATACTTACTCTCTTCTTATCAAAATCAATCTCTGTGATTTTGGCTGATACCTCTTCACCAACTGAGAGAATCTCTTGTGGTTTTTCTATGTGTCTATCAGAAATCTGAGAGATATGTATAAGCCCGTCAATTCCTGGAACAATCTGTGCGAACGCACCAAAGCTTGTCATTCCAACAATTTTAGTCTTTATGACATCTCCTACTGAGTAAGTGTTCTTAAGAACTTCCCAAGGATTATCCTCTGCCTTTTTATAGCCAAGTGAAATTTTATTATCATCAAGAGCCTTGATATATACTTCAACAGTATCACCGATATTTAAAATTTCTGATGGATGTTTAATGCGTTTCCAAGATAGCTCAGATATATGAACCATTCCATCAACTCCGCCGATGTCAATAAATGCACCATAGCTTGTCATTGATTTTACAACGCCTGTAAATACTTGTCCAACCTGTGCTGTACTCCAAAACTTTTCCAAAGACTCCTTGCGAGACTCTTGTAGAACTGCTTTAATAGAACCAACAGCCCTTCTACGAGGTTTATTAACCTCAATAACTTTAAAAGAAACTTTTGTGTGAAGAAGATTTTCAAGAGCTTCACCTCTTGATACAGTTGCAAGTGATGCAGGAATAAAAGCTCTTACTCCACCCTTTGTTGTTGCAAGTATGCCGCCCTTTATAACATCAGTTACGACACCCTCAACTACAGTATCATTTTCACTAGCTGCAATTATCTCATTCCAAGCATTAGCTGCATCCACACGACGCTTTGAAAGCATAACAGTACCCTCTGCATCGTTGGTCTTCATAATGATTACTTCAATAACATCGCCGATTTTAGCATCTTTTGCAGGGTCAACAGTCGGATCATAGCTGTATTCACTATAAGTAATGTATCCAGCATGCTTCCTTTCTATATCAACCTGAATTTCATTAGGTGAAATTCCAACAATTACACCTTTGATTTTCTGGTCTGTGCTCATACTTTTGAGTGATTCTTCCAAAGCTTCAGCAAAGCTCATTTCTTCAGAATCAGAAGCAGTGAGTTTCTCCTCAGTTAACACTTCCGTTTTTTCATTAAACATCTCGGACATAGTTTCAAGAACCTCCTTTATTATACTATCAGGAGTCGAAGCTCCCGCAGTAACACCAACATAAGAACAACCAGAAAAATCTATATCTTTAACCTCGCTTGCATTCTCAACTAAATAAGTTGGGCAATTATCTAAGCAAGCTTCCTTAAGCTTAATCGTATTTGCACTGTTGTGAGACCCAATAACAACCATGGTATCGCACTTTATAGAAATTCCGACAGCCTCTTTTTGTTTTTCTTCGGTTGCACAACATATTGTATCAAAAATTGTTGCATTTGTATATACTAAATTTATCTTTTTTATACAATCTTGCCACTCTTTGATACTAAAAGTTGTTTGTTGAACAACAAATATGTGCTTATTAACTAAATCAGGATAATTTTTAATAATTTCTTCCAGTTCGTCTGCATTTTTAAATGTATAATATTCAGCAGTGCTGTCACTTATTACTCCAATAATTTCGGGGTGATCTTTATCTCCTGCAATAAAAGCAATATATCCTTCTTGAGTTTTTTGGTCAACAATCTGCTGTAATTTACGAACTTTTGGGCAAGTTGCATCCTTACACTTTATTTCTTTAGAGTTAAGCTCTTTCAAAACCGCTTTTGTAACACCATGTGCTCTGATAACAACAGTTGAGTCTTTAGATGCCTGAGACGGTTCATCTATTACTTTTACGCCCTTATTTTCAAAATATTCTATTACAGCATTGTTATGAACAATTGGACCTAGAGTACAAACACAGCCACCCTCGTCCAAAGCACTTTGTACAGTGTCAATTGCACGGCGAACGCCAAAGCAAAATCCCGCTGTTTTTGCAATAATTATTTCACTTCGTCCATGTCCCATAATTCACCAATTCTTTCCATAATAAGCTTTGTAAATGTTCTAAGCTCTGAATGGCTTCCTGCCTCTGTAAATCCAAAGTCTTCATACTTTATTATTTCGCCAAAACGAATAAATAACTTTGAACGCTTACCAGCTGTACCTACTTTATGTATTGATACAGGCATAACATCCGCTTGTGTCTGTCTTGCAATCATAGCAACTCCTGATTTTCCTTTTTCAGGTCTTTCAAGGTTTTTTGACCTAGTTCCCTCTGGAAATATACAAAGAATATGGCCTTCTTTAACAATCCTATATGCATATTCAAGCGCTGCTCTGTCTGCTGCTCCTCTTTTTATAGGAAACCCGTTAAAGAATGAAATTATATATCTTGTATACCAGTGTTTAAAGTGTTCTGTTTTAGTCATAAAATGCAAATCTCTTACACCATTTGCACCAATTATAATTGCATCAAAATTACTGATATGGTTTGGCGACATAATAAAGCCGCCCTCTTTAGGGATATTTTCTATACCATGAATTTCAACGCGTTTATATTGCAGAGATATAACAAAATGAGCAAGAGGTAACCATATTTTATATGATAAACCCTTTTTGCTTTTTATTTTACGATTATAATTAAATTCATATTCGCTCGCCATAAATTTTTTCCTCCACAATGCTTTTTATGTCGGCTATTACCTGTGGCAAAGATTTTTCTGTAGAGTCCACTATTACTGAATCATCTGCAGGTTTAAGAGGTGCAATCTCTCTGCTCGAATCCTGAAAATCCCTTTGTTTCATCTCTTCAAGAACACTTTTGTATTCAACATCAGAGCCTTTTTCAATAAGCTCTTTGTATCTTCTATTTGCCCTTTCCTCTGCAGATGCTGTCAAAAATATTTTAACCTGTGCATCAGGTAATACAACGGTACCAATATCCCTACCATCCATTATACAATTGTTTTCATTTGCTATGTTTTTTTGCAAATCAAATAGATATTCACGAACAGAAGGCATTGCAGAAACATTTGAGGCAGCCATAGAAGCTTGTGATGAACGAATTTCTTCTGAAACATCTTCACCATTTAAATATACTCTTTGCACTCCATTTATAAACTTAAGTTTAACATTTATATCATCAAGTGTTTTTGTAACAAGTTCAGCACTTTTTGTATCATACCCTAATCTTAACGCATTAAGACCGATAGTTCGATACAATGCCCCAGTATCAACATAAATATATCCAAGCTCCATGGCAACATTTTTTGCAATTGTACTTTTACCTGCGCCTGCTGGCCCATCAATAGCTATATTTATCATAAACATTCCTCCGATACAGATTTTCCAGCAAGATACCCTGTGGAAAATGCAATTTGTAGATTATATCCACCTGTATATGCATCAACATCAATAACTTCACCTGCAAAATAAAGTGAAGGCATAAGTTTAGATTGCATTGTTTTTGGATTGATTTCAGATGTTTTTACTCCGCCAGAAGTTACGATAGCTTCTTTAATAGGTCTAAAATCACTTATTGGAACTTTAAGTTCCTTTATTAAATTAACAAGTTCACGACGCATATCCCTAGTAATTTGATTGATTTTAAGAGTTGGTCGAATACCTGAAAGTTCAACTATTACAGGTATCATCTTTTGTGGCAAGAGTGCATCGAGTGAATTTGCAAAATCTTTATTTGAGTTATTTAAAAAATCCCGTTGAATTCTAGCATCTAATTTTTCATGAGATAAAGCTGGCTTCAAATCAATTAGCAATTCATATTTGCCTTGTTTCATCTCGTTCATATGTGAACTTGCGCTTAATATTAAGGGGCCTGATACGCCAAAATGTGTGAACAACATTTCACCAAAATCAGAATAAATTTCTTTACGCTTTTCAGTATCAAAAACTTTTATTTCTATGTTTTTCAAAGAAAGACCTTGCAAGTCCTTACAAATCTGTGAAGAACTTTCAAGAGGCACAAGAGAAGGTTTAAGGTCGATTATTGTATGCCCTGCCTGCTTTGCAAGTTCATAACCATCGCCCGTTGAACCCGTAAGCGGATATGATACTCCTCCTGTTGCAATTATAACAGAGCTTGCAAAAAGCTCTTTGCCATCTTGTGTTTTTACTCCAACTACATCATCATTATCAACAATAAGCTTAGTAACTCTACCTTTTATTCTTTTTACATGATTTTGCTTTATAAATTTATCAAGAGCATCAACAATATCTACAGCTTTATCAGAAACAGGAAAAACCCTATTACCTCTTTCTAACTTAATAGGTACACCAAGTTGCTCAAAAAAATTGATAGTGTCAGTTGGCATAAAGTGCGAAAAAGCACTGTAAAGGAATCTACCATTTACTGGCACAGCATCAATTAACTCATTTATATTTGTACAGGCATTTGTAACATTACAACGCCCTTTACCGGTAATCATAATTTTTCGACCTACACGGTCATTTCGTTCAATAATAGTTACATTACAGCCTTGTTGTGCAGCTGTGCCAGCCGCAATTAATCCTGCTGCACCACCGCCAACAATAATTATATTGTTAGACATCCTCGTCTATTTCCCCCATTTTTTCGTATACCTGATATTTTTCCCAAACACTCTCAAGTTCACTAAAATTTTTGAAAACTTCTTCTTTTTTCTCCAGTGTTACTGCAACAATCAAAGCATTTATTACACTAAGTGGTGCAACTAGCGAATCAACGAACGATGCCATATTACTCTTTGCTACTAAAATATAATCTGAAAATTGAACAATTGGGGATGAATTGCTATCAGTAATTGCAACAACCCTAGCACCTTTACTGTGAATAAACTGTAGGGCATTTATTGTTTGCTTTGAATATCTAGGAAAGCTTATAGCTATGCAAACATCATCACTTGTAATTTTAAAAATCTTTTCAAAAATTCCACTTGCACTTTCAGAGTCAACAAGTTCAACCTGGTCATATACCAAATTGAAATAAAAAGCAATAAAACTTGCAAGAGAAGCAGAACTTCTAACACCAAGGATATAAATCTTCTTTGCCTTATTTATTGCTTCAACTGCTAATTTAAAGTTTTCTTTAGAAATGTTTTCAAGCGTCGACCTTATCATGTCAATATCACTGGAAAGAACCTTATCAAGTGCATTCTCATCCATCATATTGACACTTGTAACTTCCATTCTTTGAATTGCAGTTAACTTGTTCTTTATCATTTCTTGAAGTGTCTTTTGAAGTTCTGGATAACCCTCAAAACCAAGTTGCGTAGCAAATCTAACTACAGTTGATTCACTTATGTCAACTGTTTTGCCAAGTGTAGCAGCAGTCATAAAAGCAGCTTTATCATAATGTTCAAGAATATAGCTTGCAATCTTTTTATGACTCTTTGAAAGAGTTGGATATATTTTTTCGATTTTAGAAAGTAGAGAACCACTCATGATTTTCACCCAATATCTTTATAAAATAATTATAGATACATTTTATATTGTTACAACAAAAAAAGCAATAGATAAATGAAGGATTTCTTGCATTTACTTTCAAAAAAAATAGGTGAGATTATTCCCACCTATCAGAAATTTCATT
>RZYX01000155.1 GCA_009930155.1 Clostridia bacterium | reverse complement strand
ATGATGAAAGTTCTAAACCAATATTTATTTCCGTAAATGACATCCCAAATGTAAAAAAATTCACAATAAAATCGAGTAGTTTTCAGTTTGAGAACCAACGTACTTGTTACTTAAGTCTTTATAATAATAATTACATAGAAACCTTTAAACAGGTCTTATTACAAATGGGAGTATATTATATTAAAGAAAATGATCAATTTATTACCTTAGACGAATATTTTTCACATATCAAATAATTAACTTATGAAAAAGTTTAAAAATATCTTTTTTACATTAGTAGGCTTATTCTTTTGCTTAGGATTAAATGCTCAAATAACTGCACCTAATGCATCTGCATCATTCAGCACAAATTACACATCAGGTTATTTAAGTGGTGGCGGAGAAAATGATGCAGTCTATGTTTTTTGTTCAAATCAAGCAAACAACAGCGTAGGAGAGTTAACAGTTGCATCAGCCGGTTGTTCGGTAGTTTGGCTAAAATATGATGGATTAAGTTATTCAGAAATAGGACAAACTACTAGCACAGCAACAGGCTTAAACTCTGGCTTATATATGGCACAAGTAGATTGTGGAGGAACTGTATCATGTTATAAAGCTTGGGTTTGGGTCAATCAAACCTATGTTGATGTCGCACCGATTGAGCCAGGTTGTGAAACATTTACTTTAACAGCCGAAGCCGCTGTTTTAGATAACGAATTTGAAATAAATGATCCTCCAGGATTAAATTTCGAAATTGACGAAAACACATTTATCAAAGTTTGTTTTTGGGCAAATCATACATATGTTTCCGATTTGGGCTTTTATCTTAAAGCTCCCGGACATCAGCCAACCGAGCCTGGCAATAATGGAGTAGTTGCTCTTTTGCCGGCAGCCTCTGATTGGGGTGTCGAAGGTTTACATCAAAGTAACTTAGATATTCCATGGTCAGTTACCGGATGTGCTCCCGAAGATGAAAATGCTGCTTGTAATGATGGAAATAATCTGGAAGAATTTTGCTTCTCTACAAATTATTTTCCTGGTGGACCCGAACTAATCCCGGCAGATCCCAGTTATGTTCCTTGCGTATGTGATTTACCTACTCCCTTAAACGGCGTTTTTGCTCCAGCAGAAACATGGGAAAATATCTATGGCTTTTATGCCGGTGATCCAGGATGGTCAGTTCAAATATACGACTGCGAAAATATTGATTACGGATCATTAACAATGGCAACGCTTGTCTTTAGAAAAGAAACCGAATGCGGAACTACTACTTTTATATATGATTCAGGAGAAATTTATTCTACTATAAACGACAATTCTTGCGACGCTGCCACTGCTTCAGTTTATGTCGTCCCGCCAGAAGAACCCGCCGGAGAATACACTGTTACATCATCAATTACTGACTATAGTTGGTCTTGCTCAGGTTCTGGATTTAATGGAGATCAACTAAGTCATCAAATTGTAGAAGGGACTTCAGATTTTCCACAAACAACTAGCGATTTTACTCTAACGGTTACAGAAACAATCAATGTCCCAGGTAGTCCTGAATGTGAAGTTATAGACTCAGAGACATTCTATACCCTTCCATCAGACGCAACAATCACACCCGTAGGTAATGTTTGTACAAACTCCTCTCCTTTTCAACTTCAAGCAGTTGATGGCGGTGGCACATGGACAACAAATGCTCCTGCCGGATCAATCGCTAATGGAGTCTTTTATCCCGAAATTGCCGGTCAAGGAGTTTGGAATATTGGTTACGAAATAAACGGTCCTTGTCCCGACCAAGATCAAATCACAATAACTATTTACGAAAGCATTGAAATAACAAACTTCTCTGACAATATTTGTGATGTAGGACTAAACAATTACACTGTATCTTTTGATGTAATTAACACTCAAGGTAACCCCGCTTCATTTAATTATGACTTTGGAACAGGACAAGGCTCTGCAACAGGAAGTTTCTCTCAAACTTTCCCATCACAATCCGATTATAATATTACTATTACAGACAATCATGGTTGTAACGAAATCATTTTGTCAGGATCACACGATTGCGGCTGTGCAACTTATGCCGGTACACTAAACACTTCTTCCCCAATCCACCTTTGTGAAGGTGAAAGCACTAATAGTACAATTTTATTTCATAATGTTAACTTTATCAATGATGGAGACGATATCCTAGAATTTATTATTCATGATGGAGCAACTCCTCCCACAATTTTTGCTTACAACACTACGCCTGAATTTTTTCTAACTGATATTTCTGGAGGAAATACAGAGCAATTCTATTATATCTCAGCAATAGCAGGTGATAACGCTGGAGGACATGTTGACTTAAACGATAACTGCTTATCTATGAGTATCCCAACTCCGGTTGTTTGGCATCAAAACCCAATTGCCCATATTCAAGAAAGCAATATGTCTGTTTGTGGTTTAAGTGTAAATTTAGTTGCAACAGAACCGGCAGCTGGTCAAATAGGAACATGGACTTCTACAGTAGATTTGACTCCAACAGTTGGCAACATAAATTCTCATGAAGTTACAGTAATCAACAATGATTATAACAATGTAGTTTATACTTGGACTGTGGTAAATAACCAATGTGTTAACTCTGACAATGTTACGGTAAGTTTTACACAAAATCCATCGGCTTATGCCGGCGAAGACTTTACTATTTGTGGAAATTCTGCTGATTTAAATGCAGTTTTTAGCTTACCATCAACAACAGGATTTTGGTCGGGACCCGGCTCTTTTGAGTCTGCCTCTGATCCAAACACAAGCGTTAATTCAAGTTTTGGAACACAAGTTTTTACTTGGCGAGAAATAAACGGAGAATGCTACGACGAAGATAACCTACAAATAACTTTTATTCAAGAACCTCAACCAACAACCACCGCAAATGTTGATACCGTTTGTGGAATTGTGTATGATTTAAATGTCTTTAACGTTACAGGCACTGGATATTGGACAGCTTACCATGATGGCACCCCGTATACTCCTACTCCATATTATGAAGGTGGAAATGATATCCCAAATCCCACAGTGTATGTTGGTTATGGAACCGATCTTTTTAAAGAAATAGACTTTGTTTGGACAGAAACCCTACAACAAAATGGGATTGAATGTACAAATACTGCAACAAAAAGAGTAGTTTTCTCGAGACAACCTGTTGCAAGCGTCGGAGGTATTGATGAAGCTGAAGTTTGCGGTAATTGTTTTACCTTTAATGCAGACATTAGTGGATCAGAATGGGCAACTGGATTTTGGACTGCTAAAGATATTATTGGAGAATGGACCGATAATATAAACAACACTCCAGATGCTAGCTTTTGCATAAATCCTCTTGGAAGTTTTGGCGATTCTGCAAGTGTTGATGTACAATTTATGTGGGTCATGATTAATCACGGTTGCTCCTCAATTGATACTATGCACATTACTTTCCACAAACAGCCAATTGCTAACGCTGGTCTCAGTGATGTAATCTGCGGAAACAATTACCAACTTAACGCAATATATGATATAACTGAAAACGTTTCTTATCAACCTGCCGGAATTTGGTCAGTATTTGATAAACCAACACCTGCAGCTTCGGCAAATATTGAAAACCTTAATTCAAATGAAACACCTGTAAATGTTTCACATTATGGTCAATGGGTTTTCCAATTTAGAGAAAACAATTCATTAATGCCATCTTGCTTTTCTACAGATACAGTGTTAATCGAGTTTGTCGAAACTCCAATTATTTCAGCCGGAGAAGATAAAGATGTTTGCGGAACTTGTACCACGCTTGAAGGAACTTCCGGTGGATTCGAAGGTTCTTGGTTAGCGAATGGATCAACTTACGAT
>RZYX01000154.1 GCA_009930155.1 Clostridia bacterium | reverse complement strand
AATCACTCTTAAAACTCCTTGACAAATAATGATTAATAACATAAAATAGAAAATAAGGTACGAATCTTGTTTAATGAAACCATAATTTTTCTACTTTTACATTAAATTTATAAATTATGAGAAACACAATCTTATTAGTAATAATGCTTTTATCTACAAGCATTTTATTTGCTCAGGGGAAAACAGTAACTGAGCCTGATCAAACGTCAAAACAAAATTCAATTGTTTTTAAATCAACAGTTTATGATTTTGGCACAATAGCCTATGGCGAAGAAGCAAAAGGAGTTTTTGAGTTTAAAAACATCAGTAAAAAAGCAACAAAACTAACAAATGTAAAGGCATCATGTGGATGCACGGGAACAGAATGGCCGCGCGAAGAAATCAAAAAGCGTAAAAAAGGCGAGATTTCAGTTACTTACGATACAAAGCGCGTTGGAAAGTTTCATAAAAATGTTTACGTTTATGTGGATGGAAATTCTAATCCTATTCAACTCGAAGTAAAAGGCGAAGTGCTTGCGGGGGAATCAAATTCAAAAGCTAATCAGTCTGTATATAAAAAACAGATAGATAATTCTCAAAAACAAATGAAAATTCATGACAGAGAAGCAAACACAACTACCAAATCAACTGTAAAAAGATCCGCACCAACAGAAAAATCCTCAACTAGTAAGAGTAAAAGCTCAGTTCAAAAAAAGAAAAATGTTGATCCAAATAAAAATTAACATCATAATAAAATAAGTTAATAAAAGATAATAATTAAGAAAACTAAATTTTAGTAAAAAAATGCCAAAAATCTCAGACAAAGGGATGGCTATGCCATCATCACCAATTAGGAAATTAGTACCTTATGCGGAAGCAGCAAAAGCTCGTGGTGTAAAAGTTTATCATCTTAATATTGGTCAGCCCGATATTAAAACTCCGGAAGTAGCATTAGAAGCAATTAAAAACATCAAAGAAACTGTGATAGAGTATAGTCATTCGGCCGGTAATATTTCGTACCGTAAGAAACTAGCTGAATCGTATAAAAAATATGATATTGATGTTACTGCCGACGAAATGATAATCACAACCGGAGGCTCAGAAGCGATTACAATTGCTTTTATGTCAACTCTTAATAATGGTGACGAAGTTATTGTTCCAGAGCCATTTTATGCAAATTACAACGGATTTGCTATTCAGACCGGCGTAGTTATTAAACCGATAACATCGTCAATTAGTAATGATTTTGCTTTACCTGCTATAGAGGAAATAGAAAAGCTCATTACTTCAAAAACTAAAGGAATTGTTATCTGTAACCCCAATAACCCTACCGGTTATCTTTACTCTAAAGAAGAATTGTTTTTACTTGCAGACATCGTAAAAAAACACGACTTGTACTTATATTCAGATGAAGTTTACAGAGAGTTTTGCTATGATGGAAATACTCACTTTTCTGTAATGAATTTGCCTGGATTAGAACAAAATGTTATAATGATGGATTCTGTCTCGAAACGTTACAGCATGTGTGGTGTTAGAGTTGGCTGTTTGATATCAAAAAATAAAGATGTGATGAGCACGGCAATGAAATTTGCACAGGCAAGATTATGTCCTCCATCTTTCGGACAAATTGCATCAGAAGCAGCTATTGAGACATCACAGGATTATTTTGACGAAGTTTACACCGAATATATTGCACGACGTGATTTTATGGTTGCAGGTCTAAACAAAATTGAAGGAGTTTATTGTCCTAATCCGAAAGGAGCTTTTTACACAGTTGTAAAACTTCCAATTGACGACTCTGATAAATTCGCACAATGGATACTCGAAGAATTTGAGTACAACAAACAAACTGTAATGATGGCTCCTGCAACAGGTTTTTACAATACTCCCGGTTTAGGGAAAAATGAAGTTCGCATAGCTTACGTTTTAAAAATCGAAGACCTTAAAAATGCAATCGAGACATTGAAGCATGCTTTGGAAGCATATCCAGGAAGAGTTTTATAAACACAACCAAATACAATATAATTTAAAAACCGTTCCACAGAGCGGTTTTTTTTTGCAAAAAAAAGGCTGTCAAAACTGACAGCCTTTAACTATTTAGATAAACATTAGTTAATAACAAGTTTGTGAGTAAACTCTTTACCATCGAAGGTAACTTTAACAAAATAAACTCCAATTTGTAAATTACTAATATCAAGTCTATTAACATCAGAACTAGGGACTAATTCGATAACTTCTTGACCAAGCATGTCGTAGATACTTACTGAGTTTGCAAATTTGCCTTCGAATTGGATAAACACCTCATCTTTAGCAGGATTAGGATAAATTCCGTAAACCATCAAATTTTCGTCAACAGCATTAACCCAATTAACTACAAAAGGTGTAGTTGTAAAACAGCCATTATCATCAATAACAACAACTGAATAATTCCCCGGCAACAATCCTGTTGAAGTGGCACCTGTGTCACTATTTGACCAAGTAATACTGTAAGGAGTAGCACCACCCGAAATGTTAGCAATTGCTTCGCCATCTGCAACAAATTCACCCGATGCCGGAGTAACATCAACAGTAACTACAGGCATTTCGTGAACGACAATATAGTCTATTTTTGTTTCAAAATCAGAACCTTCAGCATTAGACACGTGCAAAGTAACAGTGTAAATTCCAGGTCCACTATATGTGTAAGTTGGATTTTGCTCATCAGATGTACTACCGTCGCCAAACGACCATGCCCATATAGTTGGCTCATATAATGATAAGTCGGTAAAGTTAACTGTTGCGGAACCACAAGATTCAGTTACATCTGCTTCAAAGGCAGCAACCGGCTCTAATGTTCCGGCCTCATAAGTAACGTCAATACATGCAGTTTCGAAACAACCTGCAGCATCAGTAACAGTAACACAATAGTTATCAGCTGATAATCCGGTGATAATCTCAGTATCGCCTGAGTTACTCCACTCAATAGAATAAGGAGTCATTCCATTGCTAATATTAACTGTTGCCGTACCATCGTTTAATGCACTTGATTCAGGATTCATGCTTAATACTAAAGCTGGAGTTTCACCAACTACGATATAGTCTGTAATTGTATGAGTATCAGAATCTGTCGCATTAGTAACAGTTAATCTTACAGTATATGTACCCATTTCAACATAAGTATGTGTTGGGTTTTGAACATCAGATGTTGCTCCGTCGCCAAATTCCCAATACCAGTTTGTTGGGCTATGTGTCGATAAATCGGTAAAGTTTACAGATAAAGTTCCACAACCAGTTGTAATATTTGCTTCAAAGTCGGCTTCCGGTGCAGGAAGAGCTTCCTGAGTAACATCAATACAGTCAATAACCATACAACCATTCGCATCTGTAACAGTTACACAATATTCGTCAGCAACCAGACCTGTGATAGTAACTAAATCACTACCATTTGACCACTCGTATTGATATGGAGACGTTCCCCCTGAAATATCTGAAACTGTAGCAGTACCATCATTTCCAAGCAATGATTCTTCTGTCATGGACAAAGTAATAACCGGTGTTTCTCCAACAACAATATAATCTATAATTGTATGAGTATCGGAATCAACGGCATTTGTAGCTTCTAAAACGACAGTATATGTACCAGGATTTGAATAAGTATGAGTAGGATTCTGAATTGTTGATGTATTACCATCACCGAAAGTCCAAGACCATGCAGTTGGTGAATTATTTGATAAATCGGTAAAGTTTACAGTAAGATTATCGCAACCAGTAGTTACATCAGCTTCAAAATTAGCTACAGGAGGAGCATCTGAAGTATTAACGGTAGCACTAGCTATAGCAGTACAGCCGTTATAGTCTGTTACTGTAA
>RZYX01000153.1 GCA_009930155.1 Clostridia bacterium | reverse complement strand
CTATTTTCATCTTCGATAAAATACCAAGGTTCTATAACATGTCTGGCTGTGATAAAGCGTTTATCGTTGAGAAGGAAACCGCTTCCGACTGGCACATTTATAGATTCTGTTTGAGTTTGTCCATCGAAGCTAAGTGTCATATCCTCAATTATTATCTGATAAACGCCATTGTATAAATCTGAAAACTTGTTAGGCGCATTTTGATTTGCATTAGCCGCATTGAGTGTCTGTTGTTTTTTTAGATATGAAACGGTTGATTCGAGTTTTGTAACCTGTTCAGCAAGTTGAGTTCTCATTTCTTCGTTTTTCAAATTAGCAAGTTTTAAAGAATCTGCTTCGTTTTTCGAGATTTCTTTAAACTCATTTAATTCGGCAACAACTTTTTCTGTTTGCTTATTTGCCTGATAAATTCCATAAGCTAATGCAGCAACTGCCATCAAGAAAACAATAGAAATAATTACAATTGCAGTTTTGTAAGGTCTTAAAGCCTGTTGACGGAACAAAGACAATCTCTTTGAAAATCCAAGACTTGCAACAGTATTCACTTGTGGTACAACAAAACCAATTTTTGGTCCTTCGGCAGAAAGCTGAAGTTCGTCTCCGTTTTGCAAATACCATTTATCAAAAACAGGTCTTCCATTAATTATTGTCTGATTAGTTGCGCTCAAATTTTTGACAACCCATTTATCATCTTCGGAAAAAATCGCAGCATGTCTTCGGCTAACTGTCATCATATCATCACCAAACCTGACTTGACATTTTGTATCGCGACCAAGTTCAATATAGTCAACAATAATTTCCTGCACATCACCAGCCTTGTGCAAAGTAGAATGAGTTCTATGCTCAAGAACAAAATATTTTCTTCCCTTACCGCCAAACATTGATTTAACCCCAGAACCCAAAGATTTATTAAACTGTGGTTTGTTTTTTACCGTTTCGTTTTTATTCATTTCGATAATTGTTACACATTATTTTAAATTCAATTTGCTACACTGATTCAACTTTTAATCTTGTATCGCCAATTGTAATTATATCTCCAAACGACAATTTTGCACCAAACTTATCAATCTTTGCAGCGTTTAGATAAGTTCCGTTTGTTGACAACTGCCATTTTTTAGCACTAATATTCCACTGTCCGTCCCTTATAAACCAGCAATTTAGATCAGAAACGCACTCAATTGTTGCATGCTGTCTGGAAATATAAATTGTTTCATTGTCCTGCACAGAAACATCATTATTCGATGATCTGCCAATATTAAATATTTTCTTTTCAGGGCTTAAAACCGTGCTTAAATTTCTATTTTCACCCTGCAAGACAGTAAGTTTAAGAGAATTTGTAGCATTGATTGTTTGTTGTTGTTTACTAAAACTCTTTGCAGAAAGCAATGATAAAATACTGCTTGCATCTTGAGCTCTTTGTCCGAAATCAGACTTTAAACAATTTGCAACAACCTGCTGCCAGTTTTCTGGCATAATTTTAAAACCAGCAGTATTAACCATGTTACCCTGGTTGGCATTCTTAATATAATCTGCAAGGTCAGATTCTGATTCCAATCTTCCCCACGGATAATTTCCATTGCTAAAAAGTTCATACATCATCACACCCCAAGCCCACAAATCTGTTCGAGCAGTAGTAGTAGCAAATTTTTTAGCGTTTACCAACTGTTCAGGTGGAATATATGCGAAAGTTCCAAAAGTCTCCCTGACATTTCCGAATAAATTTGGGCGTGTTGCGCGCTTAATATGATGATTTACAAATGCTGAAATTCCAAAATCGGTAAGCAAAGCTTTATTGTTGCTATCTAGCAAGACATTATCTGGTTTCAAATCACGATGAATAATTCCTGCACTATGCAACTCGTTCAAACCTTGAAGAACATCAATTCCAAAACTTTGTATTTGTTCGACAGTTAGTTTTCCAATTTTTGATCGCAAGTCGCCACCCTGCAAATAATCCATAACAAAAAATGGATTGTTGTCAATTTCACCGTATTGATGCGATTTTACCAAATATGCACCATGAGTTTGGGCAGCGTAATACTCACGTAAAAATCTTTCGCCAACAGTTTCTTTTTGTTCTTTGTAAACGACTTCCCACAATTTAAGAAGCTTTAACGCATAATACTGGTTGCCTTGCCTAACTTTATAAACAATACCAAAAGTTCCATTGCCGAGTATTTTCTCAACAATAAAATTTCCAACTTGCTGTCCTTGCTTTAATTCAATTCGACAAGGAATGCCTTTTAGAAAAAATTCTTTCGGAACTTCAAATCTTACCTGCATTACTAACTGTTTCTACTTCGTAAATACAAATTTTCTGTCACCTATTAATAAAATATCTCCATCGTTAAGCTCGGTGTAATCACCAGCAAACACAAATGTAGATTTCTTTTCGCTAAGATTCTTTATATACCATTTCCCATTTCGAAATTCCATTTGTGCCTGCTCTTGCGAAATAGTAAAATTGTCTTTTTCTAGCTTATCCCTTCCTAAAATGATATTTTCATCACCAGCTCTGAATTTTATTTCGTCAAACTCATTTTCGTATTGAGTCGAAATTGGTTTTAAGACAAAACCTTTATCGTAAGGATCAATTGTTCCTTTTATTTTTGAGCTTTTGTCTTTGTAAATTGCTTCGTTATTATCGCCTGAATTAAACACAAAGCCACAAAAATTACATTTGCCTGAACCTGGCACAACAGGTCTGCCACATTTTGGACAATCCCAAGGTTCAACATTTAACTGTTGCCCTTTTAAAGTACCTTTAATTCCTTCAATTGGCTGGCTGTGCTCTTGCGAATTGTCAGCACTTAAATTAGTATTGAGAAGTGCATTGCATTTAACACAATTCTTACTTTCAGGACTGTTATCGTATCCACAATTATAACATCTCATATTATTAGTTTTCTAAAAGTTTATCAATTTCTGTTTTCAATTCGCCTGCTTTGGATTTATAATATTGATCTCCAGTATTGAGTTTGTTAATAAGATTTTCTAATGCTACTACCATTTGACTTTTACTGTCAAAACCTAATTCACCATTTTTTGCTTTATGGTTTAAAATGCTTGTTATCTGTTTAGATATTTCCATATCAATTGGAGTAGGATTATCAAATCCTTTGATTTCGGTTTGCATTTTAGTCAAAATTGCAACAATATTATCAGGAACTAGAACAATTTCAACTTGCTCATTATTTTCATTTTCAGATCTTTTTGTCACTTTGTCCTGTATATCGATTTCTTTATCTGTGTCAGACTTTTCATCTCCAGTCTTGCTGTTTTCATCAACTGTTTCGGTTTGAACTTTTTCCTTTTTATCTTTTGATTTGTTCGGGAATAAAACTCCTTTATAGCAGAGTGTTGCAAAAACTGCCATAACCAAAAGAAAGACAATTAAAAAAAACAGCATTGCTCTACTTCGCCGTTTGCTCCTCTTTCCCTTTTGGGGTTCTATTTTGTTTACTATAATTACATCGGAATCACCTTCACTAATATCAGATTTGTTAACAGTTTTATATTCCCCAACCCCGCCCAGTATCACAGTAATATTATCATTCCCGCCAGCTTTGTTTGCAGAATCAATCAAAGTATCGCAAATTTGGATTAGTGAATCCTTTTCATAAAAGCAACTTTCGATTTCTGAATCTTGTAACATTCCGTTAAGCCCATCGCTGCATAAAAGCAAAATATCACCATCGGAGTGCTCAAAACTAAGCACAGAAGGAATAGGCACATTTTTAGGATCACCCATGAATTTTGTAATGATGTTGCTGTCGGGGTGATAAAAAGATTGCTCGTAACTTAGTTTGCCTGCATCAACAAGTTCCTGAACATAACTATGATCTTT
>RZYX01000152.1 GCA_009930155.1 Clostridia bacterium | reverse complement strand
AACATCTAGAAGTTTCTTTGCAACTGTTTTGCGAAGATAAATTTTTTCTCCCGTGATAGAAATCATATCGAAGCGGTTATACGAACACACGATATTTTCATCAAGAGAAACAAATTTCTCATCATTTTCATCTCCTGCAGAAATGCTTTCCATTTCAGTGTTGTTAATGGAAAATTTTTTGATTAGATTAAAGCATTTTGCAACATAGTTGTGAGTGAGTGGAAAACCTTCCACAAGATAATTCTTATAGTCACAAGTGAAAATTTGCGTGAATGTTCCGTTGGGATAGGAAGCGTTTATCGTCGTTATGTTTTTTGAGGCTGTAAGTCTATAATAAAACAAAGTATAAGTTGCGTCTTCATAACTTGTGTAGCCATAAGATAAGTCTTGATCTAAATATTCCACAGCACTGACTTTATACGTTTTTATATCAAAAGGAGATAGTGTGTCTTCCAAAAAAGAAAACGACACCAAAACTCCGTTTGACTTCACCTTTAAAATTATATCAGCATAGTTGAGTTTGTCAAAATTGACGACAAATTCTTGGATTTCATTTTCCAAAATCCTGTTTTCTGCCACGACGTCGACCCTCTCACTGCCCAAATAAATTTCAAATTCGCTTATTTCAGGGAGAATTTGCAAAACTGTGGTCGCTGTGAGGTCGTCTTTTAAAGGATTATCATAGACAGCCATCACCACAATGCTTTCAAGAGTTGTCTTGTTTGCAATCACTGTCAAATTTTTGGAAATGGCATTAAAACTTAGCCCAAAACCCACAAGTTCACTTTCTGTGTATTTCACAAATTCATTACTAACAATTTGACCAAACTGAAAGGAAATGGAATCGTCGCTAGTTGTCGAAAAGATTGGTTCGCAAACAATTTGATTTTCAAAGTTGATTGTTGAATTTCTTTCGTTTGTGAGAGCAAGATTGCCGTCTTTAAAACTGATGCTTTCAGCAACTTGCTTAACATAAACTTTTATTGAAGATGATTTGCTTCCTTCAAGACTGATGACATTAACATCGGCTCTTCCAACACTTGTCGCAGTTATTCTAGTTCGCACTCCGTTCTCAATATATTCAATATTGTCGTTGACTGTAACAACAGGATTTGAAATGTTAAATTTTGCCCCATATCTAAAATCATTTGGCACATTATCAAAAATGACATCAAGATTTGCCCAAGTTGAACTTTCATCTATATAAAAGGTGTAGCTTCCGTCTATATTCACGTCAAAAGTGCCTGTGGAAGTCGTCACACGCTTTGTTCCATTGTCAAGAGAAATGGAATTTTCCTGTGAATAATAGAGTTGCGAGGTCATAACAAGGTTGCTATAGCGAGAATCACAACCAAATAAAGAAAAACAACACGAGAGTAATAATATTAAAATAAATCCGTAAAAAACTCTTTTCATATTTTCCTTTTTTTCTTTTTTTCCTTTCCTTTTCCCTTTTCAAACTAAACTCAAGCTATTTGTTAATTCTATCAAAATACTCTAGAAAACACTATCAAAAATCTTCATTTTTCGCCAAAATTTTTCATCTTTCACCACCATTTTTTAAGGCGTCCACCCACGCCCATTTTTAAATTGAATACACATTATAAAGGAATAGCACTCCTTGTGGGACAGATGCTTTTGTCCATTCAGGTTCAAGCACATCTTCACTTGTGGCAACATTGTCAAGTTCATAAAGTTTTTCTAGTGCCATTGATTTTGAAGACAAGTCAGTCACATAATTTTCTTTTTTATAGACATCTCTTGCGAAACTAATGTCTCCACCGCAATCATGAAATGCACTTGTTGTGTATTTACCGTCATAATATGTTGAGATAACCTTATAGGCATTAAATTTTGTTTCAACTTTTTTAACATCATCGCCAGCCTCTGGAGTGTAATTCACAGAACTTGAAGAACCAACGCTTAAACCTTTCACTTCTAAGGAACTAATTTTGCTTGAATAAACAGTTCCCATTGATTGTAAATAAAGCACTGTTCCATTTGAGGAAGAAAGATTTAACGCATTTATGCCATTTATAATGGACTCATAAGTTGATTTGTCTATTGCATCATATGCTAACATCAAATTTTCCCAACTCTTATCATCATTATCGTCAGATATTACCATTAGATTATAAGTATTGCTAACACCAAGTTCTGGATACCTATATTTTGTGACTCCATCTTCAACATATTCCTGACTTGTGTAAGAAGTAACAACGACTTCAATCACATAGCCAACCTGTGCTTCTTTCCCTTCATTTGTTATATAACCTTGTCTGTCTGCCCAAGAAAAGACTTTGACGCCAGTTACTGTATCAGTCGTCCACGCACCAAGAGTGCCAAATTGAATGACTTCGTTGTTTGCTTTTGCTCCGCTTTCCACAGAATTTGCATTCCAACCAACAATATTCCCGCGTCTGTCCACAATCTCGTATGTATTTACTTCTTCTATGTCGCCTCCACCAAAATTTACAGAAGTTGCTGTTTCTTTAAAGCCATAATAATAATAGCCAAAGATTTGTCCTTGATTTGCACCAGATACATATGATGTGTCCGTAATCTTTCCTGCAATTCCGCCCACTGCACCTGAATATGCACTTGAGAAGTTTGAAGAAGCGTTGTAAGTCGTTTCGTCGCCAGTTTCTGCACAGACAATTTTTGAACTTGAATTATCTTCCCACAAACTACTATCTACAATTGAATTACTGCTGCCCTCACCTAAACTTAAATTCGCAAAGTTTGAACAATTTGTCGTTACTTTACCTTCATCTGCACTAACTCCAACAATTCCACCAACAAAACTCTTGTTTGTTGCAATGATTGAACCTTCAGAAGTGTTTGCGCAATATTCAATTGATCCAGTGTTTCCGCCCACAATTCCGCCAATATTTGCAAAGTCTGAAGTTATGCTTGCTGAATTAATGCTGTTATAAATATAACCTCCATTCATTCCGCAAATTCCACCAAGATAAGAATCAGAATCTAGACCTAAACCTAACAAAATTTCATATTGATTTTCACAACAATAAATTATTCCAAATTTCTCTTCTTGTCCGGTGCCCCAAGGTGCATTATTCCCAACAATGCCACCAAAGGCTAAGATTCCATCTCCATCAACTGTCAAGTTAGCACTTATACTTTCACCAAGTTTGAGTGCAAAAGCAGAACCTCCCTGCATTTCACCAATTATGCCTCCAATTACAGTTCTTCCATTTGTTGATAATACAACATTTTTAAGGTCAATAGTTGCCGAAAATTTAACCAAATCAATTGTTGTTGTTGGAGTATTTGTGTCTTCTTTTTCATATCCCACAGGTCCAATTCTTGTGACCACACTCATTCCAACAAGACCTCCAACATAACCTGTGCTGTCTGTTGCAGTGAATGTGCCATTAACAGAAATTATTGATTTGTTAAGAACAACTTGTGCTTCATCAGCATAACCAATTGCTCCACCCACTGCTGTTTTTCCGTTCAAAGTAACATTTTTAATTTCGTCAACATTGATAATAACACTATAATTTTCTGCACCGCCAGCATAACCAATGATTCCACCTGCATAAGTTGCAGTCACAACACTTCCTTCTTTTGCGACAGAAGAAATTTTTCCGTCAGATGCTTTTCCAATGAGTGCCCCACCATAATAAACTCCACTAACATTTGTCTGCAACTCTGCTATTTGAAAATCAAACACAACTCTATTTTCGTTTGTATTTTCTGCTTTCACAGCCAACTCGCCCACAACACCGCCACCATAAACTGAATCAAGAGAACCTGAAGCGATTACTGAAACTGGTTCTACAGCTGAATTAATTGTTCCGCCAGTCATAATTCCCACAACACCACCAAGGCTGACATTTTTAGAGTTAATGTTG
>RZYX01000151.1 GCA_009930155.1 Clostridia bacterium | reverse complement strand
GATAGATACTTTAGAAAAAGTTGACTATCTTTTGTGTGAAGATACTAGAAAAACAGGTTTATTATTACAAAATTTGCAAATAAAAAATAAACCAAAGTTAATTTCTTTTTATGATGAAGTGGAGGATCAAAAAATTCCAGAAATAATAAAATTGTTATCTGATAATAAAGAAGTTGGATTAGTAACAGATGCAGGAACTCCAGTAATTTCTGATCCTGGTTGGAAACTTATTAGAAAGTGCCGATTTTTAGGAATTGAATATAATGGTGTATATCCAAACCAAATGAAACGATATTGTGGTAATTTTCTTGCCACCTCCACAAAATCAAGCAACCCTTTACGATCAAAATAAAGACCTACTGAAATAATAACCTTTTCATTTTCTTTTAAACTAAAATAACGCTGGAAAGCTTTTATTTTTTCCTCATCATAATCAAAACGATTTAAATCAACACCATTAGAAATTGCTTGAATTGGTTGTGTTAATCCATATCCTTCTAATATCTTTTTAGAATAAGGAGTTGGCGTTAAAATATAATCACCAAGTGAATACACACTCATCAACCTTTTTTTGAAAATTGGAGCAATCTGATTAGACAACACAAAAGAATTTCTAAAATCTTCCTCTGTACTATGTGCATGCACAACAACCTTCTTATTCGCTTTTTTTGCTTTTTGTATTAATGCACTACTATTTGGTCCATAAGTATTTACATGTAAAATATCATAATCTTCACAATCTGGATCAATTGAAAAATCAATACCACATGACTTTAACGCACTCATCTGATGTTTCATTGCTCGACCAATCCCAGATGTCTTAATCATCTTTTCGCCTTCAAAATATAATAATATCTTCATAATGCCTCCACTGTATCTTTTATTATAGCACAATCCACCTGCTTATACATATAGGTAAGAAGGCAAAGAATTTCTTAAGAAATTCTTAAGATGAAAAAGTTGGTTATCTTTCTTCTTTTTGTACAGAAACAATCGCTTTTAAAAGAAAAAAAGTTGTATACATTAATATCATCATGTATCACAACTTTTTTTATAATTAATAATGAATCTTAGTTACCTTGATAAGCGTTTTCTAAGATTTCTTCCATATCTTTTACTAATGGAAGTCTTGGGTTAGCTGGTGAACATTGGTCTTCATATGCCAACATAGCGATTTCGTGAATAGAATCTTTCCATGCTTTTTCATCAATACCTTGTGCATTGAAGTTCATATCAATACCAACTTCTTTACCTAATTCAGCTACCTTTTGTGCATACATAGCTACCCCTTCTTCAACACTCTTGAAGTTGCAACCAATCATCTTAGCACATTCAGCGTATAATTTATCAGCTCTGTAGTAGTTGTATTTTGGCCATGTTGCTGTTTTGTCTGGTTTAGTACCATTGTAACGAATTACATGTGGTAATAAAATAGCGTTAGCACGTCCATGAGGTACATGGTGAATAGCCCCAATCTTATGAGCTAATGAGTGGTTCATACCTAAGAATGCATTAGCGAATGCCATACCAGCCATTGCTGATGCATTATGCATTTTTTCTCTAGCTTCTGGATCGTTTTTACCATTTTTAACAGCTCTTGGTAAGTATTCAAATACCATCTTAATAGCTTGTAATGCTAATCCATCTGTATAATCACTAGCCAATGTAGCAACTAATGCTTCTGTTGCATGTGTTAACACGTCCATACCTGTATCAGCAGTAATACTTGCTGGTAAGTTCATTGTAAAGGAAGGATCAATAATCGCTACTGATGGTGTTAATGAGTAGTCAGCTAATGGGTATTTCTTGTTATTTGCTTTATCAGAGATAACCGCGAATGGTGTTACTTCTGAACCTGTTCCTGAAGTTGTAGGCACACATACTAACTGTGCTTTTTTACCTAACTCTGGGTAACGGAAGGCACGTTTTCTAATATCCATAAATTTCTGTTTCAAGTCATTGAAGTCTACATCTGGGTATTCATAGAATAACCACATACCTTTTGCAGCATCCATACTTGATCCACCACCTAATGCAATAATTACATCTGGTGCAAATGAACGCATTACTTCTACACCCTTTTTAACTGTTGTAATATCTGGATCTGGTTCAACATCACAGAATAATTGGTATTGAACTTTGTTTCTTCTTAATGATAATTGTTTTGTTACTTTATCCACAAATCCTAAATCAACCATTGATCTATCTGTAACGATAAATACACGATTCATTTCTCTCATCTGTCTAATGTATTCAATTGAATCTCTCTCGAAGTAGATTTTTGAAGGAATTTTAAACCATTGCATTTTGTTTTTACGTCTCCCAACTTTTTTGATGTTAATCAAGTTGATAGCACTTACGTTGTTACCAACAGAGTTTCTTCCATAAGAACCACAACCTAATGTTAATGATGGTAAGAATGAGTTATATACGTTACCAATTCCCCCAAATGTAGATGGTGAGTTCCAAATAATACGGATTGCTTTAATACGTTTACCATATTCGATTGATAATTCTTCACTAGCTGTATGAATCGCAGCAGAGTGCCCTAAACCACCAAATTCAACCATCTGTTCTGCTTTATTCATACCATCTTCTGTACTTTCTGCTTTAAGAACAGCTAATACTGGAGATAATTTTTCTTTTGTTAAAGGTTCTTTAGGTCCTACTTCTTTACATTCAACACAGATAATATTTGTTCTTTCAGGAACTTTGAATCCAGCTTGTTGTGCAATCCAACTTGCTGATTTACCAACAACATCTGGATTGACCGTTGGACGTCCTTCAAACATGTATTTTTCTAACATTGCTTTTTCTTTCGCAGTTGCGAAGTATGCATGATATGATTTCATTTCTGCACACATTTCATCATAAATTTCTTTATCAATAATAGCCGCCTGTTCAGAAGCACAGATCATACCGTTATCAAATGCTTTTGACATGATAATATCATGTGCAGCTTGTTTGATGTTTGCACTTTTTTCTACATATGCAGGTACATTCCCAGCTCCTACTCCTAATGCAGGTTTTCCACATGAATAAGCAGCACGCACCATTGCATTACCACCAGTTGCTAGAATTGTTGAAATTCCATCATGGTTCATTAATGCACTTGTTCCTTCCATAGAAGGTTTCACAATCCACTGAATACAGTTTTTAGGTGCTCCTGCTGCAACAGCTGCATCATATACAACTTTTGCTGCTTGAATTGAACACTGTACTGCACTTGGGTGGAATGAGAATACGATTGGGTTTCTTGTCTTTAAACAAATTAATGATTTAAAGATGGCTGTTGATGTAGGGTTTGTTGTTGGTACAATCCCACAAACAACTCCAACTGGATCCGCAATTTCTACAATTCCTGCTTCATCATCTTCACTGATGACACCACAAGTTTTTGTATGACGCATGTTATTTACAACATGTTCACAAGCAAACAAGTTCTTTGTCGCTTTATCTTCAAATACGCCACGACCTGTTTCGTTAATCGCAGCTTCTGCTAATACACCATGCTGGTCTAAAGCAGCAACACTTGCTTTTGCAACAATATAATCAACTTGTTCCTGATCTAATTTTCTAAATTCTTCTAAAGCAACTAACGCTTTTTCAACTAATGAGTTAACCTCTGCTACTGCTGGGCTAACTGCTTCTGTTTTCACTTCTTTAACTTCTGCACTCTTTGCCATAAGTCCTCCTAAATAAAACTTGTGAAATATTTCACTTGTTACATCTTCGATTTTACCATATCAAAAACACCGTTTCAACTACTTTGTGAATTTTTTTACAAATAATTTTTAATTCCTCAAATTTTTTTGAAAATTCCGAAACAACCCTTTTTGTCAAAACAAGTTCCGTTTTTTATAATATAGTGGGAGCCTGTTTGTGGAAAGGAGTCTT
>RZYX01000004.1 GCA_009930155.1 Clostridia bacterium | reverse complement strand
TTTTCCATACATGCACCGCACTTGATACAGGTTTCCTGATCTATGATATGGATGCCCCTACGTTCGCCTGAGATTGCATTAACTGGGCAAACCCTAGCACATGCTGTACATCCCTTGCACTTATCTTCAATTATTTCATATTTCAAAAGTTTCTTGCAAACTCCTGCTGGACATCTCTTATCAACAACATGAGCAATATACTCGTCACGGAAATAACGCATTGTTGAAAGAACTGGGTTTGGCGCTGTCTGTCCAAGAGCACAAAGTGAATTAGCCTTGATATAATAGCAAAGCTCTTCCATCTTGTCTAAATCCTCAAGAGTAGCATTACCCGATGTAATCTTTTCAAGCATTTGAAGCAATCTTTTTGTTCCTATACGACATGCAGTACATTTTCCGCAAGATTCTTCAACAGTAAAGTCCAAAAAGAACTTTGCGATATCTACCATGCATGTGTCCTCATCCATAACGATAAGTCCACCAGAGCCCATCATAGCACCGATTGAAGTAAGATTATCATAATCAATCTTTGTATCTATAAGAGATGCTGGAATACATCCGCCTGAAGGTCCTCCTGTTTGAGCAGCCTTAAACTTTTTGCCGTTTGGAATACCGCCACCGATTTCCTCGATAACCTCACGAACAGTAGTTCCCATAGGAATTTCTACAAGTCCTGTATTTTTTATCTTACCAACTAAGCAAAAAACCTTTGTTCCCTTTGAACGCTCTGTGCCCATTGATGCAAACCACTCTGCGCCCTTAAGAATTATAGTAGGAATATTTGAATAAGTCTCAACATTATTAAGAATTGTTGGCTTTCCGAAAAGTCCTTTAACTGCTGGGAATGGTGGGCGTGGACGAGGTTCTCCTCTGTTTCCTTCAATAGAAGTCATAAGAGCTGTTTCCTCACCACAAACAAAAGCACCAGAACCGAGCCTTAATTCAAGTTCAAAATCAAATCCACTTTCAAATATGTTTTTACCCAAGAAACCATAATCACGAGCTTGTTTAATTGCAATCTCAAGACGCTTTATAGCTATTGGATATTCTGCACGAACATATATGTATCCCTGATGTGCGCCAATTGCAAAGCCTGCAATTGCCATAGCCTCTATAACTGCGTGTGGGTCACCCTCTAAAACAGAGCGATCCATAAATGCGCCTGGGTCACCTTCGTCAGCATTACAGCAAACATATTTAACATCATTTACACTTTTGCTTGCAAATTCCCATTTAAGTCCTGCTGGAAATCCACCGCCGCCACGGCCTCTTAAACCAGAACCTTTAACAGTATCTATTACTTCTTCTGGAGTCATTTCTAATAGCACTTTTCCAAGTGCCTGATAACCGTCTAGAGCAATATACTCATCAATGAGCTCCGGATTTATAATACCGCAATTGCGAAGAGCTACACGCTTTTGCTTTGCGAAGAATTTTGTATTCCTCAAGGATGTAACAGTTTCCATTATATGCTTATCCTCCTTTATTGAGCTGCACCGATGGTATATTCTTCAACCACCAGATGATTTAATAAGTGCTGATCCACTATTTTTGTTACCTTTTCAGGTGTCATAAACACATAAGTTACCTTTTCTTTGCCTGGTTCATGTACCTCTAAAACAGGTTCCATACTACAAATGCCTATGCATCCAGTCTGTGAAACCATAATATTGGGAGCTTTTTGAGCAACCTGCTTTATAAGTTCTTCATAAACAGGAGTTGCTCCTGCTGAGATACCGCAAGTAGCCATACCAACAACAACGCGTGTAGTTGTTGCATCAGGACCCAAGTTTGACTTTTTAAGTGCTTCCGCTTTTAATGCCGAAAGTTCTTCAAGAGATTTCATTATAATAGCACCTCCTACACATTTTAATCACATATACTTTTTGATAATATTTGGAATATCCTCTACAACAATTTGACCATAAACATCATCATTTATAGTCATAACAGGTGCAAGGCCACAAGCGCCTATGCAACGAGTTGCGTCAAGTGAAAACTTTCCATCAAGAGTAATTCCACCTGCTTCAATGCCAAGCTCATCTTGAATCTTTGTAAGAATATCTTGTGCACCCTTAACATAGCATGCAGTACCAAGACAAACGCTAATTCTGTTCTCACCCTTTGGATTAAGAGTAAACTGTCCATAAAATGTTACTACTCCATAAACTTCCGATAGTGAGATACTAAGCTCCTGTGCAATTATTGTCTGAACTTCAATAGGCAGGTATCCATAAAGCCCCTGTGCCTGTTGAAGAATAGGCATTAATGCACCTTTTTGACTTTTGTTTCGAGCAATGATTTCTTTTAGCTGACATTCCTGTTCTGCTGTTCCTTTAAAAGGCACAGCAGTCTTTAGTTTTGCCATAAGAAAAACCTCCCCTTCATATTTTTTTATTTATTATTTGAAGTGCGTAAAAAAATACGCTAAAAAAAACAAATAAAAACAACTCAACTTTGATTTACAATAGATTTTATATTTATAATAATCTAGCAAATGAATATTATCATAAAGCAAATTTGTTTTCAATAGGTTAAAAACAGTATGAATTTATTTTTACCTATAATAAAAATAACAGTATTTTCACTCGCTATACAATGAGTTTTTCCTATAACTACGGAGTTTGTTGCCTTTGATATAATTGATTAATTATCAGTTAACTAAATCCCGACGATAATCATCGTTGATTTTTTATCAAACTTTTCTATATTCTTTGTTAGTTTCGTTATTTTTTTAACGAAAAACTTGTAGAAATTTGTTTAAAAATTTTTTGTTTAACTTTAACAAAATTTTTAATATTTTTTTGTTATGGTGTTGATAATGGATATTTACTACATTGATTTTTGTGCATTTTATTCATTTGTTAGATTTTTCTGCGTTTTTTATATCAAATGCTCTTTTTCAAAAAAATATTTTCACATAATTAATTTTCGTACTAATATAGGATTTTCTTTATTTTTTTAATGATTTTTTTGTAAATTTAATAACAATATTATAAAAAATATTGTTATTTGAAAAATAAACAAAAATGAGCAGTGTATTTTGACACACTGCTCATTTGATAAATTATATCTAGTTTTTTTGTATATCAGTAGCAATTATCTTTCCCATTTTTCACACATAGAAATAATTTGATCTGCAAACTTTGCAAGTTCTTTATTAGCAATACCATCATTCTTTTGAATTATGCTATTAAGCCTTTGTCCTGCAATAATAAGCCTGCCATATGGGCTGTTTGGTTTAATAGCTTCTGTTGGCGAAGCCTTTTTAACCTTGCGTTCTTTAACACCCTCATATATAAAAGTATTGCTTGCAATATCAAACTTTGCTCCAGGATAAGGAGCATAACTGTTTATACCATATTCATCATGTAAACGCTTTGCAAAAATGTCGCAAACTTCGTCCTGACCATGAACAATAAACACCTGCTGTGGATTTGGCTTAAAATTATTTACCCAATTTATAAGCCCGTTGCAGTCTGCATGAGAGCTAACTCCAGGCAATGACTTTACAGTAGCCTTTACCTCAATTTTCTCACCAAAGACTTTAACACTTTCTGCGCCCTCTAAAATACTTCGTCCAAGAGTTCCTTTTGCTTGATATCCAACAAAAAGAATTGTGCTTTCTTCCATCCACAAATTGTGCTTAAGATGATGCTTAATTCTTCCCGCATCACACATTCCACTTGCAGATATAATAACCTTAGGCTCCGTGTCAAAGTTAATCATCTTTGAATCTTCACTTGAAACAGAAACTTTAAGGTTTGAGAAACTTATTGGATTGATACCTTGACTAATAAGCTTCAAAGCTTCTTCATCGAAATAATTAAGGTAATTATCGCTATATATGTTTGTCGCCTCAATTGCAAGAGGGCTATCAACATACACAGGGAAATCTCCATGTTCTTTTACCAAACCGTCCGCCTTAATTTTTCTGATAAAATACAAAACTTCCTGCGTGCGTCCAACAGCAAAAGAAGGTATAACAAGATTGCCTCCCCTGTCTAATGTTTCTTGAATAATCTGTGCAAGAGATTCTACATATTTTGGCTTTTCACCATGCGTTCTGTCACCGTAAGTCGATTCCATAATTACATAGTCTGCCTCTTTTATATACTGCGGGTCACGCAAAAGAGGTTGATCTGAATTGCCAATGTCGCCAGAAAAAACAAACTTTTTGCTAAGCTCGCCTTCCGTTACCCAAATTTCAATACTCGATGAACCAAGCAGATGACCTGCGTCAACAAATCTGATTTTAACGCCATCACAAACATTAACTATCTCTGCATATTCAAAAGCAGAGAAACAACTGAGTATTCCGATTGCATCGTCCATATCATAGAGAGGCAAAACTTCTTCTTTACCCGCTCTTTTATTCTTTCTGTTTTTCCATTCAGCTTCAAACATTTGAATGTGTGCACTATCTCGAAGCATAATATCACAAAGGTCATATGTTGCATCGCTTGTGAAAACTGCACCCCTAAACCCCTGTGCATACAATAAAGGTAATCTACCAGAATGGTCAATATGTGCATGTGTTAGAAAAACATAGTCAATTTGAGAAGCAGGAATTGGAATTTCTCCTGATTCATAATCATCAACGCCTTGTTCCAATCCACAATCAATTAAAATATTCTTTCCACAAGCCTCTAAGTGAAAACAACTTCCAGTAACTTCATGTGCTGCACCATAAAAGGATAAAAACATAAAAGGCACCTCTTTCCGTTATATAAAATTAATTACAAGCATTAAGCATTTTAAACTAAGTTAAAACTAATTTATATCAATTTTAACTATATTTATTATAACATATACATAAATAAAAATATAGTCCTATTTATTTTTGTGCTTTTAAACGGATTTATGCTTCTTTTTGTTATATTTTACATAATGCTAACATATTGTTTCAATCAATAAATACTCAAGCTATTGAAATTAATTAGTTATTTGTGTATTGTAAACACATACAGTTTTAGTTTAGCATACTCATAGTATTAATTTTTTAAAAGAATTAAGCTAATACAGTCTTATATTTTACAGATGTATAAAAAGACACAACAATAAAGGAGATTATAAAGTGCAGATTTTTATTATCATTTTGCTGTTTTTACTTGGCCTGATTTTAATCATTAAAGGTGGAGATTATTTTGTAGATGCCGCAAGCTGGATTGCAGAAGTTTCAGGAATCCCTAAATTTATTGTAGGTGCCACTATTGTAAGCCTTGCAACCACATTACCCGAACTTTTGGTTTCTGTTTTTGCCTCTCTTGAAGGCAAAGTTGACCTTGCAATAGGTAATGCCATTGGCTCTGTTACGGCAAACACAGGACTTATAATGGCAATTTCTATAATTGCTATGCCCGTTGCAATTAAGCGTAGTTCATTTGCTCCAAAAAGCATAATGCTAATAGCTGCCCTTGCCGCTATGCTTGGATTCACTTTTGTAAGCAAAGAGCTTAACCTATTTGCTAGCATAGTTTTATTTTTGCTGTTTGCCCTATTTATGTATGACAACATTAAGTATGCAAAGAAAAACATCACAGACGAAAAGACAAAGATTAAAAACAAAAAAGAAGTTTTAATAAATATTGCAAAATTTATCGGTGGTACTGTTGGTATTGTTATAGGTGCTGATTTATTGGTAGACAATGGAAGTGCACTTGCAACCATTATGCATGTTCCCGAAAGCATTATAGGCGTTACGATTATTGCTATAGGCACATCGCTTCCAGAACTTGTAACAACAATTACCGCAATTGTAAAAAAGCAATCTTCCCTGTCTATTGGAAACATTATCGGTGCAAATATCATTGACACAACCTTGATACTTCCAATATGCTCATTTATAACGGGCGGCTCTCTGCCTGTTTCACAGCAGAGCATTGGGCTTGATATCCCTGCATCTCTTTTAATTATATCTGTTGGTATTATTCCTACCCTAATACACTCAAAGTTTAGCCGCTGGCAAGGCGTTTTGATGGCCATTATTTATATTGCTTATATGATTATTCTTATTGCATAAGGCAGTAAAACGCCCCGAGTGTGATAACGAAACGAAGGAAATTTCTTAAAAATTGAAGAGTTATTCAAATTAATAGTATAAACTATTAATTTGATATTGTTATGGCATATTTTTTAATCCTTTAAAAATTAATTTTATTATTGACTTGACATATTAGAAAATACATTATAAATTATAATTGCAATAAAGAATTATATTTTAATGCCGTCTCTTTTTTGTTTTAATAATAAAAATAATTTAAAGGAGTAGAATCATGGTAGAAAAACGTAAAAATCAAAAAGTTAAAAAAGTAATTATTTGTGTTATCATTTCAATGTCGCTAATCTTTACAACAGTTTTAAGTTCCTTTGCCGCTTATTTATTAGATTGGTGGCTTTTAGATTCAGGAGGTCATTTGGATTGGGGTGGAAGCACATCTTATCAAACAAGTTTTAACACGGGAGTTAATACGTGGAATGCACGTAAATCCGGAATGATCCGTGCTGATACAGCTTCAACAATTCAAGATGTAACGATTTCTGATTATACTGAAGAAAATGCTACTGCAGCGCAAACATCTTCATGGGGTTACATAAGATTCAATACACATATAATGAAAAAATTAACATCTTCAGAAAAGAAAAATGTTTGTACACATGAATTAGGTCATGCTCTTGGAATAGGGCACTTAAGCTCTGGCGATGTTATGTATTTTGCGGTATCTTCAGTTTATTCACTTTCAACAAATGATAAAAATGCATTTACATCTTCTTGGATTCGTATTTTTGGTATTCCAGGTTAATTCATTTATATAATCAGTTAATTATTTTAAGAAAGGTGTTTTAATATATGACAAAATTATTTAAGGAAAATAAAAAAATTATATTTATATCTTCCTTTGTTTTACTAGGCATAACAACTCTATTTATATGCTTATTTCTAAGCAATAAAAATAACACTTATGATGACTCACCAATTAGTTATATTAGTTGTTCTTATATAATAGATGTATATGATATAAATGCAGTAATTGGAGATGCAGATTATGCTTTTATAGGTAAGGTTGATAAAATTATCGGGACAGAATATAAATTCCCTGTTAAGACAGAAAAAGGTACAGTATCAGCCCCTTATACAAATTATTCTGTTACAGTTTTAGAAAACATAAAAGGTGAACTTACAAAAAACACACCTATTACAGTTCAAAAGTCTGGCGGTTTATCTGAGGATGGAAAAACTTATTGTGTTTTTGAAGATGACTTTTTATTAAATGAAGGAAAAACATATGTGTTTTTTGCATATGCTCAGCCTGATGGTTCTCTTTTAGTTTCGGGAGCTAATTCAAATATTCTTATAGCTAATGTTAATGAAAAAACGGATATAACAAAAACAGATGAATACAAAAAAGTATCTAATTCTTTTAAAAATCAAAAAGAATCAAAAAGAGAACATCGTACAGCAAAATATGACATTTCATATAAAAGCAACTAAAAAATATTATGAAACAATAAAGCAGAAAACGGTCTATTCACAAATTTGAATAGACCGTTTTGTTGTTTTAATCTTTACTTTAAAAGCATCCTTGATGCTACAATGTTTGTTGCAACCCCGCATGTGGCAGCACCGAGTGCACTAAAACCTATGATTAACGGCTGGCATTTCGTGTTTATTAAACTATCTACCTTATCAAAATCAATCTTTAACACACCTGATTTTGCAAGAGCACCAATATCAACATTGCTTAGAAATTCTGGCACAACTTCAAGCAAAACCGAATCATAAATTGAGTCAAGCAGTTTAGACATTGCCTTTTCATCAAGCAAAAATTGCTTGAGAATAGCGGGAAGACTCATATCTAAAAGAGAGTCAATCTCTTTAAATGCGATATTAAGAATTTTTTCTGTTGCACGGGTTTCAACAAACTTATGTACTGCAACACTAATTGCATTAGCAATTGATGCAAAAATCCTTTCATTCATTAGCTTTGAAAGCAAAGAGTTGCTTGTAGCCTCTTTAAAAATCTTTATGCCCTCATCTGTAATCAATTTACCTAAAAATTCTTTGTCTGTCTTTTCAACCAAAACTTTTGCAATAAAGTCCTTTAGAGCTTCTTGAACCGCTTTTTTCTTCTCCTCTTTGAGGAAAATAGCAATAAGCTCATTCACGCTCTTTTTGTCCCCTGTTTCATAAATAAGCTTAATAGCAAAACCAATAAATGCATTTTTAACTTCAGGTTTCATAAGCATCTTTTGCATTGGGGGAAGTATTTTTGGGTTTTTGAGAACTGCGTTTATAGCATTTTCAACTGTGTCTGCAATCCTAGGCTGTACCGAAGGTAAAATACCTTTAACAGGTATAGACATCCCCGCAACATTAAATGTTTGCTTCGGCTTAAACAATATTTTGGTTACTGCGTAGTTAACAGTAAAGCCCGTAGCAGCACCCAAAGCAGATGCGCCCAATACTTTTGGTTTTAACATTTTAATCATAATAAAATCACCTACATTTTATTTTTGTCCATAACGCCATAATTTTCATTATAGTTTCACAAAAGCAGATTGTCAACACCTATAAAAGTGTACAAGTTGTATAGCTTTAAACTTGAAAAATATTTATATAAATTATATTATATTATTATGACTTATTAAAAATTAAGTGTAAAAAATAAAAAAGTATTAATCGCTATCGTCATTTAACTTTTCATTAATCAAATAAACAATAATAAACAGGAGATATTATAATGGAAATTTCGGCACAAAAACATACAATTGCACCAGTTTTTAATTCTGATTCAAAAGTTTTAATACTTGGCACATTTCCATCTGTTAAATCAAGGCAATCAGACTTTTTCTATGGTCATCCATGCAATCGGTTTTGGAAGGTAATTGCAAACATTGTTAATTGTGATATACCTCAAAGCACCGAACAAAAGAAAGCAATGTTGCTTAAAAACAAAATTGCTTTATGGGATGTTATTAAAAGTTGCGACATTGCCGGCTCAAGCGACAGCAGTATTAAAAATGTTGTCTCAAATGATTTGGACCTTATATTGTCAAACTGCAACATTTCGAATATCTATGCAAATGGAAAAAAAGCAGGAGAACTTTATAATAAATATATAAACCTAGGGCAAGAAATTATTGTTTTACCGTCTACAAGCCCTGCAAATGCATCATACTCATTAGAAAAGTTAATAGAGAATTGGAAATGTATTTTATAATTTTTTTATATGTTTTGACACTCTTTTTACAACAAATATTGAAAGAAAAATCTTTATAATGTCAGGCACAATAAACGGAGCAACGCACAGCCCAAAAGCCGCCGCAAACCCAATAGAACCAGATCCTTTTGCATAAACAAAAACAAACCACGCTGTGCCGAACGCATAACACACTAAAAGCCCTATAAACATAGCAATCGCCATAACCATTGTTTTATCGCCAAACAGTTTAGTTATAATCCAGTATATTAACGCCACAAATATAAAACCTATGACATAGCCTCCCGTTACCCCAAGCAGTGCTCCAATTCCGCCTTTAAACCCTGCAAACACAGGCACTCCAACAAGTCCAAGTAATATATAAACCGCTACCGCTATTGTCCCTCTCTTGCCACCAAGCAAACCCACAGCACAAAAAACCGCAAAAGTTTGCATTGTAAACGGAACCGTTGCTGGAATCGAAACCCACGAGCACACAGCCATTAAAGCCACAAGCAATGCTATATAAACCATGTCCAATGTTTTAATCGCTGTTGGTTTTACCTTTTGCATATTCTTTTCCCCTTTTAGATAATAAATGAATTATAGAATAAACAATTGAGCATTGTCAACCACTTAATTTAAAAGTGTGACAATGCTCAATTTAAAAAATTATTTTATTCTTCTATTAGCTTTGCAGCAACAATAAATCTATATTTTTTATTCGATGTGCAAGTTTGCAAAAGCAATATATGGTCATCTTTTTCTACACTAACATTAGGGAAAAAGTGCACATTGGTCTCATAAAGCTTTGCAAGAACTTCACTAAATCTTTCGTCCGTAGGGTTTGATTGTATATAATCAAAATTGATAGGCATTAACGAAATAGAAAATATCTTAAACCTAAGCTCATCATAAAGAAGCGAAAAAGTAATTATTGAATTTTCATTGCAAAAATCAATATCATTATATCTTTTAAGCTGGGTAAACTTTTTTCCATCAGAATAATCCTTTAGGCTATGCCCATAAATTATTGTAACTTTACTCAAATCATCTCTAGTTGCTACATTACATTTATAGTCCACAAAATAACAACCCCAAATATCACTTGTTTCATCTATCGTTTTTCTTAAATAATAATCATTATCAGTAGACTGCAAAACTTCATCATCTATGTCTGTTCCTGTAATAGTAATCCACCCAACAACATCGTTGTTATATTCATATTTCTCCTTTAATCTTTCACTTGTAAACTGTGGATAGGAGCTTGTTGTTGTCACCTGAGTAGTTGCAACCGTCGACACAATTTCATAATTATCGCTTGTTCTTATAGACCATAAAAGCATACCTATAAAAGCACTGGCGACAAGAACAGCTAAAAAAATAGTTTTCCACAGTAGTATTTTATTAGACTTTTGTTTTTTAAATGTATTTTTCTGCTCCATTTTTCCCTCTTTTTATTTTATAAAATTAAACATGTAATATCATTTTTAATAAACAAAATATATCTTAACACATCATTTTTTATATTCAGAATAAAAATGTAGTTTTTTCACCTTGTCGTGTTATAATAAAATAAATTTATACTTGCCAAATAACATCATAAATGAATTTTAATATGAATGTGAGGTAAAACAATGTCGGTTATTGAAATCAAAAACTTTTCAAAAAGTTATGGCAAAACGCTTGCTGTAGACAATATAAGTTTGTCTGTTGAAAAAGGTGAGGTAGTTGGATTTGTCGGTAAAAACGGAGCTGGTAAAAGCACCGCTATACGGGCTATCTTAAATATGATATCCCCTTCAAAAGGTGAAATAAAAATAAATGGTCTTAACTCTATAAGAGACTCAAAACAAATCAAAGAAAGTTTAAGCTATATGCCTTCTGAAGCCTCTTTTTATGAAAAGCTAACAGTTGCAGACCTGTTTAAATTTTGCCTTAAATTTTCTGCCGAAGGTTTTGAATACGCAGAACAGCTCGCTCATTATTTTGAGCTTGACATGAACAAAAAAATATCTGAACTAAGCCTTGGAAATCGCAAAAAAGTTTCAATCATTCAAGCACTTTTAAAAAAAGCAGATGTTATTATTTTAGACGAACCAACAAGCGGCCTTGATCCTCTTATGCAAAATAAATTTTTTGAACTACTTTTAAAAGAGAAAGAAAGAGGTGCTACAATATTTCTTTCAAGCCACAACCTTAGCGAAGTAGAAAAATATTGTGATAAAGTAGCAATAATTAAAGATGGCAAAATCTTAGAATATTTAGACATGAAAAACATAAAAATCAAAAGACAACACAAAGTTTCTTACACCACTGCGGAAGGCACCGATGAATCTTTTGATTTTGACGAAGATATAAACGAACTAATTGCAAAATTATCTAAACTAAACCTAACAAGCCTTGAGATTAGAACCAAAACTGTAGAAGATGAGTTTATATCATACTATAAGGACGGTGAAAAAGATGCGTAATATAAGTTTAAAAAGCTCGTTAAAACTTATGACATTTGATTTGAAAAACAACAAATCAAAAATCATTGGTTGGAGCGTTGCAATTTTTTTAATAATGTTTCTTTATATGATATTGTTCCCTTCAATGAAAGATATGGCACAAATGAAAATGGATGCTATGCCCGAGGAACTTTTGCAGTTTACAAAGATGACCGACATATCTAAGATTGGCAATTTTACAACATATTTTGCTATGATTTACAACATAGTTTTAATTGCAATAAGTATTTTTGCTGCGACATTTAGTGCAAATCTTATTGCCAGCGAAGAAAAAACCAAATCAATAGAATTTCTATATTCACTTAATGTAAGTCGTCTTGAAATATATATTTCAAAACTGCTAACTGCTTTTATTGCTGTTCTTATCGTTGTTTGTAGCGGTGCATTCTCAACTTTGATATGCGGATTTGCCAATGGTGGCGAAACTTTTGTGGTAGCTGATTTTTTACAGATTGTTAAAATCAGTAGTTTTACTGCATTTTTCTTTATTAGCGTATCATTTTTAATTGCTGGAATCACAACAAAAATAGGTGTATCTGTAATTTCTAGCATGGTTGTTCTTGCTTGCTATTTGCTGGGATACTTAGGTGTTTTACTTGAAGACAAAGCAAAGTGGCTATTGTATCTTAGCCCCTTTGAAATGTTTAGCCCCAATAATGCATTAGAACTAAATAGTCAAACAATAATTTCATTAGTTATATACTTTGTTATAACAATTATATTTTTGGTTTGCGGTGCAAACTTTTATAACAAAAGAGATTTCACAATTTAAGAATTATATAATTAAAATAAACCATAAAGAAGGTCTCGTTTGAGACCTTCTTTATTTTATTTGCTTCTTTTTAAAACATAGTCATTTAAATTTACGCCAAGTTTCCTAGCAACCATTGGACACTTTGCTTTTAACAAGAAATATACTTCTCTATCACAATCAGATAGTGCTTCATAATTGCCTTGACCCTTGCTTATAACGATGTCCGCTTTATTGAAAACATCAACAAACTCATCACTGCATTTTTGCAGCACTGCACCAGGAGCATTGCAACCTGTTGAAATAAGTGTTGTGCACTCTGCAAGTCCTGACTTAATGGCTTCTTCCATTGTTGCATCATTTATAATTGGTGAATTTCTAACTGAATAAATAACATTAAGGGGTGCTAAATATTCAATAAGTACTTTATCAAAAACTGTTTCGCCAGAATTATCTCCAATAATCAAAATATTTTTTGCTTCTTTAAGATTTTGTTCTAAACTTTCTATATCACAAATACCAAAAGCCTTTTCAATTTCTTTTTCAACGCTTCCTTTAATGTCAATATTATTTGATATAGCAGAATCAATTATATTGCCTGTTGCCGCTATTTTTAAAGCCCAATATAATTCATTATTTTTTTCTTTTAAAAATGATTTCAGTGTTGGATAAATATTTTTGGCAGCCTCTATATCTCTTTGTTTTATATCAAAATACGGGTCTGCGTTTTGAGTAAGTCTTTTAACTACATTGTGAGTTTCAAGTGCCAACTCAGGTGAACAGCTATATTGTTTATAATTTGACAAAATGTTTATCGATTCAATCATAATTTGTTTCTGTATTTCCTCATTGTCCGTTGCCATTCTGGATGCTTCAAGTGCTTGTTTAAGCAAACATGGGAGGCAATCTAGAAAAATTTTCATATTCCTATCTCCTATTCATTATTGACATATGTCAACTACAATGCTAATACTATTATGTAATATGTCAATACCTATTCGCAAATATTGGTGACATTGTCAAAGAAGAGCCCTAAAAGGGCTCTTCTTTTTATGTTTGTAACATGATATGTTTTTAATTTTCTGGCATATCCCAAGCAAAGTGATCTGTATGTAACAAATGATGAGATTTCTTTGAAAGCGGAGTTCCCATATAATCTTTATAAAGCTGAGCAATCTCTGGGTTATCATGTGAGAAACGAATCTTTGAAGATAAATCAAGATCATAAAGCTTTTTCACTCTATTTTCTGTAAGTTCAAGCTTATCAGCCATATCGCAACAATCTTGGATTGGCTGTCCGCCACCACCAGCACAACCGCCAGGACATGCCATAACTTCAACAAAATGATAGCTAACTTCTCCTCTGTTAATTGCGTCAAGCAAACGAGCTGTGTTATGAAGTCCACTTACAACAGCAACCTTAAGCACAGTGCCATTAAGTTCAAATTCTGATTCTTTCCATCCGTCCATTCCACGAACATTCGAAAATGCTTCAGGGTCTGGATTTTCACCTTTTACAAGGAAATAAGCACTACGAAGTGCAGCTTCCATAACGCCTCCTGTTGCTCCGAATATAACGGCAGCACCAGTTGCTTCGCCAAGTGGGCTATCAAAACTTTGTTCTTCCAGCATTTCAGGAGAAATATGCTCTGCTGTAATCATGCGAACAAATTCTCTTGTTGTTAAACTTACATCAACATCAGCATCGCAACCTGTGTCCTTCATTGTTGGAAGATCGCACTCTGCTTTTTTAGCAACGCAAGGCATAATTGAAATACAGAAAATCTTTTTAGGGTCAACGCCAATCTTTTCTGCAAAATATGATTTTGCAACTGCACCAAACATCTGTTGTGGTGATTTAGCTGTTGAAAGATCACCAACAAAATTAGGATATTTGGATTTTGCAAAACGAACCCATGCTGGACAGCAAGATGTAAACAATGGCCTTCCTGCCTTATTTGGGTCTTTAAGTCTTTCAAGAAATTCGCTGCCCTCTTCCATAATTGTAAGGTCAGCAGCAAAGTTCGTATCAAAAACATAGTTAAAGCCCATTCGTTTTAAAGAAGCAACCATTTTGCCGACAGTTGCCTGCTCATCACTAAGCCCTAAAGACTCGCCCCAAGCAGCACGAATAGCAGGAGCAACCTGAACAACTGTGATAATTTCTGGGTCTGCAAGAGCATCAAATACAACTTGTGTATCATCTCTTTCTCTTAAAGCACCAACAGGGCAATTAACAATACACTGACCGCACAAAACACAGTTAGTAGCATCTATATCTCTATTATATGAAACATTAACAGTTGTCCTTGAACCAGTTCCTTGAACATCCCAAATATTAATTCCCTGAATTTTGTCACAAACCTGAATGCAACGCATACATTTTATGCATTTTGCAGCATCTCTTTGAAGTGGGAAATCAGAAGACCAATCTAATTGCTCATATTTTGACTCATAAGGAATTTCAAATATACCTAAATCACGAGCAATACTCTGGAGTTTGCAATTACCGCTTCTTACACATGATGCACAACGGCAGTCATGCTGAGAAAGAATAAGCTCAACATTAACTTTTCTTGCTTCTCTAACACGAGGACTATTTGTATAAACAACCATGCCATCTTCTACTGTTTCTTTGCAAGAAGCAATAAGAGATTCCATTCCCTCAACTTCAACAACGCAAACACGGCAAGCACCAATTTCATTAAGACCTTTAACATAACAAAGACTTGGAACGCAAACTCCAACGGAACGAGCAGCCTCTAATACGGTTGTGCCTTCTTTAACTTCTACGGGGATTGAATCTATTGTAAGTTTTACCATTTCTTAGTTCTACCTCCTTTAAATGTACCATAGCCAAAGTGGTCACAACGCAAACATCTGCTTGCTTCCTGTGCTGCTTCTTCATCAGTCATAGCAAACTCTATTAAGTCAAAATCCTTAATTCTTTCGAGCGAAGGACGCTCACATGACTCAACGCGTCCGCAAGGCTTGCGGTCATAAAATTTGGCAGCTGGAATATCCATATCAACTTTTATCTCATGATAAAAGCCTAAGTATTCATCAATATTTGCAGCAGCAACTTTACCAGCTGCAATAGCTTTGATAGCTGAAGCAGGGCCTGTAACACAGTCTCCACCAGCAAAAACGCCTGTTATTGTTCCAACATCGCCAGAGCTCATTGCATCAATAACTCCACGCTTTATTTTAACCCCAGCTTCCTCAAATGGAGCTGTTTCAATACCTTGACCAATAGCAACAATTACTATGTCAGCATCGATTTTTTCCATTGGAGAATCCGCTTTTTGTGGACGAGGTCTGCCAGCAGCATCAAACATACCAATCATTTGTGGTTGGCACCACAATGCAGCAACTTGACCCTCAGAATCACTTTCAATTTTTACAGGAGCTGAAAGCTCAAGAAGTTCACAGCCTTCTTCGATTGCACCATCAATTTCTTCAGGCAATGCAGTCATATCGCTACGGCGTCTGCGATAAGCAATGCTAACAGATTCTGCACCAAGTCTGCGCGCACTTCTCGCACAGTCCATAGCAACATTTCCGCCACCAATAACGATAACTTTTTTTCCTGTAAAGTCAGGGAATATATCGTCTCCAATACCCCTGAGGAACTCAACAGCAGAAATAACTCCTCTGCTATCTTCGCCTTCAATTCCAACAAACTTATCAGCTTGTGCACCAATTGAAATATACACGCTATCAAAATTATTACGAAGTTCTTTTATAGTATAATCTTTTCCAACTTCTACATTTAATTTAACTTTAACGCCAGTTGAAAGGATTGCATCAATATCTTCTTGTAGACGCTCACGAGGCAATCTATAACTTGGGATTCCGTAACGAAGCATTCCGCCCAAATGAGCACGCTTTTCAAACACTTCTACTTCATGTCCCATTAATGCAAGGAAATATGCAGCACTAAGGCCACCAGGTCCGCCGCCAATAACAGCAACTTTTTTACCTGTTGACTCCATATTCTCTGGAACAGGAACTTTTCCTGCCTTGTCAACAGCATAACGCTTAAGCGCTCTAATGTTAATAGAATCATCAACCATATTGCGACGACATCTTGCTTCGCATGGATGCTCACAAACCATAGCACAAGCTACTGTGAATGGATTGTCCTTTCTAATTAAACGAACTGCATCAGCATAACGTTTGTCACCAATAAGTGCAACATATCCAGGAATATCAACTCCTGCAGGACATAATGCAACACATGGAACAGGCTGATTTAAGCTACATAAACATCTGTGATGCTCAACATGTTCAATGTAATCATCTCTAAATCCAATAACTCCACGAAGAACCATTTGTGCAGCCTCACGTCCTATTGCACAATCAGCTGAATTTTTTATTACTCGTGCAGTTTTTTCGATTAAATCAATTGTTTTAAGTGTTGCTCTTCCTTCAAGTACATCGGTAATAAGCGTTGCAAGCTGTGAAAGCCCAATTCTGCAAGGAACGCACTTACCACATGTTTGTGCATGACAAAGATTCAAGAATACAAGAGACATATCAATCGGGCAAAGACCTGGGGGGCTTGCAACGATACGACGTTCAACGTCACTGTAAAGTCCCTCAACAACCATTTGCGCCCTGTCTGGTGTTCTTATTTCTAAGCGGCTCATAGGTAAACCTCCAATAAATTTTCTTTTGCTAAAATTTTAACATTCTCAAACCCAGTAATTATAAATCAGATAGTTCTCGAAGTCAAGTGCTGTCGATTTATATCGAAACAGTTAATATTAAAGGTTATATGTTTCGATACCTTTTTACTGATACCTTTGCCAATATAGCTCACTATGAAAACAAGCTGTTTACATAGTAACTTAACAATATTTTAACTTTGATGTGAAAGTTTCTATGCAATATGTTCAAATATAGCAACATCTATGATATAATAACTGAGTTTATACTATAATTTTACAATATATTCCCTTTACAAATAGATATTGATGTAATTTTAGTCATGCTTAAATAAAAAATCACTGGTTATAAAATAAATTTTTGTATCTTTAGCGAAATTTTCGCTTTAATATTATTAGGAGGTAGTCGAATGTATAAAGCAAACAATTATCCGTTTATTTTGGTATCTGGAATGTGTAGTTTTGGCGAAGAAGAAGGGTTATCAAAAGTGTTCCCCTATTTTGGCTGGTGGAAAACGGATATTCGCAAGCTATTTAAAAGCATGGGTGTAGAATGCTATACACCATCTTCAGGTCCATTTTCCAGTGCATGGGACAAAGCTTGTGAGGTTTATGCTGCTCTCTTAGGCAAAACAGTCGACTACGGTAAAGCCCATTCGGAGAAATACGGGCATGAGCGTTATGGCAGAACATACAAAAAAGCACTTGTACCAAATTGGGGCACTACAGATAGAAACGGAAACATTAAAAAGGTAAATCTTTTTGGATATAGCTTTGGTGGCCCAACAGAAAGAATGCTAACAAATCTTCTTTATCTTGGAAGCGAGGAAGAGCGTGCTGTAACTCCTGAAGATGAACTATCCGACCTTTTTAAAGGAGGTCACACCAACTGGATACACAGCATTACTTCTGCTTCGGCCACAAATAACGGTGCATCCATTTTATATGTACTGGACTCACTTAAAATCCTAAACTCAGCAGAAACTGCGGTCTATGGACTAGGCTCGCTAATTTCGCACACTCCTTTATCAAAAGTATTAGACTTTAGACTTGACCACTTTGGCGTTACAAAAGAACCCGACCTTAAAAATATTGATTTTAAAATTGACGGTAAAAATGTTAAAAATCTAGTTCACAATGAAGATAATATGTTCTATGACCTATATCCTCACCGTGCAAAAGAGCTAAACGAAAAGCTACAGATTTTTGACAATATTTACTACATATCATTCTCAGGATGTGCAACTAAAGATGTAAAGGGTGTTGATGTACCTTCAAAATATATGTTAAAATGCCCTCCACTCGCTCTTACGGGATTTGCTGAAGGTGTATATCGAAATAAAAAAACTAAAGAGAATAGAATACCTATTGATAAATCTTGGGGTGCAAGCGACGGCGTATGTAATGTTAAATCTTCACGATATCCAATTGGAGAGCCATACACATTCAAAACCCTTGATGAAGATATAGAACCAGGTGTTTGGAATGTTATGCCTATTGAAGACACAAAAACACATCTGTCCTATATTGGCATGGGTGAGAACAATGAAGTATACAAAAAATTCTTTGTTGATATATTTAATCGTGTTTCTTCTCTTGAAACAATAGATTAATATAACGCAATAAAAAAATTAAATAAATCACTAAATATTATGTACACCCTTTAGTTTTTAGGGTGTACATTTTTATTTGCTTTTATATGCATTTTTAATCAAGTTAATTTTAATCAAAATCACATACTTAGTTTACATTTTTTATTTAAGTTTTTATATACTATTTATATAGTATATATATTAGTCTAAATCAAAGGCAGATTAGGCAACATTTTTCCACTGCTAATCTGCCTTTAAAAATGACTTCCTCTAACTAACTTTCATATTATTTGCAATAATATGCATTAAGGTACATTTGCTTTATTTCAGACATCAACGGATACCTTGGATTAGCACCAGTACACTGGTCATCAAATGCATGTTCGACCATTTCATCTAACTTAGCAAGAAACTCTTTTTCGTCAACTCCATAGTCTTTGATTGATTTCTTTATACCTACCGCCGTCTTAAGCTCATCAATCTTTACAATGAGGTTTTCTACTTTCTCTTCATCCGTTTTTCCTTCTACACCTACAAAAGAAGCAATTTCTGCATATCTTTCAATTGTGTGAGGGAATTTGTACTGAGAGAAAGCTCCCATTTTTACTGGCTTATCTGTTGCATTAAATTTGATAACTTCGTTTATCAAAAGTGCATTAGCAACACCATGTGGCAAATCAAAGAATGCTCCAAGCTTATGAGCCATCGAGTGACATACTCCCAAGAATGCGTTTGCAAAAGCTATTCCAGCCATCGTTGATGCATTTGCCATTTTCTCTCTTGCTTCATAATCCATAGCTCCATTACTGTATGCAGAAGGCAAATATTTGAAAATATTTTTTATAGCTTTTAGTGCCATTCCATCTGTATAATCTGTCGCAAGCAACGATACATATGCTTCAAGAGCATGTGTCAACGCATCAACACCAGAAGCTGCTGTAAGCCCTTTTGGCATATCCATCATAAAATCAACATCAACAATCGCAATATCAGGCATAAGTTCATAGTCCGCCAAAGGATATTTAACCCCTGTTTTTTCATCTGTTATAACTGCGAATGGAGTCACTTCACTTCCTGTACCTGCAGAAGTTGGTATTGCAATAAAGTTAGCTTTTTTACCCATTTTAGGATAAGTATAAATTCTCTTTCTGATATCCATAAAACGCATTGCAAGATCTTGGAAATCAACATCTGGATGCTCATAAAGTGTCCACATAATCTTTGCCGCATCCATTGCCGCCATCCTTGCACTGATCACTACCAGGTCTTTTTTGTTTTGGAATAGCGTCTTGGTCATCATGTATGCGGTTGCTTCTCCGATTTTTTCGTTAACGGCAAGTATATTTGGGCTGCTGAAGGTTTTTACATCTTTTTCCTGACCCTTGTAGCTTCCCGCAGGTATTGTCATTTTTGCAAAATATGGCGTGGTCTTGATCATTTTTTCTACGAGATCATCCAGTTTTTTTGCAACTGGTTTTGTATAGTTGTTCAAATATAAAAATTCATCAGTTACAATAAATACTCTTTTCTTGTCATAAACTTCCTTAAGTTCTCTAATCGCAGTATCAATTGAACCTCTTTTGAAATAAATCTTTTCAGGTGCTCTAAACCAAAGCATATTCTCCTTCCTTTCGGCAACTGTTTTAATATTTACAAGATGTAACGCTTCAACATTTTGAGAAACAGAGTTACCTCCCCAAGAGCCACAGCCCAGTGTAAGAGATGGAGAAAGCTTAAAGTTATAAAGGTCGCCTATTCCGCCGTGTGCTGATGGTGTATTAACAACTATACGGCAAGCCTTCATAGCCATTTCAAAAGCATCTAGGTCTTCTTGTTCTTTAGTTATATTAATAAAAATTGATGCCGTATGGCCATAACCACCGTCTTTAACCAATTTATCAGCTTTAAAAATTGCCTCTTTAAAATTCTTGTACTTATACATTGCAAGAACAGGAGAAAGTTTTTCATGCGCAAACTCTTCAGAAAGTTCTATACTCTCAACTTCACCAATTATAATTTTTGTATCCTCTGGAACTTTAACTCCTGCAAGAGCCGCAATTGTATAAGCTGATTGCCCAACTATCTTCGCATTCAATGCTCCACCGATTATTATTGTTTTTCTTACCTTTTCTATTTCATCTTTATTAAGGAAATAGCAACCACGATAAATAAACTCTTTTTTAACTTCATTATAGATTTTCTCATCAACAACAACAGATTGTTCCGATGCACAAATCATGCCATTATCAAAAGTCTTTGAAACAATAATAGAGCTAACTGCCATCTTTATATCTGCCGATTTGTGTATAACTGCTGGTGTGTTACCAGCACCAACACCTAGTGCGGGTTTGCCCGATGAATACGCAGCCTTTACCATTCCTGGTCCACCTGTTGCAAGAATAAAGTCAGCATTTTTCATAACTTCATTTGAAAGTTCAACAGAAGGAGTGTCAATCCATCCAATAATTCCCTCTGGAGCTCCTGCCTTAACCGCAGCTTCCAAAATTACTTTTGCGGACTCAATTGTGCATTTTTTTGCTCTTGGATGTGGAGAAAAGATAATTCCATTTCTTGTTTTAAGAGCAAGTAAAGCCTTGAAAATAGCGGTTGAAGTTGGATTTGTTGTTGGAATTATTGCCGCAATCAAGCCAATGGGTTCAGCTATCTTTCTTATACCATTTATTTTGTCTTCTTCAATTACTCCACAAGTTTTTGTATCTTTATATGCGTTGTATATATTCTCTGATGCGTAATGATTTTTTATAACTTTATCTTCAACAATGCCCATGCCCGTTTCTTCTTTAGCAATTTTTGCAAGAGGGATTCGTTGCTTATTAGCTGCTGTTGCTGCCGCTTTAAAAATCACATCCACTTGTTCTTGAGTAAAAGTTGAATAAATTTCTTGTGCCTTTCTTATTTCGTCCATTTTAGAAATAAGTTGTTCCACATTCTCTACTGTGTTTTGTGTTTTTAAAATTTGGTCTGCCATTGTAATTCCTCCCTGTTTAGTATTATTTTCTAACAATTGGTTTGTATGTTTTAAATTAAATAAACTTAAACAAACTGATATAAAAATTAGTTTTTGCAAAAACTCCAATCATATTTATAGTATAAATTAGCATTTTAAAACTCTTTTAATTTAATGTTCTTTAATCGTAAATCGTTTGATATATTTTTAACAATCTTCTTGCTATAAATATATCAGTATGCACATTATTTGTCAATAGTTTTAACAAAGTTGTTTTAAAAATATGGTTTTGCACAAAAATCATTCTTTTTTTCTTAAGATAAGTGTGAAAGATTGTTATCTTTTTAACAATATTCAGATGTATTCATTTGATATTTTCACCTTTGCTATATATAAATCACTTTTAAATCTATATAAACAATTAGATTTATACAAGGACAAGCCTCCACTGATACTATTCAGTGAAGGCTTTAAATAATTATTGAAAATCAAGCAATTAATTTTTGCTTTTAACATTAAAGTTATAATTTTCAACTTCTATTTTGTCTGACTCTTGATAAGGTGCAAGCGTAGAAACCATTTTCATAGTAGCATCTGAGTTATTGATGCAATAGTGAACTTCGCCAGGTTCTATGTGGATAAAATCGCCTTTTTCAAGATGGTGCACTATATCATCTACTACAACATCAATTTCACCCTCTAATATATAAAAATTTTCTTCCATAATGTTGTGGTAATGTGCAGGAAAATCATGCCCTGCTTGAAACTGAACCAAAGCATAGTTCATGCGTGGTCCTTGCATCAAATACTTGGGCCCATTATCACCAAATCTATACTCTTTTTCATTCTCGTTAACTATAAACATTTTAACATTCCTCCTATTAAAAATTTGCTTTATACTCCTGGAGCAATCCACATATTTTTTGTAATTTTTTTATCCGCAAGTTCTAACTGTGCTGCATAAACCTCTCTCCAAGTTTTATATAATTCATTATAAATTTTATGGTTTTGCATGTTTGGCTCATAAGTTTTATCCCAACGAACTAAACTGCGTGCTGTATCAGAAATGCTGTCATATATCCCAATTCCATAGCCAGCCAAAATAGCCGCACCAAGAGCTGTAGCTTCTTTTACAACAGGCACTTTTACAGGTAGCCCAAGCACATCAGACAAAATCTGACACCACAGAGGGCTTTTTGATGCGCCTCCTGCAAACACAATTTCATTTGGCATATTTCCTGTAGCTTTTTGCACTAACTCCAAATTGCCTTTAGTTATCATTGCTGTGTTTTCTAAAATAGCACGATAAAAAGTATATCGATTAAACTTTTCGGAATCCAGCTCAAAATTAGTAAAAGTAGGTGCTGCGTGTTTCCACTTTATAAAATTCATAACATCTGAAAAAGCACACATCATTCCATAACATCCAACAGGAATTTTTTTTGCTTTTTCATCCATAATATAATAAACATCTTTTTTCAAAGACATTGATTCTTGTTTTTCAAGTTGACAAAAGCCATCTCTAAACCACCTCATAACAAGCCCAGGTTTAAATGACAACGCCTCATATTGCCACACTTCAGGCACTGCATGGCAATTAACACGCACACGAAGGTCCGAGTCCGTCTTGCCAGAATTTGTATTAAATTCATACTGCCAAAAGCTCCCTCCAAAAACTGCCGCTTGACTCGGATCTACAATCCCCACTCCAATACATCCCAGCTGTGCATCTCCACCGCCTGAAACTACAAATGTCCCTTCGGCAAGACCTGTTTCTTTTGCCCCCTTTGCGTTCACGCTTGCGACAACAGTTCCGCACTCACAAACAGGCGGAAAAATATCCGAACGCAGTCCACATTTTTCCGCAATTGTTGAATCCCATGTCCGCTTTTTCAAATCAAAAATTCCCGTAGTAGAACCATTGCTTGGCTCTACTTTAAGAACGCCAGTCATTTTATAAATCAGCCAATCATTAAACATTCCCAAGCTAGCAACTTTTTCATACAATTCGGGCATCTTATTTTTAACCCAAAGTATTCGTGGCAAAGCTCCTAGAGCAAAGGTTTGTCCAGATTCTAAATAAATCTCTTTTTCAAGCTCTGGGTTCATTTCAATTAGTTCACTAACTTCGTCAACACTTCTTGAATCAACATTGGCACATGCCCAAATCTCGTTACCTTCAGAATCATAAAGCACAACCCCCTCACGCATACAAGTAGTCGAGATTGCCAATATGTCAGATGCGTTAATTTTTGTTTGCTCTAGCACACCTTTAATGCAACTAGATGCTAGTTTCCAATTGTAATCCCAATCAAAATCCATGCTGCCTTGCCACCTAGGGTCTTCCTTGTGTTCCCATTCTTTTTGTACACAGCAAATTTGATTTCCATTTGTATCAAACAAAACCGCCCGTACACTACCCGTTCCAGCATCCAGTGCCAATAAATACTTCTGCAATATTTTGCTCCCCCTAAGATTATTAAAATAATCTGAATTTTTTTGTTTATACAGCAGATATTAATTAATAATATGTTATGAAATTACACAATTAGAGTTTATGCAACAAACCATTCCTTATTCAAAAACAGTAAGTAGTTATCTATATTTTATAAAACTTATTTAGATACGGGTGTTTCACAAAGATACTGTAAAGTTCACAATATTCCACTGTTAAAAAGCACAAAAGACTCTAGCAAATTTTATTAAGCAATCTAAGTAATGCGGAGGTAAAAGAATGGAACAAAAAAATAAAAACCAAAACAACGACACCTTGCTTTGTGTTAAAGGAATCTACAAATCTTTTGGGCAAAACTCTGTATTAAAAGGCATTAGCCTTACAGTGCACCCAGGAGATGTTCTTGCTCTGATTGGCGGTAATGGTGCAGGAAAAAGTACATTGATGAAAATAATCATGGGAATTTATCAACCAGACAAAGGTGATATTGAAATTTCTGGCAAAACGGTAAAACTTTCAAAGCCTGCCGTAGCACTGGCACATGGTATATATATGGTGCCACAAGAACCTATGCTTTTTCCAAACATGACAGTTGAAGAAAATGTAATAATCGGTTTCAGCGAAAAAAGAGGAGATTTGCACAAACGACTTTTATCAACTATGGATGAAATTGGTTGGACTCTGGATTTAAACCGTAAGGCAAGCAGTCTTTCCATTGCAGAACAACAGTTAGTAGAAATTTTGCGTGGTTTGCTTCGTAACTCTCGTTTGTTAATTTTAGACGAGCCTACAAGTGCCCTTACCTTTGATGAAGTTAAAAGTTTGTTTAAAAGCATAAACGACTTAAAGCAAAAAGGTATTGGAATAATCTATATTACTCATCGTCTTAGCGAGGTCTTTGAAATTGCAACTCATGTTTCAATATTACGAGATGGTGTTGTAACTCTAGGCGGACCTGTGAGCGAGTTCAACCGTGATATGCTCGTTAAAGGATTGTTGCCACCCAACATGGAATGCACTGATGAAAAGGAATGTGCCCTAAGAAAAGCCATTGACTATAAGGGGTTGGAGCCTGTTCTTGTGCTTGATGATTTTTCTGGTTATGGCTTTAGTAATATCAACCTTAAAGTGTATCCAGGAGAAATATTGGGTGTTGCTGGAGTTGTTGGTGCAAGCCGCACAGAAATTGCTGGCACGATTTTTGGACGAGATAAAGTTCTTGGTGGAAAGGTTTATTTGCAAGGCAAAGATATTACGGGTTTGCCTACCTCAAAAATTTTGGATGCTGGTATTAATTTTGTGCCTGAGGACAGACATTTGCATGGTTTGTTTAAAATCAGAGATATTGCAGAAAATACTACTACCGCATTACTTTCAAGAAACCTTATGGGAAAATTATTTGTAAATAGAAAGTATGAAAAAAGTGAAACAAAAAAATATATTGACGACTTTCGTATTAAAGCAACAGGACAAGAACAACCTATAGGTAGTCTTTCAGGTGGCAATCAACAAAAAGTTGTTTTTGCCCGCTCCCTCACCACTCTTCCAAAACTTGTTATATTGGATGAGCCCACACGCGGAATTGATGCGGCAGCAAGAGAAGATATGTATAAAATAATTGAAAAGCTCCGTGATAAGGGCGTAGCTGTAATGCTAATTTCATCTGACATGGAAGAGATTGTAGGGCTTTCTGACCGTGCTGTAACTGTTTATCAAGGACATATCAATGGTGAATTTATTAAAGATGATATTAATCAAGACAAATTGATGGCGGCAGCCTTTGGTGTTGCCTAATTAAAAGAAGGTGAAACTATGAGTACTATTAAAAAGATATTCAAAATGCGTGAAATAAGCAGTTTACTATTTCTTATCATTTTATTTGGTGGAGTTGGTTTAGTTAACCCAAGCTTTCTATCCGCCACCAGTTTACTAAACTGCCTAAACGATAGCGTAGTATTTACCTTGCTTGCCTGCGGTATTGCTTTCACAATTTTTACTGGTGAGATTGATGTTTCAATTGGCGCTACGCTGGGTTTATCCGCAGCAGTAGCATCAACCTTACTTCGGGATGGAGGTTCATGGGGTCTTGCATTAATCGCCTCGATATTAATCGGTGCAATCATTGGTTTATTTAACGGTTGGGGCATAGCTTCTTTAGGAATCCCATCTTTGATTTTCACCCTTGGCACTAACGGAATTGTGCGTGGTTTAATTTATGTATATACAAATGGTGCGTGGGTAGAAAATTTACCCGCATGGTTTACTAGCCTTTCTCACGCAAAGCTAATTGGCAATCTTACAATCTACTTTGCGGTAGTTTTAGTTTTTGTAATTATAGGCAATCTAATTCTTACTCGCACTCGCAAAGGCAAATATTTTATTGCTGTAGGCGACAATGCTTCTGGCGCAACACTTGTTGGTATTCCTACAATAAAGACAAAAATTCTAGCCTATATAATTTGTAGTGTTCTTGCCTCGATTGCAGGAATTGTTTATTCATCTCGTATTGGATTTATAACCTCTACAGCAGGTAATGGTTATGAACTACGAGCTATTGCCGCTTGCGTTTTAGGAGGAATTAGTCTTTCGGGCGGGCTTGGAAGTCTTGCTGGTGCAACTATTGGTGCAATTATAATGTCCTCCGTTGGCAGAATTTTAGTGTTCCTAGGTTTTTCATCTGACTACGACAATACTATAACAGGAATTCTACTCATCACTATTGTTGTTATAGATGCTTTATCCCAAAACCGAACAGCCACAAAAAATCATCAACAACGCCTTATTGCAAGAACGACTATAGCTACCCCAGCGAAAGGAGATGAGCAGTAATGCAAAACACTAATTCTGGGTTGGTACATTTTAAAAGCGGATTTAAAAATTTTAGAAGTTGGGAAACAGTTTTAGCTTTTATTCTTCTACTTGAATTTGCTATATTTTCAATTGCTAGTGATAAGTTCACATTCTCTCGTATGCTATTTTCTATAAATGATATTATTTCCATCTGCATTATTTCACTGTTTGTTACTTTTGTTATGGTTACTGGTGGCATTGACATTCAAGCAGGAGCCATTGTTGGTCTAACATCAATTGTAATTGGAGTGACGTGGCAAGATGCAGGGCTTAATATTTGGATGGCTGTTATTGTTGCTGTTGTTGTTGCCGCATTATGCGGTGCATTTTCTGGCTTTCTTGTTGCCTATTGCGGTGTTCAGCCTATGGTCGTGACTCTTGGCGGCAGCTTTCTTTATGCTGGAATCGCACTGCTAATTTCTAGAGCATCCGCCACAGAAAGTTATAAAGGTATAAGTGGCTTTCCAGAAAGCTTTACTAAAATTTCAAGTTTCAAACTGTTTGATGTAATTCCAAATCAATTGATTATTTTCATTATTCTTATTGTTTTTTGTTATTTCTTGCTCCATAAAACTAAATATGGCAGGCGTGTCTTTCTCGTTGGTGTTAATCAAAAAGCCGCCGAATTTTCTGGCATCAACAGTCGTCTAATAACCCTTAGCACTTATGTTCTAAGCGGTATAGGTTCATCTATCGCTGGAGTTGTGCTCACAGCATATCTTGGCACAGCCAAAAGTGACATTGGGCTAACATTCACCTTGCCAATTATTACCGCAGTTGTACTTGGTGGTACTTTAAGCACAGGCGGTAAAGGAAGCATAATCGGCACTGCTCTTGCCGCCGTGGTAATAGGAACATTGCGTTTTGGATTACCTCTCAGTTTTGGCGTTAGCACCCAATATCTTGATATTCCTGTCGGCATTTTATTGCTAACTGTTATCATCGGTCGCTCATTGGCAGGAAATTCCAGAGCACCAATATTATTAAACAAGTTTTTTTCTAAGCAAAAAGAGGCAAACTAATACTGTATTTGTAGTTCAACTTGAGCTTTACAAATAATAAAAATCAGGAGGTTGAGTAATAAACATGAAAAAAATAATTCCTTTTCTACTATCGGTTGCTATGATATTATCATTTGCATCCTGTAAAAAGACTACAGAAAGTTCAGACACAGACAAAGACAAAAGCGAAACAACAAGTATAAAAGATAAAACCGTTGTATTTGTTCCAAAGCTTACTGGTAACGCATTCTTTGAATCTGCTAATGATGGTACACAAGAATACGCTGAAAAATGGGGATTCACAGTTGATTATCAAGGCAGCCCAAATGCGGCTGTTACAGATCAGGTTCAAGTTATAAACAATGCTGTTGCAAGTGGTGCTGACGCCATTTGTATTTCTTCAGTAGATGCAACAGGACTTGACTCTGCTTTAAAGCAAGCAATTACAAAGGGAATAGCTGTTGTAACTTGGGACTCTGATGTTTCAACCGATGCTCGTTCATTAATGGTTTCTCAGGGTACGCCTGAAATACTCGGTAAAATGCTTGTAGACATGGGTGCTGACGGACTTAAGAATCGTGGCATTGATGTAAAAACAGAAGCAGTTAAATACGCATGGCACTACTCACAGGCAACTGTTGCAGACCAAAACTCATGGCAAGTTGCAGGCGAAAATTATATTAAAGAAACTTATCCAAAATGGGTAAATGTTGCTCCTTCTAACTACTACTCTGAGCAAGATGCAGAAAAAGCCGTTTCTATTGGTTCTTCTATTCTTGAAGCTAACAAAGACATTGACCTTATAATATGCAACGACTCTACTGCCCTTCCTGGCCAGTGCAAAGCCGCACAAAACAAAGGCTTAACAAAAGAAGATATTACAATTACTGGCTTTGCTTCTCCAATGTCAATCAAAGATTATTGCACAGCAGGAGTAATTGAAAGATGGGGACTTTGGGATTGTGGTATTCAGGGCGCAATCGGTTGCTATTTAGCTGCCTATATTGCCGCTGGAAACTCCGTAGAAGTTGGTGACAAAATCGATATTCCTGATATTGGCGAAGTTGAAATCATGCCAAATGATGTTCTTGCAAGTGGTGCTATAACAGCAGCAAAGAACAACGGTGTTGTTTTGTTGCCTGAGCGTGTAGTATTTACAAAAGATAATATGAACAACTACAACTTCTAATTTATAGTTTAGTTTAAATCAATAATTATAAGCAGTATGGCTGAAGGTTAACCCCTCAGCCATACTCAAAAACTTATATAAGATGGAGGATTTTCATGGCGGATAAAGAAGGACTAAGAGTCGCAAAAAATTATCACACAGAAATCCCATTTGCAAACCAAGGAAGCTTTCATATAAAAGGTTCTAACAACTTAGATTGGGGCATGAAAAAACACCTTTCTAATATTTTTGACCCTAAAAGTGGCAACACCGTTATGTTTGCATTTGACCATGGATATTTTATGGGTTCAACTGCTGGGCTTGAGCGTCTTGACCTTATAGTTCCAAAACTATTTGATAATGTAGATGTATTAATGAGCACCCGTGGTGCATTACGCACTTGTATTTCACCAGATTGCAAAAAAGCTATTGCTCTTCGTACAACTTCTGGCTCGTCAATGATTGACGATGACCTCTCTCATGAGATTATAGCTGTAGACATAGAAGATGCTATTCGTATGAACGCAGATTGTATGGCTATACAAACCTTTATTGGTGCCGATGGTCAATTATCAAGTATTGATAATTTGTCAAAAACTATTAATGCAGGTCTTCGTTACAGTATTCCAACAATGGGTGTTATTGCAGTTGGCAAAGACATGGACCGTACAGACCGTTTCTTTAAACTCGCTACTAGAATTGTTGCTGAAATGGGTGCTAATATTATAAAAACCTATTACTGTGATAATTTTGAAGAAGTAGTCGCAGCTTGCCCTGTGCCTATTGTTGTTGCAGGAGGTAAAAAGTTGCCCGAAAATGAAGCTCTTGAACTTGCATATAAATCTATTTCTGGTGGTGCTCGTGGGCTTGACATGGGACGCAATATATTCCAAAGTGAAAACCCTGTAGAAATGTGTGCTGCCATTGCTAAAATTGTACATGAAGGATTCACAGACAAAAAGGCATGGGAATTTTTTCAAGATGCTATCAACAAATGAAATTAAAACAATTATAAAAAGGCAGGCAATCCGTCTGCCTTTTTTGTTAGTAAGGTGGTTAATGGTATGTTCGTAACAGAAATCATAAAAATGATACTACCGGTGCTCATTGCTATTGGCATTGGTTTGTTTTGCAAAAAGAAACAACTTTTTAGCGAAGAAGGGCTTGGTGCATTAAAGTCCATTATTGGCAATATCACTCTGCCTTTAGTTCTATTTAACGCCTTCTTCACGGCAAAATACAACCTGCGTGTTTTGCTAATATTTGTTGTCATCTTCTGTGCGTGTAGCGTTGCTCTTAGAGCGGGTTATCTTGTCCGACCACTTGTGAAACCATATCATACATTTACGCCGTTTTTACTTACCTGCTTTGAAGCTGGCATGCTAGGATATGCACTTTATAGCGTTCTGGTTGGCGCTGAAAATATTTCTACTTTTGCGACTATAGATGTAGGACAAACCATATTTGCCTATACAGTGTATCTTGCCATGTTACAATCTACCGACGGAAAGAAAAGCACTGCTAAATCAATCGTCACAAACATGATTAAAAAGCCCGCCGCCGACGGTATGCTTTTGGGTGTTTTGCTTGGCGTTCTTGGGCTTGGAAACTGGTTTATGGCATCACCCATTCATAGCATTTATACACAAACAATAAGCTTTATAACAGCTCCCACAGCTTGCATTATATTAATCATTGTAGGCTATGAATTGTCGCTTAAAAAGGAATTGCTACGACCAGTGTTTATCACAGTAGCTTTACGCTTTTTGCTATGTGCTGTATTGCTAACTCTTGTATCGCTCTTGCTTTTCGCCATAATTCCTTTCGATAAAAATTTTATGATTGGTTTAATGGTTATGTTCTCCTTACCCGCTCCTTTTGTTATACCGCTGTTTGCAGATGTCAAAAATGATGATGAATATATATCCACTTGCTTGTCAATGTCAACTCTGTGCACCATTGGATTATTTATGGCAATTGCTGTTTATAGCATAGTATAAGTCTGCCAAAGCACCCATTAAGTTTTGTATTTACAAGCAGAGATGTTTTACAAATTAATTAAAAACTAGCTTATAAAATTTTAAGCTTTAACAATAATAAAAAACACCTGTATTAATTTGCCATATCTAACTGCATAAATCCTAAACTTAAGGTAAAGCTAATACCAAATAGTGCTATTTTATCTTAAAGTCTAAAGTAATTTACAGTATCAAAGACACGAGAGGATATAACATGGATAGCTTAGTTTTAACTAATGATTTAGAAAAAAATATAGATTTAATTTCTGCAAACACTCCTGCCAATTATAATTTTAAAGTTAGACAGCTAATACTTAAAGGCGATATAAAATGCAATATATTATATATAAGCGGACTTTCAAAAAAAGAAGATATTGAGGAGCGTATAATTTATCCCCTTTTATTTCACATCGACTGTGATGTTAATAAGCTCCCATCGCCTATTTCATATATATCTAAAAGATATATAACCATAAGCGACACGCAGCTATGCTCTGACATAGACAAAATATCCGCAGGTTTAAAATGCGGTAAAACAATTATATTAATAGAAAACCAAATCAATTGTATTATTTGCAACACCTCTACAAGCAATTTTAAACCTAATGCCCAAACTCAAAATGAAGGATCAATAAGAGGTTCAAAAAGCTCTTTTGTTGAAATACTTGACATTAACATTGCTTTAATACAAGAAAAGATTAAGAATAATAATGTTAAAATAGAAAAATATGTGCTTGGCAAAGAAAACAACTCAGAAGCCGCTTTAATTTATATAGAAAACACAATTGAAACAGAAGTCTTAAATAAGATAAAAGACAAATTACAATCTTTAGAGTCTTCATATGTCCCTGACACAGGCTACATCTCCCAGTTTATAGAAAAAAGTCCTTTGGGTATTTTTCCACAAACAAAAACAACAGAAAAGCCCGAAAAAGTCGTGTCCGACCTTCTTCAGGGAAAAGCTGTTATATTAATAAATGGATGTTCTTATTCTATTATACTTCCAGTAGTCTTTACAGAATTTTTTCAAGGATTCGAAGATTATTCCAACAGACTTATTCTAGCAAACTTTGATAGAATATTAAGGTTTTCATCAATAATAATAGTATTGCTAGTAGCACCTATATATTTAGTACTATTAAAATACAATTCTGAGCTTATCCCTTTGGATTTAATCAAAACTATTGTTGTTTCAAGAAAAGATATTCCTCTGCCGCCATTTTTTGAAATATTTTTAATGGAAATAATTATAGAATTATTAAGAGAAGGCGGTCTACGTCTTCCCACCATCATAGGTCAAACGCTAAGTATTGTTGGCGGTATTACACTTGGGCAAGCATCCGTAGAGGCAGGCATGGTAAGCCCAACAACTTTAATCGTAGTTACTGTATCGGTTATAGCTACCTTTGTTATTCCTAATTATGAAATGTCTCTTTGCATAAGATTATTAAGATTTTATGTGCTAATAATGGCTCAAATGCTTGGATTTTTGGGAATAATCTTAGCCCTATTCTCTATAGTTGCCTACCTGATGAAATTAGAAAGTTTTGGAATACCTTATTTTTCACCTTTTGCCCCATTAAGACATAAAGACTTAAAAGACAGTATACTAAGATTTCCACTAAAGAGTATAAACAGAGTTCCTGTAAGCTTTAAGAAAAGAAAGGTTAACAATAAAAAAGATGGTTAAAAGTAAAATAACTCAAAATCAATATATGTTTATAGTCCTTAGCTCTATGTTAGCTATGGGCATCCTGTCTATGGCATCTGACCTTTGTAACACAGCTAAACAAAATGGTTGGATTCCAATATTATTTGGTGTAATATATCCGTTATTTGTATTGATAACAGCCTCTATAATTGATGACAAAACAAACCATGAAAACTTTTGGGAATTTTGCAATAAAATCTATGGCAAAAAGTTGACTTGTATATTTTCAATTATATTTTTACTTTATTTTCTAACATTATTTTCTAGTATTATATCAGGATTCGCTCATGTTTTAATATTAACTATAACACCTTTTTTTGAACCTTCTTATATAATTTTACCGTGTTTAATCTTTGTTGCTTTTATATCTCTAGCTGGAATAAAGATGGTTGGCAGAATGTGTGAATTTTATTTTTATATAACTCTTCCACTTCTAATATTAACCATATTCCTTATACACACAGGTTCACTTACTAATGTTGAGCCGATTTATTTTTCTTTAAGTGAAATGTCAAAGTCAATTAAATCTACATTTTATGCTTTTTCAGGTTGTGAAATAAGCTATTTTATTATAAGCAATATTTCTAACAATAAAAACACTAAAAAGACAGGAATTATAACTTGTTTAATTATATTATTCATATATGTTTTTAATATTTTTATGGTCATATACACTTTAGGCTGGGAACTAACATCTAAGCTGGAATTTCCGTTGTTGTATGTAATTCAGACGATAGAAATACCTATAATATCAAACTTCCTGTCTATATTTATTTTTCTTTGGGGTGCAATAATCTTAAAAAGTTTGTTAACATATAGTTATGCTGCCAGTAAAATATTATCTAAACTCATAAATATAGACTATAAAAAAGTTAATTTTATAGTCTTAGCTTTGGTATATATTTATACATTATTTATGATACCACAATATAATAGAAAATTTTTAATAAACACTACTATGCCTTATTTTATAGGTTTTACTTTTATATGGGCACTAACAACAACTATTTTAGTTTCAATAAAATATAGGGGTATCAAAAAATGAATTATATAAAAAAGAGCATTATAATTATTATCACATTATCTTTACTATTATTATGCGGATGTCAAAACATGCAATCCATAGAAGATTTAGCTATAGTTTCTGGTTTTGGATATGATATAGAAAAAAAAGACAAAACCAAATCTGTCGTTACTATTGAATTTATATCAACAGAAAAAAAAGATGAAGCGGATACTGATTACTTTGTTGGAAAAGGCAACTCTATATACAGCGCACTCGAAAATTATAAAGCAAAACAAGATAAACCTTTCACCTATGGTTCAGAACTTGTATATCTCATAAGTGAAGAAAGAGCTAAATCAGGTCTTGAAGATATTGCTTATGATTTATTAAGTTATCCAAATGTAAATATCACGGCCAGAACTCTTATTTGCAAAGGTGAATGCAAAGATTATTTTGATTTAGAGCTTAGTTCAGGTAGTGTTTCCGAAAATCTATCAAAATTAATTGAATTTGCAAATGAAGAATACTTTTTTTCAAAAAATTATACAGTAAAAGATTTTTTATGTATGTATCATCAACAAGGGCGTTCATTATATTTACCATATGTTGAAATAATAGATAAAGCACCTCAATTAACAGGTGTTGTAATATTTAAAGATAATAAATTTTTTAAAAAAATACCCCTAACAGAAGCTAAACTAATGAACATTTTACGAAACCATGGTGGCAAAGGTATTATTACAGTTACCTCCGATGATTTTTTAAAATATTTAGAATTTGAGGGTGATAGCAAACTTGATATTAATGTTTCAAAAACGAGAGGTAATTTAAAATACGATATCATTGTTAGTGTTTTAGGGAATTTAAGAATTGACACGCTCAAAGGCAATGAGTTTACAAAAAAAGAAATTTTAAAACTAGAAAAAATCCTTGAAGACAAATTAGAAAAAGATTTAAATAATGAAGTTAAAAAAATTCAAGATGTATATGGTTTTGACTGCCTAGACCTTAGCAAATACGCAATTGCAAAATATGGAAAAGATAGTAATTCTGATAGTGATGAATGTTTTTGTAATGCCAAAATTAATGTAGATGTAAAGGTTAAAATAAATTCTACGGGCAGAATCCACAAAAGCTAATAAATAATTGTTATATAAATTTTTAAATAGATATAAATTTATGTTATATCATCATATATTAGTTTTTCTACTGTAAATCAGTTTAAATACATCATAATTACTTTAATTATTTTAAAATATTAAAATAACACATCTATTAAATATACTACTAAAATCTTTCTATAACTGTCATTTTTCAACTATATTTGTGAATAATGACAGTTATTTTTATAATAATATTGGTTAATTTTTATAATATCAAGGAAATTCATCTAAATATTTCAATTTTTATTTGATTTTTTTATAAAATGTGATATAATTGAATCGTAAAAAGTTTGTCGAATAAGAGGTGCTTTATATGTTATTAAGTGAATTTTCCGTATTAATTTGTGACGATTCCATGCTCGTAAGAAAAAAAATTAAAGACTATTTAAACACAATAGGTGTTAATGATGTATTTGAAGCTTGTGATGGTGAGCAAGCAATAGAAATGTACAAAGCTAATAAGCCTAAAGTAGTTTTAATGGACATTATTATGCCTAAAAAAACAGGTATAGAAGCAGTTACTGAAATTTTAAAATTTGATAAAAACGCAAAAGTTGTAATGGCATCTTCAGTTGGTTCTCAAAACTATCTAAAAGATGCAATCAATGCTGGAGCATATGATTTTATTCAAAAGCCAATTCAAAATGAACATTTATTTCAATTATTAAAAAACTTAGTTAAGGAGGGATAATCATGTTTACACAACTTTTTGGAAATTATCTTTTAAATAATAGAATAGTAACTCCTCCACAGTTGGCAGAGGCAATCGAAACTAAAAGCACCACAAGATTAAAGCTGGGTGTTTTAGCAATAAATGCAGGGTATATGAACTCTGTTCAAGTTGAGGAAGTTTCTGAAACTCAAACGAGAGTTGATAAAAGATTTGGTGACATTGCGGTTGAAAAAGGATATTTAGTAGAAACTCAAGTTGATGAACTTTTATCATCACAAAAGAAGGGTTATCTTTTAATCGGACAAGCCCTTGTAGACAAAGGTTATATAACAAATTCAGTTTTTGAGCAATCAATAAATAATTATAAAAAAGAATATAAAATTACAAATGATGATTTTATATATGAAGATAACAACAATGATGTTATTTCAAAGCTTTATGATTTAAATTCTTTTTCAAACCCAGAAAATTATACATATTATATTACATTACTTTTCAAAAATCTTATACGCTTTATAGGAGATGATTTTACTCCTTTAAACTCTAATAACACTACTAGTGTTTCAACGCTAAAGAATGTTGCAATACAAAAAGTATGTGGTGACTTTTCAGTTTTAACTGCTATAGAAGCAGATGATGCTACATATATAGAATTTGCATCTCGCTTTGCAAAAGAAAATCTTAGTATAATTGATGATTATACCAATGCATCCGTTAGTGAGTTTTTAAATCTTCATAATGGACTTTTCACAGTAAATATGTCCAATGAAAGAGAAATTGAACTCGAACTCAATCCCCAAGATGTATTTGCAAATAAAGAAGCAAATCTTAAAAACGCAATTATAATTCCTGTTGATTTTGTATTTGGAAAAGTTAATTTTATAATTGCAGATAATATCGTTTAGATTTTTCTGCATTATATCAAAATATAAACTCATTAAATAATAATAGTCAGGGGAACCTTGGTTCCCCTGACTATTTATCTTCTCGAACATATTTTTTAAAGTAATTCAAGTAAAGAACTTGATAAAAACAAGCTGAATTTTAATTCTCTTTTAAAACATACTCTTTGATTTTTCCAAATGTTTCATCGCTAAGGTCATGTTCAACACGACAAGCATCCTCTTTTGCTGTTTCTTCCGAAATTCCAAGTGCAATAAATGCTTTAGTTAATATTAAATGACGATCATATACACACGAAGCAATTTTTTGACCTTTTTCTGTAAGCTTTATATATCCATCATCGTCCATAGTAATCAGTTCTTTTTCCCGCAAGTTCTTCATTGCAACGCTAACACTGGGTTTTGTGAACCCCATTTCGTTTACAATATCAATAGACCGAACAAGACCCAGCCTGTTTTTCAACACTAAAATTGTTTCCAAATAATCCTCTTTAGATTCTTGTCTTTTCAATCGAAGCACCTCCATACAATTTATATGTTAACATAAATTAATTAGTTTTACAAATAAATAAAAAAACATATTGACAAATTATATTTAACCATGATAAGCTATAAAAGAAAAGAGTTAGTGTTAACTAACCTTTAAAAATTCATGTAGTTATTTATCAATAACTACACTAAAGGAGGATTACTCATGCCATTAACAATGTCACCTGTAGGTAAAAAAAATTGCATTAGAAAAATTGTAGGCAATGATGGAGTGCGTCAGCATTTGGCAGAATTAGGCTTTGTGGTTGGTGTGGATGTTACTGTCGTTTCAGAAATTTCAGGCAATATGATTTTATCTATAAAAGATACTCGTGTAGCCCTGAATAAAGCCATGGCAGATAGAATTTTGATTTAAGGAGGATTTACTTTGAAAACATTAAAAGATATTAAAGTTGGCGAAAATGTAGTGGTAGTAAGAATACATGGAGATGGAGCAATAAAGCACAGGATTATGGACATGGGAATTACCAAAGGTGCCGAGATATTTGTTCGTAAAGTTGCACCTTTAGGCGACCCTATTGAAATAAATGTACGCAACTATGAGCTCTCACTTCGCAAAGCTGACGCAGAAACAATTGAAGTTAAATAAACAAATTACAGCAGATAAAAAGCTGATTTTTTTTAAAGATTTCAGTTAGTCTTATCTAACTTAAGTCTAGAAAGGATATTACATTATGGAAATAAAAATTGCACTTGCTGGCAATCCTAATTCTGGCAAAACTACAATGTTTAATGATTTAACTGGTAGCTCACAGTATGTAGGAAACTGGCCTGGAGTTACCGTAGAAAAAAAAGAAGGTAATCTAAAAGGTCATAAAAATGTTATCATTCAGGATTTGCCTGGCATTTACTCCCTATCTCCTTACACATTGGAGGAAGTAGTTGCAAGAAGTTATTTGGTAAATGAAAAACCTGATGCAATTATCAACATTATAGATGGTACAAATATTGAACGAAACTTATATTTAACTACGCAACTAATTGAGCTTGGAATCCCCGTTATTATTGCAGTAAACATGATTGATATAGTTCGCAAGAATGGCGATGAACTCAACTTACAAAAGCTTGGTACAGCACTTGGTTGTGAGCTTGTGGAAACCTCTGCATTAAAAGGTATAGGATCAAAAGAAGTTGCAGAAAAAGCAATTGACCTTGCAAAAACAAAAAAGCCGAGCGAACTTCCACATGTGTTTCACGGTTCAGTGGAGCATGCTATAGCTCACATTGAAGAATCCATCGAAGATAAAGTAACTAGCCAAAGTTTAAGATGGTTTGCCATTAAGCTGTTTGAGCGTGACAAAAAAATTAGTGATGAACTAAATCTTGAAAAAGCTTTGACTACGCACCTTGAAGAACATATTGTTTCGTGTGAAAATGAGCTTGATGATGATTCCGAAAGTATTATAACAAATCAAAGATATGTTTATATTACAAAACTTGTAAACAATTGCGTAAAGAAAAAAAATAAAAATAATCTTACCACCTCTGATAAAATAGATAAAGTAGTCACAAACCGATTTCTGGCACTTCCGATTTTTGCGGTAGTTATGTTCTTAGTTTATTACATATCCGTAACCTCTGTTGGTGCGATTATGACAGACTGGACAAATGACACGCTCTTTGGCGAATGGATTTTACCTTCAGTGCGTGGTTTAATGGAAAGCATAGGCGTTGCTTCATGGCTTATTGGGCTTATAGTTGATGGAATCATGGGTGGTGTTGGAGCCGTTCTTGGATTTGTACCCCAAATACTCCTTTTGTTCCTCATGCTATCTTGCCTTGAAGACTGCGGTTATATGGCTCGTGTTGCCTTTATTATGGATAGAATTTTCCGCAAATTTGGTCTTTCTGGCAAAAGCTTTATACCTATGTTAATCGGCTCTGGTTGTTCTGTTCCTGGCATTATGGCAAGCCGTACAATAGAGCAAGATCGCGACCGCAAGATGACAATTATAACTACCTCCTTTATTCCTTGCAGTGCAAAATTACCCATTATAGCACTTATTGCGGGTGCTCTATTTGGCGGTGCTTGGTGGGTTGCTCCTGTTGCATACTTTATTGGCGTAGCCTCTGTTGTTGTATCTGGCATCATATTGAAAAAGACAAAAATATTTGCTGGTAATCCCTCTCCTTTTATTATGGAATTACCATCTTATCATGTGCCTACCACAGTTAATGTGCTTCGTAGCACATGGGAGCGTGGATGGTCCTTCATTAAGCGTGCAGGAACTATAATCTTGCTTTCCTCAATTATTCTGTGGTTTTTGCAAGCGTTCGGAACAGTTAACGGTGCCTTTAAAATGGTCGAAGACAATAACACTAGTATACTCGCCTATATCGGCAGATTTTTTGCCCCTATCTTTGCTCCTCTAGGCTTTGGCACATGGCAAGCAACTGTTGGCACTATCACAGGACTAATAGCAAAAGAAAATGTGGTAAATACCTTTGGTGTTCTTTATGGATTTGCCCAAGTGACTGAAGATGGCTTAGAATACTGGACAATGTTCGCAAAAGATTTTACCACTCTTTCAGCTTTATCTTTTATGATATTTAACCTGCTTTGTGCACCATGTTTTGCAGCAATGGGTGCAATTAAAAGAGAAATGAATAACGCAAAGTGGACTTGGTTTGCAATTGGTTATATGTGTATTTTTGCATACATAATTTCACTAATCTTTTATCAAATTGGGCTTCTATTAACAGGTGGTAGCTTTACTTTCCTCACTGTTATAGCTCTACTCCTTCTTGCAGGACTTGTTTATATGATTGTTCGTAAAAACAAATATGAGAATAAAACACACAAATAAATAAAAAAGGGAGTTTTGTAGATGTTTAGTTTTTTACTTAGTAATCTTTCTACAATTATCATAAGTTGCATAGTTATCATTATTGTTGCAATAATCGTAAAAAAGATGATTAAAGACAAAAAGAACGGCAAAGGTGCCTGTAATGGTAACTGTGCAAAATGCCAAAATTCTAAAATACACTATATTAAATAAACAAAAGTAGGAGCGGGCAAAATGCTCACTCCTACTTTTTAAAATAAACATAGTTATAAAAACTCTTTCTTTCATATCAGCAAGACAGCAAAGAACTTATAATCTACAAATAAACCGCATCCATATGCTCTTTTATATTAATACTTATACTTTTATTTAAAACGCCGTGGTTCTGGATAACTTCTATAAAACATAAATGCACAACATATTGCTGTAATCGGAATAGTAACCAAAATAGAAAATACACCTATTAAAGATTGTGCAAACTCAACAATTAGTTCCTGCTTATTTAACAAAACCGACAAAGGATAATTCATGGAGCAATATATCATAATACTTGTCAAATTTCCGCCCATATAAGCTAAAATCAAGGTGTTAGACATTGTTCCTATCGTATCTTTTCCTATTTCCATACCTGATTTAAAATACTCTATTCTACTTAATAGTCCCCTGCTATTTCGTTTAACTTCATGCAATGCAGAAGAAATAGACATAGCTACATCCATAGTCGCACCAAGAGAACTTAAAACCGTAATTGTAAATACAATTGCTTTCATATCAAGCTCACCGTTATACATTTGAAACAATTGCGAGCTATCATCTCCTGTATAACCAGTTAACTTCATTTTTCCAGATGCCCAATAAGCAAGAAAAGCAGAAATGGCTAATCCCGTCCAACACCCCACAACAGCAGCAATGCTTTTGGTATTGATTCCATGTATAATAAGCAAAGAGGAAAACACAATACCCGCAGATACAATCATAGTTATTACATGCCCATTTATCCCTGCTGTATACATTGGTACAAGTACAGCCATTATATATGCAAAGGTAACTCCCAAAGAAACAAGCGTTGTAAATCCTTTTACCCCACAGATAATAACAACTGCTAAAAGAAAAATCCCTGCCATAAAAATAATAGTATCTATTCGGCTATAATCTTCAAAAAGCCATTCTACCTTATTATCTTCCTGTATAGGATATAGCACAACTCGGTCACCCGTTTCTACTTTTGGCGGTGTAAATAGTCCAGAATTGCCCATAGCTTGGGTTGCTTGTATCGATGTACCTTTTAGTTCTCCCTTACAAACCACTGCTGTAAAGTTTATAGTCCCGCTCTGTTCTTCATTTAATACCTCTTCAACTCTTGCCACTATCCCCGTATCCATTTCAACTTCTTTATCCAAACAATTATGTTCAAGCTGATTTTGAAGTGCATAAATTCTACCAATATAAATAAAACAAACCGTAAAAAATGCAACTATAATATAACCTATAATATTATTTTTCCTTTTCAAAAAGTCACTCCTTGATTTTTTAATAATATTTAATTTATATGATAGAATATAAAAAACATTCTAAATTAAGTTATGTAAAATATAAAAAAGACAAGGTTTGGAGTACTCATCTCCTTACCTTGTCTTTTTATTAAAACACATGAATAAAATGTTCTGCATTTTTGTCGTAGATTATAAATTATAATCTACATCATTATCATTTAAAATAGAGGATGCATTTGAAAACGGTTCTATCGCACGAGAAAGAATCCCCGTTACGAAAGCAATCATCAATCCATAGTTTGTAATACAAACGCCCTGCTCTTTTGACTTTTGAACTCTATAACTCATTTCTCTGTTATTAAGCATACAACCCCCGCAATGAATTATAAGGCTATATTTTTTTATATCTTTAGGGAAACAAGCTCCTGATGCCCATTCATAAATAATGCCTTCACCAGCTATCTTATTAATCCAGCGTGGGATTTTTACAGTCCCAATATCATCATCCTGCCTATGGTGAGTACATCCTTCAACAATCAAAACAGTATCACCTTTAGACAGAGTTTCTATTCGCTTCACACCTCTTACCATTTCAGCAATATCTGCTTTTTGCCTTGCAAATAGAATAGAAAAAGAAGTGAGAGGAATTTCGGCTGGAGTGTCTGCTGATACGCTTTCAAAAGCCTGAGAGTCAGTGATTACTATAGCTGGCGGTGTTTTAAGACTTTGCAGAGTTTGTTTTAACTGCGTCTCTTTAGTAACATATGCCATTGCTCCTATATCCAGAATATCTCTTATCACCTGCTGTTGAGGAAGTATCAAACGACCTTTTGGCGCTGCTGAATCAATCGGAGTTACAAGCACGGCTGTTTCGCCTGGTTTAATCAATCCCTTTACAAGAGAAGGCTGAACATACTCAACGCCTGAATTTGCAATGATTTGTTTTTTTACCTCTTCAATGCCTTGATTCTTAATTGTACTTACACATACAAATGGGAAACTGATGTTTTCTGTAAGCTTTGGAGTTTTATAATCGCATTTATTTAATACAACAAGATAATTAATCTTTCGGCTTTGCAGCTCTTCAATAAATTCTTTTTCAAGCGGTGTTATCCCAGTCTCATCTGTTACAACGATAACAAAATTACATTTTCTAAGAACCTCATATGATTTTTCTACACGCTGCAAGCCAAGCTCCCCAACATCATCCAAGCCAGCAGTGTCAATGAACACTACTGGACCTATAGGCAAAAGTTCCATAGCCTTATAAACGGGGTCCGTAGTTGTTCCTGCAACATCCGAAGTTAAAGCTATATTTTGATTTGTAATGGCATTTATTAGCGATGACTTTCCAACATTTCGTCTGCCAAAAATGCCTATTGTAAATCTGCTTGCCATAGGAGTTGAATTTATGTTTTCCATTTATGTATCACCCTTTATTTCATATCTATATGATCCCCTCGAGATAAATCAGCAATCATATTTATTCTTTCTATTGACTCTACTAGACTTGATAAGTTTTCAGCTGCTTCCGAACCACTGCACAATTTATTATCATATAAATTATAATTATTACGATATTTGATTGGCGTAAGGTTTGGCATAACCACATTTGCCCCTGACAAAAAACCTTTATCACGAGCCGACACTTCTATTGTGCTAAGGGCTGTAGTAGATGGAATCATTGCCTTTGGCACCATAATTCTAACAAGTGACAATAAAACAATCGTTTTGTTCGTTGTCGGTTTATCAAAATTTGCAAATATTGTGTCCTTGTGTGGAATAAACGGCCCTATACCAATCATATGTGGCTGAAGTTCTCTTAAAAACATTAAATCCTCCGCCAATGTATCATAGGTCTGATACGGGGAATCCACCATAAATCCAGCACCAACTTGATATCCAATTTCTTTAAGATTATATAAACATTCTTTTCTGTTTACAAGGCTTAATTCTGGAGGGTGCAGCTTTTTGTAATGATCTTCATTTGCAGTTTCGTGACGCAAAAGATAACGATCTGCTCCTGCATCAAAAAGCTTTTTATATGAGCCATAGTCCAGTTCACCAACAGAAAGAGTTACAGCACAATCTGGAAAGCAAGATTTGATTTTACAAACAATAAAGCATAGTTCATCCGATGTGAAATAAAAGTCCTCACCACTTTGCAAAACGAATGTGCGAAATCCCATTTCGTAACCCCGTCTGCACGAATCTATTATTTCATCCTCAGTCATTCGGTATCTTACAGCATTTTTATTATCACGCTGAATACCGCAATAATAACAATTATTTTTACAATAGCTACTAAATTCGATAAGTCCCCTAAAGAACACCCTTGCTCCATAATACTCATCTCTTAAATTGCAAGCATACAAAGCAAGGCTGTTTAATTCTTCTTTAGTGGCATTTTCACTAAAGTACTTTATAATCTCAGATAATTCTTTTTTATCAGCATCAGAAACTCTGTTCAACAATTTTGTAATCATTTTTACAAACGCAAATCCCTTTCTCCTTCTTCTAGCCTTTGGAGTATTGCCAAAGTTTTGTCATAAACTGGATGGCTTTTTAAAAGTTCAAGATGCTCTTTGATTACAGCTTCACCTTTATTTCTAGTTTCTTCAGATGCATAATCAAGCAAATATTCCTTTAAGGTGAAAATTGCATTTGGTATACAGAAATTATGTACAAACTTAGATTTTGCAACCTTCATAAACTCCTCGCCAGTTCTTCCTGCACGGTAGCAAGATGTGCAAAATGAAGGGATGTTGCCCATGTCGCAAATTTCTTTTACAACATCATCTAAAGAGCGGGAATCACAAATAGAAAACTGCTCTTTGTCTGGTAGTGTATTTGCTTCTTTTGACTTTGAATAAGCACCTACACCAATCCTTGTGCCTGCATCTATTTGAGATACGCCAAGCGGAATAACTTCCTTGCGTACTTCCATTGATTCACGAGCCGTACAAATAAGGCCTGTGTACGGAACAGACAATCTAAGAATTGCAATAAGCTTTTTAAAGTCACTATCACTTACTACATATTCAGGATTAACTGAAAAGGGTGTGCCTGTTGCTGGCGTAATTCTAGGGAAAGATATTGTGTGAGGGCCAACTCCGTTAAAAGTTTCTTCCAAATGAATTGTGTGATACAAAAGTCCCATAACCTCAAATCGCCAGTCATAAAGCCCAAAAAGAACACCCAAACCACAATCATCCACATTTGCCTGCTGTGCCCTATCCATAGCATATAAACGCCAGCGATAGTGTCCTTTTATTGTTCCTGCGGGATGAACATCTTTATATGTCTCATGATGATAAGTTTCTTGGAACACCTGAAAAGTACCAATTTCAGCCTTTTTTAGCTTTTTAAGCTCATCAACTCTAAGTGGTGCGCAGTTAATGTTAGCTCGCCTAATTTCCCCGTGCTTTGTCTTAACGCTATAAACTTTTTCAACAGTCTTACACATAAAGTCCACTTCAGTTTTAGGTGATTCACCATAAACCAAAACAGTACGCTTTTGACCCTCCTGCGTCATTATTTTTACTTCTTCTTCTATTTCATCCATTGTAAGAGTTTTGCGATGCATGGCAGTATTGCTAGATCTAAAACCGCAATATTTGCAATTGTTTGCACACTCATCACTTATATAAAGGGGTGCAAAGAAAACAATTCTATCGCCATAAACCTCTTGCTTTAATTGATGTGCAAGCTCATACATTTCTCCAATTGTTTCTTCATCTTGATTTTGAATTAAAATCGCAGTTTCTTCTGGATCAAGCCTTATACATTCGGCAGCCTTTTTTAAAACTTTTCTTACTTCCTCTTTTGATGGGTTTTCATGACTATTCAGTTGACTCCAAATTTTATCATCATCAATAAAATCATGCTCCATTTTATCTAGCTCTTCAAATTCATCACGATACTTTTCAAGAAAATTCATTTTGCAGCGACCTTTCAACTATATATTTTTTGTACCTTTTGTGATCATTGATTTAACAGACACACCTTTAATTCTGCCAAGTTTGCCTGTAAGTGCACTTATTTCATCATTTGTTCCATCCATTATTAATGAAATAACAGATATACCTCTCTCCTTATACGGTAGCCCCACTCTGCATACGATAAGATTTGCATACTCGTGCAAAACCTCATTAACTTCACTAACAGATGAAAAATCTTCAATAACGATTCCAACAATACCTATTCTTTTTTCCATACTTGATTTCCCCCCTAAAAAATAAAAAACTCCTCTTCCAAAACGGAAGAGGAGTATAATAGCGCAGATTAAAATAAACATGCTTATTACTCTACTTTCCGCTCAGAAGCTACTTTGCGGTTAGAAAATTGATTTAACCCTATATTCCCAAGTGAAATATCACAAGCAAATATATTGTGTTATAATTTTAACATTATTTTTTTATTAATTCAAGAACTATTTTACAACTCATCACTTAAATGTACTTTATCACTGCCAGCTGTCTGCTGAATCAATGTAAAACGGTTTAGATAAAATAATAATGCTGACATACCTATCAAAACAACCATTCCTACAATAGCCGTAGTCTGCAAATTACCAAATTCACCTTTAAATCCTTCTGGTGATTTCAAAAATTGATAGATACCTAAATATGCCCATGCAATAGGAAGCGGAAATGCAGCATTGCGAGTTTTAAAAAGTACCAAGGCAGTTAGTGCAATTGCAACTAAAAGCATAATTATTGCCCAAGTTTCGTTTGCAATTCCAAACCCGTTCCATTTTAATTTTACTAACGATGCCGCTATATTGACAACAGTCGCAATAAACAGCCAACCTGTGTAAAGCCCAAAAGTCAAAGGTAACAGAAAACGTTTGCCCTCTTGAATTTTTCTAAGCTCCATGCAAATAAGTGCCAATGTAATTAAAAGACCTAAAATAAAAAGCACAGATAATTCAATGTACGCATACGAAAATGTAACAATCCACGCTATATTAAGAATACAAGAAATTATGAAAAGAACCGTAGTCTTATCTATAGCATTTTTATAATATGTTTCATCTTTTTTTACTATCATAACAACCATAGAAATAATCAGTAATGAATAGATAACACTCCATATACTAAAAGTGGTGGGCGATGGTGTAATCAAAGTAACATACTTATCAGAAATTTCTTTTTGTGAAAGTCCGTTAATCAATCCTAAAACACCTAGGGTATTAACCGCCAGAGTAATTACAAAAAAAGCTCCATTAATCAATGCCTTTTTTGTTCTATCCATAATAATCATCCCTTTTCTTTGTTATTATTATAATTTAAATAAAAAGTCTTTATTTATGACTATTAATATTTAATAAACTTGTCCCCTGGAACACCACAAATACTGCATCTTTCAGGCTGAAACTTTTCAATATTACCGCAAACAGGGCACAAATAATAAAATACTTCTTCAGTTTCGTCAAGGTTTTCAAGTGCCTCCTGATAAAGCCTTGCATGAACCTCTTCTGCCTTCATAGCAAAGGAAAAAGTCATAACCGCAGCCTTGTTTCCCGCTGCTTCAGCTTCCTTTACAAAATCAGGATACATCTCCTTATACTCATGAGTTTCTCCTGCAACAGCATCTTTAAGATTATCCGATGTTGTGCTGATTTTACCCGCTACCTCAAAATGCTTTAAAGCGTGCAGAGTTTCAGCGTCAGACGCAGCTCTGAACAATTTTGCAGCATTAAGATTTCCATCTTTCTCAGCCTTCTTGGAATAAGCCAAATACTTTCTATTTGCTTGAGCTTCGCCATTAAATGCTTCCATTAAGTTATTAAGAGTTTTATCTTCATTCATTTTATTGTTCTCCTTATTTTTATTAAAAGATTCTAATAATTTTTCCACAACTTCTTTAGGAAAACCATCTGGTTGCTCATTATCAAGAAGTGATTGCAGAAAAGCCTTAGTGTTATTACCTTGTGGGAGCATATATCCTGCCTCACGAATTATATCTTCAGCCATAATGCGGTTGGACTTTTCGATAGCAGCAGCAAGCTTTCCAGGCAAACTTGCAGCAATTTTCTCCTGCTCGGATTTACTACGCATAAGTGCTTTAAGTGCACTTATGACAGATTCAGTTTTTTCCTGCTGTGGAGGATATTCTACAGGCACCATAGATATTGCACCAGATGGACAAGCTTCAAAGCAAGCTCCGCAACCTATGCACTTTTCAACATCAATTATACTATTCTCGGTGTCCGATGCACCTGTAGGGCAAACATAGAGGCACAAGCAATCTTTGGTGCACAACTGTATATTTCTTACCGCATATTTCTTAGACATTCTCAATTTCCCCTTTCAATTTTTTCAAACTTATTGTTTGGCACCTTGCAAACAGGACAAACCTCCGGCAATTTGTCCCCTATGTATACAAAACCACAAATAGTGCAAACATAAACGCCAGTGTTTTCAAGCATGGCGTCTCCCTCTTTATTATATCGAGTTAAAAGCGACTTTAAAATTCGTGTAGCTTTCTCACTCCAAACCAGTGCACGAAGTGCCCCACGGTCTTTAGCGTCATTTGCTGCAGCGTTAGCACTTGAAAGTCCACTTGTAAGGTCTTTTTCAATCAAGCTAATTAGCTTGTCAAAACTAGGGTCTATTGCAGATGCAGAACCCTTTTTAAAATACTCTGCCAACTCGGCAAATAAAGCTGCCTCCTCTGGCTTATACTGTTTTGCAGAACCATTTGCCAAGTTCGAACAAAGCGCACTAATTTCAAGTGCGGACAATTCCTTCATATCTGTAGATTCTTCAATTACAGATACCTGTTTTTTTTCAGAAGATTCAGTAGTTCCACCCTCTTTTACAAACTCTGATTTTTCTGCACCACACAAAGGGCAGGTCCAATCTTCTGGAAGACTTTCCCATTTCGTTCCTGGTGCAATGCCTGCTTCAGGAATACCCTTTTCTTCGTCATAGATGTATCCGCAAACGGAACACACATATTTATCCATATTTCTTTCCTCCTCACTTGTTTTCACTTATATTTAAAATAAGCTTTATAAAACTTATTTTTTCAATATATACTTTTATCGTTATAAATCATCTTATTTTACCTAATTAATGCAATTTCTTACAATAAAGCTGTAAATTTTTATACGGAATTATATAAGTTTAACATAATAAAATAGAAATTCCAACCAATATACAATAATAAATTAAATATTAACTTTAAATTAGTTACATTAATATTTTTATAATCATTGAGAATTATCGAAATATTTGATATAATATTTTGATAATATTGTTAAAGCACTTATTTAAACGGCAGTAAAAGATAATTTCATATAAAAGGACAATCTGTACAAGCGTGTTACAATTTTGCTTAAACAAAATAATTAAATATAGATATTTATAATATTGAGAGAATGTAAGTTATTTTATCAACTACTACCATTTATCTAAAACCGAAGGAGAAAAACATTGTTATTCAGCGAATTAAATATAATCAGTCCAATTCAAAAAGCCCTTACAGCTCAAGGATATACAAAACCTACACCCATACAAGCTAAAGCTATTCCAAACCTGCTTGAAGGACTAGATTTATTAGGATGTGCCCAAACAGGCACAGGAAAAACCGCAGCTTTTGCTATTCCAATATTGCAAAATCTTTCCGTGGGACAAGGTGTGTTAAAAGGCAAAAGGCAAATTAAAGCCTTAATTGTTGTTCCAACGAGAGAACTCGCTACCCAAATAGGCGCTTGTTTCGATGCCTACGGAGTTAACTTAAAGCAACGGAGTCTTGTCATTTTTGGTGGCGTAGGTCAAGTTCCGCAAAAAAGAGAGCTTGAAAAAGGAATTGACATTCTTGTTGCCACTCCAGGCAGACTGCTAGACTTAATAAAACAAGGTTTTATTGATTTAGGCCATGTAAAACATTTTGTGCTTGATGAAGCAGACCAAATGCTTGATATGGGTATGATTCAAGATGTTAAAAAAATTATCACTTATCTTCCACGAGAAAGGCAAACAATGTTTTTCTCAGCAACTATGCCTTCTGAAATAGAAAAGTTTGCAAGCACCATATTAAAATCCCCAGTAAAAATTGAAATAACACCCGTATCTTCTCCTATCGATATTATTGAGCAAGAAGTATATTTTGTTGATAAAGTAAACAAGACAAACCTATTGGTTTATTTATTAAAAGAACAAAAATATGATTCTGTTATTATATTTTCAAGAACAAAACATGGTGCAGATAAAATAGTAAAAGAGTTAGATAAAAAGGGACTTGATTCAGTAGCTATTCACGGAAACAAATCTCAAACCAACAGGCAGATGGCTTTAAGCGATTTTAAAGAAAGAAAAAAAAGAATCCTTGTTGCTACAGATATTGCAGCACGTGGACTTGACATTGAAGAGCTTTCCCATGTTATAAATTATAACCTTCCAGAAGTGCCAGAAACCTATGTTCATAGAATTGGACGCACAGGCCGTGCTGGTCTTGGTGGCAAAGCAATATCTTTTTGCGACTTTGAAGAAAAGGCACTTTTAAATGACATTCAAAAACTTATAGGTAAAGTGTTGCCTGAAGTCAAGGAACATCCGTATCCATTAGTCAACACAGTTATAGAGCCAAAGACAAAACCCGTTCAGCGTTCAAACTCAACAAAACCCAAAAAGCCATACGCTGGCAAAACAACAAATTCCTCTCAATCTAATGGATTTAAAGCAAGCAAGAATCATAACAATCGAAACAAAAGCACCCGTAACGGCACATATAAATCAAAACCAAATCATTCATAATAAATAATATAATTAATTTATATAATAACCAAACCTCTACTTAATAAAAATGCAAAGACAAAAAACAGGAGAAAAATATGGACGGAAATAACCGCAGCAATATTAAACAAGGTATCCGTGTTATGGTTGTGCAAAAACAAGATCAACCTACAGGGAAGCTCACAGAAGGAATAGTTCAGAATATTCTTACAAACTCAGCAACGCATCCACATGGCATAAAAGTTAGACTTGTTGGCGGAATAGTTGGAAGAGTAAAGCAAATACTCTCTTAAGCTAAATTAAGATGAACCTAAAAGACTTTATAAAGAATATAAATAATATCCAAGCTCTTTGTTTTAGAGCTTGGATATTTACAATTTAAGTGTTTTCACAAGAAAATCCACTATATTTTTTAAAATATAAATCAAGTATTCTTAATGTCATTATTTTTATGAGGTATAAACTTGCACTTTATAATGTAGCAAAAAGCCATTCACCATGCAGCATTACTAAAACCGCTTGAATTATTACCCAAAAAGATGTTATACTGTATTAGTATATTTGTATGCCTTTTTAATTGTTTTAAAAATAACAATATAATTAACTTTAGTTTTATCATAAAATGATTAAATCATTTTATATCTTGCTCAAATAATACAAACAGAAAAAGTGCAACAAGTATTTTTACAAAATTTTTTCAGCATCTTTAATCAAAAGAATACTAACAAGCCCCTAGTTCATATAATCTTTATATTGTGCCGATAACGCAGTGTGGTCAATTGCCCTTGTCGACTTATGCAATTATTAGATTTTATATGATTTACACTATAAATAACAACACAGACTATACAAAGGAATCACATCCTTTTATTAATCATTAAAAATATATTTTTAATGATTTCAAGGATGATTAAATAAAAAAGGTGATTTTAAGATGAATTATAACATTACTCAGCAAGAATTTCAAAAACAAATATCCACAAAGCTGTCGCATCTTTTTGGTCTTTCATCCGATGATGCAACCTATGATCAATATTATAAGGCAGTCGCTCTTATTATAAGAGACATGATGAGCAACAGTTTTTTTGATATTCTCAATTCACAACAAAAAAGAAAAAAAGGCTCAAAAATTATATACTATATGTGTATGGAATTTTTGCTTGGCCGTTCACTCAAAAACAATTTATACAATCTCGAACTTGAACCCGTTGTAAGAGGTGCTTTAGAAAGCATTGATATTGACCTTGATAAATTATATGAATATGAGCCTGATGCAGGTCTTGGCAACGGAGGTTTAGGTAGGCTTGCTGCTTGCTACCTTGATGGAATTACTGCTAACAACTATTTTTGCATGGGCTATTCAATCCTATATGAATACGGAATATTCAAGCAAAAACTTATAGACGGCTGGCAGACTGAACTACCTGATTTTTGGTTGCCTGGTGGCGAGGCTTGGCTTAATCCTAGAAAAGAGTTTAGCGTAAATGTTAAATTTGGTGGAACACTCGAAAGCCAATGGGCTGATGGATATTACACAACAAAATATACGGGATACACCACTGTTGTTGCAGTACCTTATGATATGTGTATTTCTGGTAAAGACGGAGTAGCTTTTAGTATTTTGCGTTTATGGAAATCAACATCCCCAAGCATTGATATGAGCCTGTTTAATCAGGGTGATTATATTCGTGCTGTTGAACAAGACGCTATGGCAGAGGTTATAAGCAAAGTTCTTTATCCGTCTGACAATCATTTAGAGGGTAAAAGCTTGCGTCTTCGTCAGCAATACTTCCTCGTTTCTGCATCTATCCAAGATTTAGTTCAGCGTCATTTGCGTTCACACGGAAGCATTGACAATATCCCAGAAGAAATGGCAATCCACATTAACGACACTCATCCCGCTCTTGCAATCCCTGAAATGATGAGAATTTTCCTTGATGATTGTGGATACAGCTGGGATGATGCATGGGCAATCGTTACTAAAACCTTTGCATACACAAACCACACAGTTATGAGCGAAGCTTTAGAATGCTGGACAGAGGAACTTTTAAAACAACTCGTACCTCGAATTCATCAAATTATAAAAGAAATTGACAACCGTTATCGTGCATTTATCTGGGACATTTCTCATGACTCAAACAGAGTTGAGAATATGGCTATCATTTCTAATGGTGTTGTTAGAATGGCAAATCTTTGCGTTGCTTCCTGTCATAGTATTAACGGTGTTTCAGCACTCCACAGTGAAATTCTTAAGCAAACTATATTTAGTGATTTTTATAATCTTACACCTGCAAAGTTTAAAAATGTTACAAACGGTATTGCACATAGACGCTGGCTTTGTCAGTCAAACCCTGAGCTTACTGGGCTATTAACAAGCCTTATTGGTGATGGCTTTGTTCATAATGCAAGTGAGCTTGAAAAGCTTCGTGAATTTTCAAACAACACCACCGTTCTTAAACAATTAGGTGAAGTTAAGCACAAAAACAAAGTTAATTTTTCAAACTATATTTTTGAAAAATCAGGAGTTGCAATTGACCCAAGCTCAATCTATGATGTCCAAGTCAAAAGACTGCACGAATACAAGCGTCAACACCTTAATGCATTTGATATTGTCACACAGTATCTTGCACTTAAAGATAACCCATCAATGGAGTTTACGCCACGAACCTATATATTTGGTGCAAAGGCTGCCCCAGGTTACTTTATGGCAAAAAAGATTATTTCGTTTATATATTCTCTTGCCCAAGTTGTGAACAACGACCCTGATGTTAAAGGCCGCATAAAGATTGTTTATGTTGAGGACTATAATGTTTCAGCAGCTGAAATCCTTATGCCATCTGCTGACATAAGCGAGCAAATCTCACTTGCAGGCACAGAGGCAAGCGGAACAGGCAACATGAAACTTATGCTCAACGGAGCTTTAACTATTGGAACTCTCGACGGAGCTAATGTTGAGATTCACGAGGCCGTTGGAGATGAAAATATCTTTATCTTTGGCATGGACGCTTCAGAGGCAAGTCGCCTTGCTTCCATAGGATACGACCCTCATAGTTATTATGTAAATAATAACGACCTTCGCCGTGTTATAGACTTTATAAACTCTGGTGTAAATGGACTTTCTTTCCCTGAAATCACCTCTTCAGTTTTATACAATGACCCTTATATGGTTATGGCTGATTTTGCAGATTACCACAAAACCCATCTTGAAATGGTTAAAGCATACTCCAACAAAGAAAATTGGAACAGAATGTCCCTTATGAACATTGCTGGCGCTGGTATATTCTCTGCCGATAGAGCTATTAATGATTATGCAAAGAATATTTGGCATACCGAAAAGATAATATAAAAAGTGAGTTTTATATGAGTAATCCTATTTTTAATTCAAGAAACAAACTATATAAAAGCAAATTTGGTGCAATTGCAGCAGGCGAAAGTGTTAATTTTCGCCTGCTTATTCCCAATAACGGCAATCGTTCTTGCACAAATGCATGGCTTTTCATTTGTAAAGACAGCTTTGAAGAAACTAGGCTTGAACTTTCAGCGACCGATGATTATTTTGACAATTGCAGATGGTGGGAAATAAGCCATAGCATAGCTGAGCCCGGTCTTTACTGGTATCGCTTCCAATGTGACACATCATTTGGCTCTTGCAATATTTCAAATGATGGCCATGGAATAGGCTTTGTAACCGATGCTATTCATTCTTGGCAGCTTACGGTATATTCATCCGACTTTAAAACACCAAGTTGGCTTAAAGGTGGATTGATTTATCAAATATTCCCTGACAGGTTTAATAAAAGCCAAAGCAAAAAAGAAAATTTAATACAAGGGCGAATTCTGCGCGACGACTGGTGTGGCGAGCCTATATGGAAACCCACTGATGATGGTAAAGTACTTAACAATGATTTTTTTGGTGGTGACCTTAAAGGAATTGAACAAAAACTTAGTTATCTTAAAAACCTTGGAGTCACCTGCATATACTTAAACCCTATATTCGAAGCATATTCTAACCATCGTTATGACACCGCTGACTATGAAAAAATTGACCCTTTCCTTGGTACGCAGGAGGATTTTACATCTCTTTGTAAAACCGCAAAAGCAAATGGCATTCACATAGTTTTAGACGGAGTTTTTAACCACACTGGTGACGATAGCAAATATTTTAACAAGTACAAGCGTTATGGTGAAGGCGGAGCTTATAACTCAAAAGAATCACCTTATTATGACTGGTATAGATTTAACAATTGGCCTGACGATTATGAGTCTTGGTGGGGTTTTCAAACTTTACCAGAAGTTAAAGAGGAATGCCCCGAATACCTAAACTTTATCGTAGGTGATGGTGGCATAATTGAAAAATGGTTAAAAGCAGGTGCTGATGGCTGGCGTCTTGATGTTGCAGACGAATTGCCCGACTTTTTGCTTGATAAGATACGAGCACGAGCAAAAAAGACAAAGCCCGACTCATTTATAATAGGCGAAGTTTGGGAAGATGCTTCAAACAAAATAAGCTATGGTTTTAGGCGTAAATACTTGCTTGGAGACCAGCTAGACAGTGTTATGAACTATCCCTTTTCTAAGGCTATTATTGACTTTGTCACATCCTATCGTACCGACGACTTTTTTGATAATATTATGAGTGTTCTTGAAAATTATCCCCCACAGGTTATAAATGTTTTAATGAATCCTCTTGGCACACACGATACACAGCGCATCTTGACAGTTCTTGCAGGTCTTTCATGCGAATATAAAGATAGAAAGTGGCAATCTGAATATCGTATAACTGAGGAGCAGAAAAAATCAGCAATGAACCTGCTTACAATTGCCTCTGCAATTCAATACACTTTACCAGGAGTTCCATCACTATATTATGGTGACGAAGCAGGTGTTACAGGATTTAAAGACCCCTTCAACCGCACTTGCTACCCTTGGGGAGCAGAAAACGCACAGCTTGTTAAATGGTACAAATTTCTTGGCAAACTTAGGCGTAACTGTCCTGCCCTTATAGATGGCCAGTTTGTCCCCATTTCTGCTGCACTTGGCTGTGTTGCCTATGCCCGTGTAAAGGGTGACGATACAATAGTTATAATCGCAAATCGTAACGATCATAAAATTGACTATAATCTTACCAATGAGTTCAGCGGTCTAAAAATTGTTTCGGGTTGCACTTTAAATGGCTTAAGCGTTCAAATACCTTCAACGACTTGCGCAATACTCGGCAAAGGTAGCTGGATTTAGACAAAGCCTTACAAAAAGTAAATACATTGTATCTTGTATTGCAAAAAGCATCAGCACAGAGTGACATTATTCACTCTGTGCTTTTTTTATAATTATTAGGGGCGGACAAGCCCTAATAATTTTTGCAAAAGTGGTGTAGACGTTGAAAAGTAATGAAACCGCAATAAAAGAACCGGTGAGAGCACGACAAGCAAGCAGTACTAGCACAGCTTTGCTTCAACATCTGGGTATTCTTATCACCTCGTTTTTTTTATCTTATCAAAGTGCAATGGTAAATATCTCGCCTTTTGGAATTGCATTTGTCAGTGCAACCAAAGCGAGCTATATGCCCTCTGCACTAATTGGGTCAATAGTTGGATATTCGCTTTCACGCGGTGAAAGTATTATGCCTCTGAGGTACATAGCAACGCTTGTTGCAGTTGCAGTTGTTGGTAGGTGTCTTGAATCCTTTAGCTTTATTAAAAATGGGCAGATTGCTGCTCCGCTTATGGCATTTGGATGCTGTTTTGCAACAGGTCTTACAGTTCTATTTGCACAAAGCTTTGATGTTTATGTATTTATGCTCTATACCGCAGAAGCAGTAATTGCAGGCGGTACTGCCTATTTCTTTAAGATGTGTTTTAATATAACATCTATTAAAAAGGGTATATATGCAGTAAGCTCGCACGAACTTGCAGGCGTTGTTGTTTGCAGTAGCATATTACTTATGTCATTTTCGGCTTTTCAGTTTGGCGGCTTTTCCCCTGCTCGTGTTTTATGTGTACTTATAATACTTATATGTTCATATTTTGCTAGAGAAGCAGGCGGAAGTATAACAGGAATTACACTGGGACTTGTTATCGGTCTTGCCAGCAAATCACAGGGCCTTGTAGTTGGATATGCATTTGGTGGACTTCTTGCTGGTGTGTTTGCACCTCTTGGTGCAATTGGCGTTTGCTGTGCTTTTTTAATAGCACATGGTGTGTCCATAATTTTGCAAGGTCTTTCCACCGAAGTTGCTTTGCAATTTGCAGAAGCAATTATAGCTTGCATTATATTTATATTTTTACCGCACAAGCTAACCGAGCGTATTCGCCTATTTTTCAGCTGTGCAAGTATTCTTCCTAGTATTGATGGCATCCGCTGTTCACTTGTAACACGACTTTGCACAGCATCAGATGCAGTTAGCGAGCTTTCTTCCACAGTAGACAAGGTATCTACTGTTCTTTCTAAAAAGGAGAAGGATACTACCCCAACCTATTTGTTTGAACGGGTACAAGAAAATGTTTGCAAAAGCTGTGGCAATCGCACCTTTTGTTGGGAACACTGTTTTAATGATACTATGAATG
>RZYX01000150.1 GCA_009930155.1 Clostridia bacterium | reverse complement strand
GAAGTTAAATAATAAGCCTTTTTAACAAAAGTCCCGTAGGGACGTGATATATCAAGGAATATAGAATATCAGAGAAAGTTTTATCGGACAACAGTGATTAGAAATTATGTTATCAAATTTGACAATATATAAGTATTTATTCTAAATTTGCATTAATGAAATTTGGAAAAACATATTGGAAAAACATATTGTTTGCAGTTTTTTTAACTGCGCTATTTATCCCAATGATTGTAATATCATTTAATTTGATAGATGAAAAACCATTGGGAGGTGTAATAATAACAACAGATAAACCGGTCATAACAGACAGCACATGGTTTGACGGTAGCTATCAGCAACAATACGAAAAATATCTAAACGAGAACATTGGTTTACGCAAAACATTTATCAGGTTAAATAACCAAATAGATTTTTCGTTTTATGATAAAACGAGTGCAGAGAAGGTTGTAATAGGAATAGACAATTATTTATTTGAGAACAACTATATTGATGCAACAACAGGCAAGGATTTTATTGGTAACGACAAGGCAAAAAGCCTTATTGATAAAGCAAAAGAAGTTGAGGCTAGGCTTAAAGAGATGTCAATAAAAATGGTGGTTGTTTTCACACCAGGAAAGGCTACTTATTTCAAAGAATATATTCCTGAGAAGTATTTTTCGAATGAGGCTAATGCTACAACCAATCATGAGGTTTTTACAAAACTTTGCGAACAGGAGCAAATAAACCACATCGATTTCAACACATGGTTTCTTGAAATGAAAGACACAAGCACATATCCACTTTTCCCAAAAGCAGGAATACATTGGAGTTATTACGGCATGTATCTATGTGTTGATAGTCTGATAAAAAAGATTGAAACAGACATATCAAAAGACATTCCGGATTTGTTTGTAAATAGTATGGAAATCAGCTCTGAGCAACGCGATCCTGAATACGATCTGGGGAACCTTATGAATTTGCTCTATCCTATTAAAACATACGATTTGGCCTATCCTCAGTTTTCTTATAATCAGGAAAATAAATACCGACCAAAAGTATTGGTTATTGGCGATAGTTTTTACTGGAATATATATTTTAGTGGTATCCCGGCAAACATTTTTAACTCTCTCGACTTTTGGTATTACAACAGCCAATGCTACAATGATGGAACTAATAAATCTGCTTATGAAATAGTAAGCATCGACTACCTTGAAACGATTAAACAATTTGAGTATATCATAATTTTACAAACAGATGGTGGGTTAAATAATTTTGGATTTGGATTTTTTGATAAATTCCTGCGCTCTGTTAATCAAGGTGAGATTCCTACCGAAATAAGAGTTTACATGGATCAGATTTTAAAAGATCAAAACTGGAAAAGCCATGTTGAACAAAAAGCGTCAGAAAGAGGAATAAGTTTTGATGAAATGCTATTTCTTGATGCTCAGTATATGTATGAAAACGAAAAGCAAAAAGAAAATTAGTTTGACAACTAATCCGGATAAACCTAAAATAGTTTTATTCACATCAATTATAATTTGGGCAATACTTATAATTGCTTATATCTTTTGCTTGCCGAGCCCTTTATTTAACAACCCCTATTCCACCGTTGTTCTTGACGAGAATGATTTGTTGATTGGGGTAAAAATTGCAAATGATGGTCAATGGCGATTTCCTGAAACGACAGAAGTGAATGACAAATTTGAGAAGTGTATTTTAACATTTGAGGACAAACGTTTCTATTCCCATCTTGGTTTTGATGCGTTATCAATTTTCAGAGCAATACGTCAAAATATTAACAGAGGTAAAATTGTTAGTGGAGGCTCTACAATTACAATGCAGGTTATCCGATTATCACGAAAAGGAAAATCGCGGAATATGTACGAAAAAATTGTAGAGATTATTTTAGCAACACGATTGGAATTGCAGTATTCAAAGAAAGAGATTTTAAGCATCTATGCCTCACATGCTCCTTTTGGCGGAAATATAGTTGGCATCGAAGCTGCTTCATGGCGATACTTTGGACGCAGTCCCGACCAATTATCGTGGGCAGAAAATGCCATGCTCGCTGTATTGCCAAATGCTCCTTCCATGATTCACACTGCAAAAAACCGAAATCTATTAAAGCAAAAACGCGACAGATTATTAACAAATCTCCATTCTTTGGGTTACTTATCGGCAACTGAACTTGAGCTTGCAATTGAAGAACCAATTCCTGAGCATCCACAACCCTATCCTATGCATGCTTATCATCTCACCGAAAGAGCAGCAAAAGAATACAACGGCAATAATTTTGTTAAAACCACAATAGATCTTAATCTACAAAAACAAGCAAACGATATTGTTTCTCAATTTAATCAAAGATATTCTCAAAACGAAATTAATAATATTGCATGTTTAATTCTCGAGATTGAAACAGGAAATGTAAAAGTATATATTGGGAATGCCGACATAAAGAGTGACACCCCTGAAAAAGCTGTTGATATGATTACTGCAAATCGCAGTACAGGTAGTATTTTAAAACCGTTTTTATACGCAGCAATGTTAAGCTCCGGCGAGATATTACCAAAAACTATTCTTAAAGATATCCCAACAAAAATGGGTAGTTTCTCACCTGAAAATTTCAATAGAGAATTTGACGGAGCTGTTCCTGCCGATGAAGCTTTAGCACGTTCCTTAAATATTCCGTTTGTATATTTGCTCAAAGAATATGGAATAATGCGTTTTCAGTATATATTAAAAAGTTTGCAATTAAATACTATTAACAAAAGCTCTGAATATTATGGCCTATCGTTAATATTAGGCGGAGCAGAATCTAGTTTATGGGATATTTGTTCGGCTTATGCATCGGCTGCACGCAGCTTAAAACATTTTACAGTTTTGGACTCTCGTTATCTCACAGGAGATTATCATAAGGCAAATTATATCCCTACTAATAACACAAATGATGATTCAAGAGAAAAAGAAACTAGTTTTTTGTCTGCTGGGTCAATTTGGTTAAGTTTTGAGGCTATGACCTCGGTTAATCGCCCCGGACAAGAAAGAATGTGGCGAAAATTCACATCCAAACAAAAAGTTGCCTGGAAAACAGGAACAAGTTTTGGTTTTAAAGACGCATGGTCGGTAGCAATCACTCCCGATTATGTTGTTGGAATTTGGGTTGGAAATGCTAGCGGCGAAGGCAGAGCAGGAATAACAGGACTAAATGTTGCCGCTCCAGTGCTTTTTGAGATACTGAACATTTTGCCAAATTACACTCGATGGTTCGACCAGCCTTACGACGATATGGTGCAAGCAGAAATTTGTCATCTCAGTGGACAACTTGCTGGTCCCAACTGCCCAGAGACAGATACTGCTTGGATACCTGCAAGCGGCGTAAATTCAGAGATGTGCAAATATCACAAAACAATACACTTAGATCAATCTGGTAATTACCGAGTAAATTCAGATTGCTATCCTATTGGTCAGATGATTTCGAAATCATGGTTTGTTCTGCCGCCAATTATGGAAGCTTATTACAAACAAAGGAATCCATGGTACTTAAGCTTGCCTCCGTATCTTAAATCATGCAGCGATCACAATATGCAATCAACAAATGTTATGGAACTTATCTACCCTAGTCAATTGTCACGTGTACATATCCCTATCGAATTAACAGGCGACACTTTGCCGGCAGTTTTTAAACTAGCGCATCGTGACGAAAATGCAAAAATTTATTGGTATATCGACACTAAATACATTGGACAAACTCAAGACTACCATGAGATGCCGATAAAACTACCTGCCGGCGATTACACATTAAATATTATGGATAATAAGGGGAATAAAATAAGTAAGCGCTTTATTGTTGTGGATAGGGATTAACCCGCATTATTACCTGCGGTGAGGGCTAAAGCCGTTCACCACTTTTTATTTAAATTCAAGTAAATAACTGATAGTTACATGTTTACAATGTTAATC
>RZYX01000149.1 GCA_009930155.1 Clostridia bacterium | reverse complement strand
GAAATATTGGAACATTGTACTTTGGTTATGATTAACAAGAAGTATTTTGTTTTGATGTGGGATAAAACAGAAGATGAGTTTGAAGAAATGCTTGACTATTACTTTAGTAAACTAGCTCCGTACTTAAAAACAATGAGAGCTATAAAAGCATATAGAGAAAAACCATCAATGGATACATTGCATGATGTACCTGTATATCTAAGAGTTAATCTTAGAAATATGAACTCACAAGAGTTTGGATATTGGTTTGAGAATCAGCAAGAAAGTACATTAAGAAAACTTGCTTGGGCAGATTTTCTAAAAGCATCATCAGTTGTAAGTGCTAGACCAACTACATCACGAACTATTCATAAAGCGCAGGGAATATCTATACCATGTGTAATTATAAGTGATGAGAGTTTCTTTGGTGCAAGTAAATCATCACAGTATGTAGCAGTAACAAGAGGTAAGCATGGGTTAGTGCTTGTAAAGAATACACCTTCAGGGTGGAAACATAACAAAAAGGAAGAAGATGAGCTATAAACACATTAGAGTTAAAGAAGAAACACACAACAAGGTTTTAAAGATAAAAGGTTTTTATGCAACAATGGGAGTAAATGTAACCATTGAGAAGCTGATTGAGAAAATGGTTGAAGAACACTTACTAGAAATTCAAAAGTCTTAGTATGTGGATTTATAATAACTCTTTTTTGAAAAAGATACCAGCTGATAAATATGGTTTTGTTTATGAGTTAGAATTCAAAAGTGGAATGAAATATAGAGGAAAGAAATCATTTTTTTCTTTTGTAACTCTTCCACCATTAAAAGGTTCAAAAAGAAAAAGGAAAGTTATAAAGGAAAGTAATTGGGAAAGATATGTTTCTAGTTGTAAGGACATACCATCAAGTGATAAAGTTATATCTAAAACAATACTTGCACTTGCAAACTCTAAACAACATCTATCATATCTTGAAGATAAGTTTTTGTTTGAAGTTGATGCGTGTATCAATGATATGTACTACAATAAAAACATATCAGGTAGATATTATGACAATATAGAAAACATAGTTGGTGATTTTTTAAAGTTTAAAATATAGGGGAATAAAATGAAATACAAATTAAAGCGTTTATGGGTAGTTTATACTACAAGGTTTTACATTGATTCACTTAGATTAGCAAACAAATTATTTTAAGGGGTTAAAATGAGCGATTCACAAATATTAGAAGCTATGCGTAATAAAGAGCTTGATGATTATCTAAAGCAATCGTTAAATGATGACTATAATAAATGCTTTAAAGATATAGACAATCAATCAAGCCATATATTATCTGAATTGATTTATGTAGTTAAAATGTACTCAGATAAATACAAGATAGATGAGTTAAAAATTTTACGAGAAATGATTTATCCTGCACTGCAAGAAGGGGTAGCACAATGACATACATAGAACAACTAATTAAACGTAACAAAGCGCAAAAACAAGGCATTAAAGCTAGCAAGAACTTGCAATATGTGCAAACGAAGTGATGTTGAATTTTATAAAGGAACATTATGTATTTGCAAAGATTGCTTAAGTGAATACAAAAAGCTAAGTAAAGCTGAAAAGAAGGGGATATTATGACATCTGCTTACTATTCAAAACTGCTAGGAATGGACGAAAACTATCTGAATGTGTACCGTGTGATGCGAGGATATAAGAAGCGAAGCACTACAGCAAAAGAGATGTACATACAATATAAGCTGGAACTAGAAGAAGAAAATATGATTAAAGAAAAAATGCAGAAAATGTACTACGACCTAAAAACAAGTCGTAAACTCATGGCATTTTCACAAATACTAATCAATATGAAGCTCTATACCAAACATCAATGTTTTATGTATCTAGTAGACGGTTGCTTTTCTTCTGATACAAAACTAAAAGGAAAAGTTTTACGAGATAAGATGAACTTAATCCTTAGTTTGTTTGAGAAGTTTAAAAAGGATGGTTATGAAAATACTTAATTTATATTGCGGAATAGGCGGTAATAGAAAATTGTGGGGAGATGAGCATGAAATTACAGCAGTTGAGTATAACCAAGACATTGCAGCGGTGTACAAAGACTTCTATCCAAACGACACGGTGATAGTCGGAGATGCACACGAGTACCTATTGAAACATTTTCAAGAGTTTGATTTTATTTGGGCTTCTCCACCTTGCCCTAGCCATAGCAGAATTAACACAGATGGAAACCAAAAACCAAGATACCCTGATATGAAGCTATACGAAGAAATAGTTATGCTATCAAATAATTGGTTTAAAGGTAGGTTTTGTATTGAAAATGTAATCCCTTACTATGAACCATTAGTTAAACCTACCGTTGAAATAGATAGGCATTTGTTTTGGTCGAACTTTAATATACCAAAAATTGAAGTTGAAAAAGAAAAACCAATTGCTTATCAAAAAAGCACAGATGGAAGATATGGATTTAATTTAAATGGAATTAAAATATCAAATAAAGTACAAATACTTAGAAATCTTGTAAATCCTGAAATAGGAAAATACATCTTAGACCGTGCAATGGATAAGCCAATATCAATGCAAGGCACTTTATTTGAGAATGAGTTATGAAACTTATTGACGCTGGACTTGTACTAATAGTAATAGCAACCCTTTGTTTTGCTTTCTTGTGTGACTTATATGAAGAGCGTATCTTAGCGTTAGAATTGGAACGTGACCAATATTTGGTCAATATGATAGAAACACAAGACATAATGAGTGAGGTGTGGCGAGAAGCTACTGAGGTTACAGAAGATTTAAAAAGATGCGAAAGGAAGAAGAGATGAATTTTAAAGTTGGAGATTGGGTGCGAACAACATTCGTCATGACTCCTTACGGAATGCGTCAAAGGATAGCACGATGATAAAAATCTATAACGAACTATGCAAGTACAACGGAAAGCTCACGGAGTTTGCAAAAGAACTTGTGAGGCAAGAAGTCTACGCAAATACTAAGTCGGCAATCCAAGCGATGCGCTTTGGAACAGCAAGCGGACGTGTTTCTGAAATCTACCAAGAGTGGAAGCATGGCAAACTGAGAACAAAAGACATGGCAAAGCACAAGCAAAAACTTGAGGCAGTGTTTACTGACATCAAACGCAGAAGCATCAAAGATGAGCTTGTATCTATACATGAGGTGCTTGAGTATGCATTAATGGAGTTGACATTAGGTATAAAAAATGGAAACAAAGAGCAACTACTTAACGTCAAGGGTATATTACAAGATGTAATATACAAGGAAGCAACATGAAGCAAGTCTATAAAAGAGTTGATAACTCACAACCAAATCTATTAGAAACAATCACAGTAGAAGCACGACAGAGAGGGAATAAAACAAAGACTGTAACGATTGATGTTTATGATACGTTACAAGACTCGTATCAGTTAAACGACTGCGTAGGAATAACACAATTATACAGAATAATAAGGGAACATGGATATATCACACGCTACGTAAAAACCGACAGGGGTATGCGTATGCGATTATTAAAGGATAAATAATGGAATACCTATTAGTAATAATCCTAACCTACTCCAATAAATGCGGAGTACAGTACAAAACAGAGTCCATAGCTACTTTTAAAACAGAAGCATTATGTAGACAGCAAGGGGAAAGATTGGAAGCCATGTACATGCGTACTGGTAAGACTAACGTGAAAGCGTATGAATACTCATGTGGAGGGTGGATGAAATGAAAGCATTAGACTTTTTAGTAAACTTAAAACAGTCAAGGGATTTTGATGGTAATTTAGAATCATCTCTTGACGAAGCCATAGCAGAATTAGAAGCACAACAACAGCCTAAAAGTTGCAAGGGGTGTAAAGAAGGATGGGAAAGAGAAAAACAAACTTTTCATAAATTTTATTGTGAATATTTAAGGATTCCAGTTCATGGTGACTTTTATTGCAACAGATACAAGCCAAAGGAG
>RZYX01000039.1 GCA_009930155.1 Clostridia bacterium | reverse complement strand
ACCTTATCCCCTGCAACTGGATGACCGATATATGCCATATGAACTCTTATCTGATGCGTTCTGCCCGTTTCAAGCCTTACTTTAATGTATGTGAATCCATTATATCTTTCAAGCACTTCATAATGAGTTACCGCATTTTTTGAATGTTCTTTAGTTACAGCCATCTTTTTTCTATCGTTCTTATTTCTTCCTATAGGTGCATCTATAGTACCCTTGTCCTGCTTTAAATTGCCATGTACAATAGCTCTGTACTCTCTTGTAAATGAATGTTCTTTTATTTGATTTGCAAGCCCCACATGTGCAATATCATTTTTAGCAACTATTAAAAGACCACTTGTATCTTTATCTATTCTGTGAACTATGCCTGGGCGAATAACGCCATTAATGCCTGATAAACTGCCCTTACAATGAAAAAGCAGGGCATTGACCAAAGTATTGTCCAAATTCCCTGCTGCGGGATGAACGACCATACCCTTTGCTTTGTTAACAACAAGTAAATCGTCATCATCAAAACGTATGTCTAAAGGTATATCTTGTGCTAAAACATTAAGCTCTTGTGGTTCGGGCACATTAACCTCTATTTCATCGCCTGTTTTAACTTTATATTTTTTATTGACCTTTTTGCCATTTACTGTTATTGCATTTTGCTCAATAAGCTTTTGAACAGAACTGCGACTAATTGAGTCAATATGGATAACCATCGCCTTGTCTATACGCTCATTGTCAAGCTCCTGTGGAACCTTAAAAAACAATAAGTCAGACATCTTTTGCCTCCTGATTTTTTTTGCTTTTCGCATCATCTATAAGTTCTTTTATAAGGCTTGATATAACTAAGATTGCACCAATTGTTATAAGACAATCGGCAAAATTAAAGACGGCAAAATTAACAAATGTAAATTCGATATAATCTATTACATAGTGACGTACTATTCTATCAATTAAATTTCCAATTCCGCCAGAAAGAATAAGAGCCACTCCCAAATATTGAATCTTACCATTCAGCTTTTGAGAAAATAAAACATAAAAACCAATTGCCATAACAATTATTGTCATAATAATTAAAAAACTTGTTTTTTGCTGTAAAATACCAAAAGCCGCACCCGTATTTTCAACATATCTAAAACGAACAAATCCTGGAATGAACTCTACCATGCCAAGCGGAAGAAGCTGTGAGCTTACAAAAAACTTTATTACTTGATCAATAGCTATAAGCAAGACAGCCACAGCAACAGTGATTGCTCCTGTCATTTATCCAACTCCTAATACAAGTTATTGTTTAACTTCGCTTTCTCTAAAGAAGTTTTTAAGATTAATGACATCATTATCCTCTTCCTCAGAATAAAACTCTTCTACATTAACTGTGAAATTTTTTACACTTTCTTCAGAAGCTTCCTCATCGTCTTCTTCATAAACTTCTTCCTTTTGCCCTTTATATTGTTCTTTATTCTCGCTTTGATATTCTGAATTATCACTTTTATCATCGTAATTATCCTCTTTTCCCTCATTACTTATGTATTCAAGAGGTGCATACTCTATGTAGTCATCTTCCTGTTCTGTTATATATTCATCAATAACTTCTTCTATTCCATTTGACTCTTCAATTTTAATAGGTTGGTCAACATTTTCAAAGGATATATATTCATCTATCTGCGATTCATCGGAAGATTGTTCCGTCTCTTCCAATTCAGACTCTAATTTTTCTTCATTTTCACTAATAAAATCTGATAACATTTTTTCTTCTTCATCGTCATCCCTATACTCAGATTCTAAAAAATCAAAATCAGAAAGCTCTTCAGCGGATTCATTTTCTGGTGTTTCGTACTCTTCAAAAGAAGGAATATCCTTTATTGTTTCAAGCTGTTTTGTATAAATTTTATTTAAAGATTCACGAAGTTGGGTAGAATCTTTTTTGAGTTTCTCAAGTGCCGATTTTTCCCTTTCTGTTTCCTCTTTAATTGTAGACATTTGCTCATCATATATATTCTGCGCTTTTGAAAGCAGTTTTGTTGCATTTGCTTGTGCATTTTTTAAAAGTTCATCTGCTTGGCTTTGTGCGTCAGAAACAAGATACTCAGCATTTACTGTTGCCTTTTCAATAACGCCAGCAGTTTTTTCATTTATAGCCTCTATTGCAGTTTTTACCTTCTCTTCTGCCACTGATATAGTTTCTTTAGCCTGTTCTTCTGCCTCTTGAATGATTTTATCTTTCATTCTCTCGGCTGTGAGCAAAGCATTACGAATATTATCAGAATCATTTTTAAACTCTGCAAGCTTGTCCGCAAGCATGCTGATTTTTTTTACAAGTTCGCCATTTTCACGAAACATCTGCTCATATGACTCGTAAACCTCTGACATATATGTATCAACATCTGTTGCTTTATAGGCATTTCTTCCAACTGACTGAAAACTAAAACTTTTAAGCTGTTTAGGTGTTAACAATTAACTTCACTCCTTTTGATATACAGAAAAATTACAATATATTTTAATCGTTTAAGAAATCAGGCACAACCTCTCGGTGTGCCAGATATATTTTTAATGATTATTGAAAAAACATCCCACTACTTTCAAGTTCGTCAAGCAAGTCGCCCATAACATCAACATTATAAGGTGTTATTATAAATGTGCTATTTGCAACCCTTTTTATCTGTCCACCGTTTGCGTAAGCAACACCACTTAAAAAGTCTACAAGTCTGCGTGCAACCTCTCTGTTTGCGGACTCAAGGTTGAGAACAACTGTGCGTCTTTCATTAAGATGGTCTGCAACTGCACTTGCATCATCAAAACGCTCTGGTTTTGCAAGAACAACCTGAAGTTGTGCTGTTGTATGTATGTTTACAACTTTGTTTTGACGGCCATTAGGCTGAGGTGACAATCTATCATCTTCTGCTTCCTCATTTTTATATGTTAAAAACTCATCATTGTCATTATAGCCGTCATAGTACTCTTCGTCTGTTACACCAATCATATTTTTTACCTTGTCAAAAAAGTTTGCCATTTTTACGTCCTCCTAAAATCAATTGTATACTCTTGCACCAAAAAGTGCTGAACCTATTCTTACTAAATTCGAACCTTCCATAATTGCCTCTGTGTAATCGTCTGACATACCCATCGACAAAATATCCATATTTACATTATCTAATTTTTTATCCCTTATGTCAATAAACAGTTTGCTCATATTTGAAAAAAATATGTCTCTTTTTGCATTATTATCACAAATTGGGGGAATAGCCATCAACCCTTTTATTTTTATTGACTCTAACTTTGCTATTTCACAACAAGCGTCATGGACTGCACAAACTTCAAAACCAGACTTAGACTGCTCGTTTCCAACATTTACTTCAAGCAAAATCTCCATTGTTTTTCCAACTTTTTGTGACTGTTTAGAAATTTCATTAGCCAAACGCACACTGTCTACAGATTGTATCATAGAAACATATGGAATAACCTGCTTTACTTTATTTGTCTGCAAATGCCCAATAATCTGAACATCACAATTTTCGAGCTTTAATTCTTCCCTTTTAGACATAAGCTCTTGAACTTTATTTTCGCCAATCAGATTTATCCCATTTTCAATTGCGTGGTTTATAAAAATTGGTTCTACTGTTTTTGTTACCGCCATTAATTTAATATCGCTTGGATTTCTTCCACTTTTCACAGCGGTTTCTTCTATGTTATATCTTATTCTCTTTAAGTTCTCATCAATATTATAAAATCTTTGTTCAACCAATGATTTTTCCATCATACAAATCAGTCCCTTCAACAACAATATTATCATAAAGATTTATGTATCCTTTTAGCTCATCCTTGTTACCAACAAGTAAAAATTCTTTACTGGAATATAATACTTCTACCTTCTTAAAGCTTATTATATTCCCTGTTTGAACATATACTCCCTTTTCACCTTCTTCATTTATTCTGATTGCAGATGAAGGAACTTTAAAGCCTTTATACTTATTAAAAACAAGCTCCGCACTCTCTTTCCTTAAGGTTGAAAGGTCTGAATTCATAAGATTACATCTTAATATCAATGCGGTCTTTTTAGAATTTGTATCATTAATCGTTACAACCTCAGCCGTAACCTCGCTAACTGACGAAAATGGAAGCAAAACTTTAATGTTATCTCCAACGCCAATATTCCCTACACTGTTGCTATCTACATTACAAACCATATACCAGTCAAAATTATTAACCAATTTGCCCACTGCGTTTGAAGGAATTTGGCTTGCAGATGTTTCAAGCGCCTTGTCTATATCATCAACCGTTAATGATGTTGCATTATCATAGGAAATTGTGTTTTCAAAGCCGTCAACTTCGTTTATATAATATCCTGCTTGTGTAGCTGTAATACTTTGATAAGTTGAATCCTTTTTTTTAATACTTGAAAGCTCTGATTCAAGAGAAGATATTCTGGAGGCAAAATCTATTGTTTGGCCTGTTACTATTTGCCTTGTTATAATCTTATCACGCAGTGCATCACTGCTGTCTTTTAATGTATCCAGTTTACCTGTTGAAATAGTATCAATATACGAAAAAAGCCTAGAAGTTATTTCATCATCAACTGTATCTAAGTCGATTGTGTAACCCTCTGCTTGACTTGCAAGAGTTTTATACCGCTCTATACTTTCTTCAAGCTCTTTAATTCTTATATAATTTGAAGCCGCCTGCGTGTTTGCAAAAACTATAGCAACCTCTTGTGAATTTGAGACACGCTTGCCATCCTCAACAACAGGCACAAAAGTTCCCGTTGCATTATTTGTAATATATTTCTCATCACGTACAACAAAAATTTGAGTTTGCACCGTATCATAAATTGTATATTCATAAGCTATTTCTGTTTTAACTGGCTTATAAACCATCATATATCCCTGATAAGATATATATACAAGCAAGAAGATAGCACAAAAAGCTGATATTATTTTTTTAAAAACAATATTATTATTCAAATTATATCAACCTCCAAAAATTTTTGATTCATCTATTACTTTGCACGCTTGATTTAAAATATGTGAAAAATCAAGTTCATCTATAAATAGCCAGTTTACTCTTTTGTCCTTCCTAAACCAAGTTAGCTGGCGTTTTGCATATCGACGAGTTTCCATTTTTAACTTTTCCGTTGCCTGCTCTAAGGTTACATTACCTTTTAAATATTGTACGCACTCCTTACAACCAATCGCCTGATTTGCCGTTGAGCTATGCTCCTCTTTCATATACTGCTTTGTTTCATCAAGCAGTCCATTTTCAAGCATTATGTCTACTCGCTTGTTAATTTTGTCATATAAATTTTGCCTATCCTTAAAGTCAAGCCCTATCATACACGCATCGTAAGGCGACGGATTAAGCCGAGAATTTTCAACTTGCTGTGACATTGTTTGCCCAGATGTGTAATACACCTCAAGCGCTCTTATTATTCTTTTTTGATTGTTAGGATGGGTGTTTTTTGCAGTTTCAGGGTCTATTTTTTCAAGCTCATCAAGCATACTTTGTGTGCCTTGTTGCTCTGCTCTTTTTAAAAGGTTTTGTCTTATATCATCATTTTTTGGAACATCAAAAAACTCTAAATTATCAAGCAATGCCTGGGCATAAAGACCAGTGCCCCCAACAAGAATTACCCTCTTGCCTCTTTGGTTAATATCTGAAATAATTTTACTTGCAAGTTCCTTATACATAGCTACACTAAAATTGCAATCTCTACTTATTGCACTAATAAGGTGATGTGGAACGCCCTGAATTTCATCAGCACTCGGTTTGGCTGTTGCTATATCCATACCCTCATAAACCTGCATTGAATCGCAAGATACCACTTCTGCATCGTATATTTTAGCAAGTTCAACAGCTAGTGCTGTTTTACCCGACGCAGTTGGCCCAACTACAGCTATTACAGGTATTTTATTCATAGCTTGTCCACCGCCTCTGCTCATTTAAAGTCTTCCAAATTGCTTTTCAAGCTCGCTCTTTGTCATTTGTATAAAAACCGGTCTGCCATGTGGGCAATAACGGATAGATTCATTAGAAAGTAGAGTTTTCACAAAATGTAAAAGCTCATAGTCGCTGGTTTTATCCCCTGCTTTTATCGCAGCTCTGCATGCCGTTGAATGATAAATCCAGTCCAGTTGCTCTAAAACTGGCTCTCTGTTTGAAAGCAAATACCCCGCAAGCTCCTGCACCATTTGAGTAATATCCTGAGTGCCTAATTCAACAGGGCACTCACGCACAACTACTGTGCCCGCTCCAAAGTCATCAAGTTCAAAACCCGCATTGCTCAAAAGCTCTTTGCTATCCATAAGCACTGAATACTCTTCCTTACTTACTGTGACTGTAACAGGTGATAGCAAAAGCTGTGTATTTGAAAGTTTTTGGTTACTCTTTAGTTGCTCATAAATCATTCTTTCGTGAGCGGCATGCTTATCTATTATTAGTAGTTTTTTATCAAGTTCTACTATTATGTATGTTTTAAATGCTTCGCCAATTATTTTAAAATTAATTTCTTGACTTGCACTATTTATTGGCTGTTGTTGCTCATCTTGAATAGGTAATTCTTGTATTAAATTTTGCTGATTATTTAAATTTTCTTTAACCTCTACTTGCTTTAAAGGCTCATTATTAATAACATTAGACTCTCGCTTTTTTACAAACTGTGGTTCTTCATCATTTTTGGTTTTATACTCAGCCTGTGGTGGCTGTGCCAGAAATGTTTTGTAAATTTCCTGAGCTATTGGCTCTTCTTTTTTTTGTGGTTTATTTTGTACTGCTGTATAATCTGAAGCTTTTTTTGTTTGCCAAAAATCTTCATTCTTTTTTGCAAAGGCTATTTGCTCTGACTTTTGGACGCTTGCAAAATTTGATGTACTTTTAAGTTTTGATAGATCCACCTGAGCTGGTGTGTCTTTTTTATCTAATGAGCTTTTAACTGCATAATAAACCGCATCAAAAATCTTCTTTTCATTCTCAAATCTTACTTGTGTTTTAGCGGGATGAACATTTACATCAACACTCTCATAAGGTGCTACAATATTTAGCACACATGAAGGAAATTTACCAACCATTATGGAGTTTTTGTATGACTGTTCTATTGCCGCTGTTGCTGTTTGGCTCTTAACAAGCCTGCCATTTAAAAAGAAAAACTGCATACTACGATTTGAACGGCTTGCAAGTGGCTTTGAAATAAATCCGCTAACACCTATGCCGTTAAGCTCATAATCGGTTGAAATAAGCCCCTGCGAAAACTCCTTGCCAAATACTGCATAAATTGCTGATTCAAGCTTACCGTCACCAGGAGTTAAAAGTGTTTCCTTACTATCTCTTATAAACCTTATGCCTATCTCTGGATGTGAAAGTGCAAGCCTGTCAACAACTGCTGCAACTGCATTGCCTTCTGTTACATCTTTTTTTAAAAATTTCATTCTGGCTGGTGTGTTATAAAAGATATCACGCACTACTATTGTTGTGCCTTGCGGGCAACCTGCATCGTCAAACTCAACTTGCTCTGATCCTACAACAACACATCGTGTACCAATCTGCTCTTCCACGGTCTTTGTTATTATCTCCGTCTTTGACACTGCCGCAATTGATGCCAATGCCTCACCACGAAAGCCAAGTGTTCCAATAGATGCTAAGTCATCTGGTATTGCTATTTTGCTAGTTGCATGGCTAAGGAACGCCTTTGAAACATCCTCCCGCTCAATTCCGCAACCATTATCAGTTATTCTAATATAAGTTATTCCACCATGCTTTATTTCAACTGTTATTGATGTTGATCCTGCATCAATTGAGTTTTCTATAAGCTCCTTAATAACAGAAGCAGGGCGTTCTACTACCTCTCCTGCCGCTATAAGCTCTGCTAAATGCTTTGGAAGAACATTTATTTTTGGCACGAAAGGCACCCCCTCTTTATCTTTTCACATATACTTAACTATTTGCCTGCTTTACCAAGTCATAAAGTACTGTTAATGCCTCTATCGGCGTTAATGTATTAACATCAAGTTGTTTTAAATTTTCTATTATCTCATCGTTTTTCCTAGATGCTATTGAAATCTGAAAGTCTTCCTGCTGTGGTGCATATATATCGTTCTGTGGCTTTTGCACTAACCCCTGCTGTTCTAAATCTTGTAGTATTACTTTTGCCCTTTTTACAACAGAGTTTGGAACTCCTGCAAGCTTTGCAACCTCTATACCGTAACTTCCGTCTGCTCCACCACGCACTATCCTACGCAAAAATATTATATCGTCTCCACGCTTTTTACATGATATATTATAATTTTTAACACCATTTAACTGGTCTTCCATTTCCGTTAGCTCATGATAATGAGTTGCAAACAAAGTTTTTGCTCCTAGCTTTTTGTGGTCTGCAACAAATTCAAGTACTGCTCTTGCTATGCTCATTCCGTCAAAGGTTGATGTTCCTCTGCCGATTTCATCAAGAACTATTAGGCTTTTTTTGGTGGCATTTGAAAGTATACTTGCAACCTCGCTCATCTCTACCATAAAAGTAGATTGACCAGAAGCCAAATCATCTGACGCTCCAACACGGGTAAACACGCTGTCAACAACACCGATAGTTGCTGATGACGCTGGAACAAAGCTACCTATTTGAGCCATTATAACAATCAATGCAACCTGACGCATATATGTTGATTTACCTGCCATATTTGGTCCTGTTATTATTGCGGTTAAATCATCTGTGCAATCAAGCACTGTGTCGTTTGGAACGAACGGTACTCCGTCAAGCATAAGCTCGACTACTGGATGCCGACCATCTTTTATAATTATTTTATCCAAGTCATCAACCTGCGGACAAACATAATTATTTGATACTGCAACCTTTGCAAGTGAGCACAAAACATCAAGTTGTGCTATTGCGTGTGCTGTTCTTTGGATTCTTACAAGCTCATCGGCAACTGCTGTGCGAACTTGTGAGAAAATCTCGTATTCAAGATGAGATATTCTCTCCTGAGCTCCAAGCACTTTTGCCTCAAGCTCTTTTAGCTCCTGTGTTATAAAACGTTCACAGTTAGAAAGAGTTTGCTTTCTTATATATTCGTCTGGTACAAGCTCTTTATATGAGTTTGAAACTTCTATGTAATATCCGAATACTCGGTTATATCCTATTTTAAGTTTTTTGATACCCGTTCTTTCTTGTTCGCTTGATTGAATTCCCGCTATAAAACCTTTGCCGTCATTTACTATCAAGCGTAAAGCATCAAGTTCTTCATTAAATCCATCTTTAATTAGCCCACCCTCACGCACTGTAAACGGTGGTTCGGGAGCTATTGAATTATCTATCAAATCAAAGAGATCTGAAAGAGGGTCAATATCATTACAAATTGTTCCAAGTAAACTCGAAGTGCAATTTTGCAATGTTTTTTTAATTGATGGCAACAACTCTACTGTTTCAGCAAGTGAACGAAGCTCCCTTGCGTTTGCTGTGCCATAAGAAATTCTGGTTATAAGTCTTTCAATGTCGTGAATATTTATTAGCTGTGAAATTATATCATCACGCATCTGCGGATTTTGCACAAGCTCTGCAACTGCATTTTGACGCTTGATTATCTGCACGCAATTTATGAGTGGCTGTTCTATATAACTTCTCATAAGTCTTTTTCCCATTGCTGTTTTGGTCTTGTCCAAAACCCAAAGGAGTGAACCTCGTTTTTCACGATTACGCATAGTTTCAACAAGTTCAAGATTACGCCTTGCCGAAAAATCAAGTTTCATAAATCTTGAATCACTATAAAAATCAACTTCACGAATATTATCAAGCGATGTTTTTTGCACAGCATAGAGGTAGTTAAGAGCAACACCTAATGCAATTGTCCCCATACTTGAAATACCCTGAGCGATACTCTGCACATCACAAGTGTCAAAGTGTGATAAAACTGCCTTTTCACAGTCTATATAATCAAACTCACTTTCTTGTAAAAGCTCTGCAATTAAATCTGACTGCTTGTCTAAAAAAGATTTAAGATGTGGCAATAAAGTTGCCTGAGCATTTAAAATAAGTTCGCTTGGTGCAAATCGTACAAGTTCATTTATAATTTTGTCCTGTGCTTTTGTGCCTTCAAACTCTGTTAAATGCACATGACCTGTAGAAACATCAACAAAACAAATACCAACACTGTTTTGAACTGCATACAGGCATGCAAGATAGTTGTTTTTTGATTCATCAAGCATATTACTTTCAATAACTGTGCCTGGAGTAATAACCCTAACAACATCACGCTTTACAAGCCCTTTTGCTTTTGCTGGGTCTTCAGTTTGCTCACATATGGCAACCTTATGACCTTTAGCAACAAGACGAGCTATGTAAGAATCTGCACTGTGAAAAGGAACCCCGCACATTGGTGCACGCTCCTCCTGCCCACAATCTCTACCTGTAAGTACAAGCTCTAAAAGCCTTGAGGCAAGTTTAGCATCATCAAAAAACATCTCATAAAAGTCGCCGAGACGGAAAAGCAATATTGTGTCGGGATATTGAGCCTTGATTTCAAAGTATTGTTTCATCATAGGTGTCATTTCCGCCATTACTGCTTTCCCCTCTCTTTAAAATAAATTAAATTAGCAACCTTGGCAACCTGAACATTCTCCATTACAATTATGCTCTTCCATCTGTGGCTCACAAGTTTCTGGATTCTCACCATTTACACAAAGGTAAAGAATCTGCATAACATAATTCATCATTGCATCAATTTCTTGACGAGAGCCTTCATACTTGCCCATTTTATCGTTTGACATAAGTGATGTATAAAGCTGCTGGAATTCGCCATCAAGTTTTGAAAGAACAAGCTCGTCTGGCTTCTCGCTCTCTGCTTCCTTTTGGTATGTCTCACGAAGCTCGTTGATTTTATCCATTGTGCCCTTTACTTCTGCGTCGTTCTCACTTTCTTCTTTTGCCTTTGCAAAATTGAGATAACGCTCATCTTGCTGAATTGCTGCACCCAGCTGTCTTGCGATTGAGATTACATCCATCTTAAAACTCTCCTTTAAATTCTTTTTATATCTGTTAAATCGGATAAAATCCAACTCAAAAGAACTAATATATTATTTTTTCAGCCTTCCCTTTACTATCCATGTAAGCGGCTGTGTAACTTCTATATCACAAAAAGTGCCTATAACATCTTTTGGTGCGTCAAACTCCATTAAATCATAGCTAGAGGTTCTACCTGTCATCCTATTGTTTTTGCCAAAACCCTCTGCCAATACACGGTATGTTTTGCCATCCATTTTTGCTGTACGCCTACTCGCTATGCCCTCTTGCAAATCAGTAAGCTGTGTAAACCACTTTGATTTTTCACTACGTGGTATATTGTCTGGCATATTTGCCGCCTTTGTTCCCTCTCGCTTTGAATAAATAAATGTATAAAGTGTAGCAAACTCAATCTCTTTAACAAGGCTTAAAGTGTCACAAAACTCCTCGTAACTCTCACCCGGAAAACCTACTATAACATCACTTGTAAGTGAAATGTCAGGCATAAGCTCTTTTGCAGTTTTTGCAAGCTCTAAATACTGTTCACGGGTGTATCCCCTGTTCATCGCTTTAAGCACTCTATTGTTACCACTTTGGAAAGGAAGGTGCAAATGCCTCTCTAACTTTTCACAATGTGCCATTGTTTCAAGAAGCTCTTTTGTGCAATCTTTTGGATTAGAAGTCATAAATCTGATTAAAAAATCCCCGTCAATTGCATTTATACTTTTTAAAAGTTCTGCAAATGCGTTTGGTATACCTAAGTCTTTACCATAAGAATTTACATTTTGACCAAGCAATGTAATTTCTTTATATCCATCAGCTACAAGCTGCTTTGCTTCATTTAATACATGATCAAACAGCCTGCTACGCTCACGACCACGAACATAAGGAACAATGCAATAACTGCAAAAATTGTTGCAACCATAAGTGATTGGTAAAAGTGCCTTTATATTACTATCTCGCCTTTGAGCTATACCCTCTGCTATTAGTCCATCACACTCAGTTATGTCAACTAATTTTTTATTGCCACAAAGTAGCTTATAAATAAATTCAGGTAGCTTGTGTAGCACATGTGTACCAAAAACCAAATCAACATTTGAATAGCTTTTTTGAATTTTTTGTACTATATGTTCTTGTTGCATCATACATCCGCAAAGCACAATAATTAAATCTGGTTTTGAAGCCTTCAGTGGCTTGAGTGCTCCAACATTACCAAACACTCTATCTTCCGCATGCTCACGCACTGCACAGGTATTATATAATATTAAATCTGCTTCCTGTAAATCGTCTGTGAAACTATAGCCCATTTCTTCAAGCATACCGTTAATACGCTGGCTATCAGCTGTATTTCCTTGGCAACCATATGTGTGGGTATATGCTTTTGGAGAATCTACAGCAAATCTTGAAGCCAAAACAGAACTAACCCTATGTGAATATTCTTTTTGTTTGTTTAATTCCTGCTCTGAAACTAATACCGATTTGCCCTCCAACATATTTCCTCCTAATAATTACCAAATGAGTTATTATAAATAATTTTATAATATTAGCCTTTTAAAATGCCAAATACACAGCAAATAGGCAAAGCCATAAAAAGCAAAACAATTTTAACTTTATAAGTATATATCGCCTAACCCATTTAAACTCTTTGCAATGAATTTCTATGTTTAAAAAGTTAAATTATTATACCATAATCGGCCAGTTTGTTCAACAAAAAACTACAAACAAAATAAACATCGGGCATTTTTAAAATACCCGATGTTGTTCATTTAAGTAATATTTACTGTGTTACACCACAAAATACAAGATTTAGAAGCCAACCGTAAGAGTTATCTCAAAGCTGTCTGCATCTGCAATTGGTGTTGAATCTACACCTGTATTAACAGCCTCGCCACCCTTTGTAATGCACCACCACTCTTGTTTTGAATCATCTACTTTGTAACCGTCAACAGTTTTGATAAAAAGACCATACTCGCTTTCTGTTCCGCTTACAAGCTTTTCTTGCTCAAGAGCACCTCTTAAAAACTCTTCATCCGTATTGATTGTGAAAGACTTTTTAGTTTCGTCTGCCTTAACTACCTCTACGGTAATTGTTTTGGACGGCTGTGAAGTTTGTGGCTGTTTTGTTGTCTTACCTTCATCGCTTGTTGAGTTTGTACATGCAGACATCGAGAAAAGCATCATAAGTGCTAAAACGAGCGACAGTACTTTGTTTTGATTTGTTTTCATTTTTACTCTCCTTCTTAATAAAAAAATATGACGACCCGATTATTCGGATCGCCAGAGATATATACAAACACGACACAAGCAAAAACCTGTGCATATGTCGCATACTCCTCTCCCTCCGAAAGGTTTGTGCTATTACAACATACGGCAGGTCTCCTGGCTTGAAATCATCCTTGCTTTTAATCTTCCCGATTGCTCAGTGATATTATAAAAAGCTCGTCATTCATACAGTAGCGGGGGCTGCCACGGATTTAAACCGTGTTCCCTTTTGATGCCTTTTTGTAAATACAAAGGCAACCGTATATTGATTTTTATAAAAAAGTACGGCAAGTATCACTTGCCGTACTAGATTGTATCATATTTTATTTTTGTTTGCAAATAAATTATAACTGCCTTAAAGCTCCAGTTGGACAAAGTTCTACACACTTACCACAGTTTGTGCAAAACAATGCTGCCTGCTCACTTTCAAACATAGGATTAACAACAGTATCAAATCCTCTGCTAAGAAGCCCAAGAACAGTTTTGCCAACCTCTTCTTCACATACACGCATACAAAGTCCGCAAAGAACGCACTTGTTTGGGTCATGTTCAACTTTTGGATTGATTGATATCATATCTCTTGCATGCTTTTCTCCGCCAAAACGTGACGGGTTAACATCATAATCATTTGCATATTCAATGAGTTTGCAATCATAGTAATCATGGCAACCACAACTAAGGCAACGAGATGCTTCTTTTTGTGCCTGCTCCTTTGAAAAACCTAACACAATTTCTTCAAAATTAGTCTTTCTTTCTTCGGGAGAAATATGAGGCATCTTTTCACGACGCTGTTTTGGTCTGTCCTCAAACTCCTGAGGTGTTACTTCTTTTTCAACTACATACGGTTTCTTATAAGGTACCAATACACCATCAAGGAAATTGTTGATTACAACGCATGCTTTTTGAGCCTCACCAATTGCTGCAATTGCAATATCTGCACCAGCATTTGTTGCATCACCTACTGCAAATACATTTTCAAGTGATGTGCGGAACGAGTGCTCATCCGCTGCAATTGTTCCCTTTCTGGTCTTTTCGATTGCATCAAAGCCATCAGTATTTGCATACTGACCAATAGCTATAATAACATTATCAAGAGCAATTTCTTCAAATTCACCCTCAATAGCAACTGGCTTTCTGCGTCCTGATGCATCAGGCTCTCCAAGCTCCATTTTTTGAAGCTTTATACCTGACACTTTGCCATCTGCCGACAAAATCTCAACAGGATTTGTAAGGAATTTAAAAACTACTCCCTCTTCCTCTGCCTCATCAATTTCAACATTTGCAGCTGGCATTTCTGCTCTTGTTCTTCTGTATATTACATAAACCTCTTTAGCACCAAGTCTTACAGCCGTACGGCAAGCATCCATTGCTGTGTTACCACCACCGACAACTGCAACTTTCTCGCCAAGGTCAATTTTCTCATCAAGAGCTACTTTGCCAAGGAAATCGATTCCCCCATAAACACCTTCAAGTTCTTCTCCCTTTACTCCCATTGGAGTTGATGTCCAAGCACCGATTGCAACCAAAACTGAATCATAGCTTGATTTTATTTCTTCAAAGGAGATATCTTTTCCGATTCTTATATTATTCTTCATCTCAACGCCAAGGCTTGCAATCTCTGCTATTTCCTTGTCCAATACTTCTTTTGGAAGCCTGTACTGTGGAATACCATAGCGGAGCATACCGCCCATTTTAGGCATTGCATCAAAAATCACAACACTGTGTCCCATTGTGCGAAGAAAATATGCCGCTGTAAGGCCACCAGGACCACCGCCAATAACAGCAACTCTCTTGCCTGAATCTGGCTCCAAAGTTGGCTTATATGTGTCATCTGACGCAAGGTCAGCATCTGCTACAAAACTTTTAAGCCATGCAATTGCAAGTGGCTCTTCAACCATCTGGCGTCTGCACGCATCCTCACAAGGATGAGGACAAACTCTGCCTATTGATGCAGGCAATGGAAGCTTCTCTTTTATTACTTTTACTGACTCTTTATATTTACCCTCGCCAATAAGCCTTATATACTCTTGACAATCTGTTCCTGCTGGGCAATTAAGCTTACATGGTCCACGACAATCACCTGTATGGTCTGAAAGCAAAAGTTCAAGAGCAATCTTGCGTGAACAATTTATTCTGTCTGATGTAGTATGAATTACCATTCCATCAGATGCTTTTGAAGAGCAAGCACGCAAAAGCTTTGGTATACCCTCTACCTCAACTGTGCAAAGTCCACAAGCTCCATAAAGCTTAACTCTCTCATCATAGCAGAGTGTGGGGATTTTTATTCCATTAGCTGTTGCAATATCTAATATTGTGCTTCCTGCTTGTGCTGTTATTGAAACTCCATCTATAACCACTTTGATTTCACTCATTTTTTATCCCCTCCTCAATTTATTTTTATTGCGTCAAACTTACATTTGCTATAACAATTTCCACACTTTATACATTTCTCTTGGTCTATTACAAACGGTGACTTTATTTGACCACTAATTGCATTAACAGGGCAAACCTTTGCACAGGCAGAACAACCAATACACTTTTGAGAATCAATTGTGTAAGAAATAAGAGCCGTACATTCTCCTGCGGGGCACTTTTTATCTCTAATATGAGCCTCATACTCATTACGGAAATACTTGATTGTTGTAAGAACTGGATTTGGAGCTGTTTGTCCAAGTCCACAAAGAGCACCATCCTTAATAGAAGCACAAAGTTCTTCAAGCAATTCTATATCGCCTTCCTTGCCCTCTCCATTTGTTATACGGTCAAGAATTTCAAGCATTCTCTTTGTTCCCAAACGACAATGAATACACTTTCCGCAAGACTCTTTTGCAGTAAAATCAAGGAAGAAACGAGCCATACGAACCATACATGTGCTCTCATCCATAACAACCATGCCACCAGAGCCCATGATTGCACCTGTTTCACTAAGCTTTTTATAGTCAATAACTGTGTCAAGCAATTGTGTTGGGATACATCCGCCAGAAGGTCCGCCCATCTGAACTGCTTTAAACTGCTTGCCATCACGAATACCGCCACCGATATCATAAATAACATCGTGAAGTGTTTTACCCATTGGAATTTCAACAAGTCCGCCCTTTTTAATTTTACCTGTGAGAGCAAAAACTTTGGTTCCTTTGCTATTCTCTGTTCCCATTGCTGAAAATGCTCCGCCACCATTTAACATAATCCATGGAACATTTGCAAATGTTTCAACATTGTTTATATTAGAAGGTTTTAGCCAATAACCTTCGCTTGCAGGAAAAGGAGGTTTAAGCCTTGGCATTCCTCTTTGACCTTCAAGAGATTCTATAAGAGCTGTTTCCTCACCACAAACAAATGCACCAGCACCTGCTTTAATTCGCATTTTACATGAGAATCCGCTACCCATAATATTCTCACCAAGATAGCCCTTGTCTGTGGCTTGCTTGATAGCATTTTGAAGCCTTACGATTGCAAGAGGATACTCTGCTCTAACATATACAATAGCTTCGTTTGCACCAATTACATAAGCTCCAATAAGCATGCCTTCAATAAGGTTGTGTGGGTCGCCCTCTATTACTGCTCTATCCATAAATGCACCTGGATCACCTTCATCTGCATTACAGATAAGATACTTTTTATCTCCTGTTGACTGCTTTGCGGCATTCCACTTAAACCAAGTTGGAAATCCTGCACCGCCTCTACCTGCAAGACCAGAAAGTTTAATTTCGTCTATAACTTGGTCTGGAGTAGTTCCTGTTTTTAAGATCTTTTCAAGTGCACTGTAACCATTATATTTGATATAATCCTCAATTTTAGTTGGGTCAATTATACCGCAATGGCGAAGTGCAATTCTTGTTTGCTTATTTAAAATTTCTTTATCTTCTTCTGAAATAACAAGATTGGAAAGCAATGAATAATCAGATGTTTTGATTGCATCTGCAATTGTCTTAACATCTTTTACAGAAACTTTTACAAGCCTTGTAACGCTACTGTCATCAAGATACAAGTCAACAATAGGTTCAAGGTAACACATACCTATACAACCAGCAATTGCGAGTTCTGCACAGACTTCGCCAGATTTTATAAGTGCTTGAATTTCGTCATAAACCTTGCTTGCTCCAGCTGCTATACCACAACTGCCTTCCCCAACGACTATTTTCATTGTTCTCCCCCCTCTGCTTCTTTTTTTAATCCTTTTAAAATTTCCTTAGCTTTATCAGGAGTAAGTGTGCCATAAGTTTCGCCATTTATCATCATAACTGGCGAAAGACTACAGCAACCAAGACATGCAACATTTTTAAGAGTAAACAGTCCATCTTCTGTAGTTTGTCCATCTATTATTCCAAGTTCTTCTGTAACTGCCCTCTCGATACGCTCTGAACCATTTACATGACATGCTGTTCCCTGACAAAGCATTATCAAATATTTACCAACTGGTTCAAATCTGAACTGTGTATAAAAGGTTGCAACGCCCATTACCTTTGCTGGTTTGATGCCCGTTTGCTCTGCTATGTGATAAATCACATCAATTGGTAGATAGCCATAAATTTCCTGTGCTTTTTGAAGTATTGCTATAAGACTCCCATCAACATCTTTATAGTTATAAAGGACATCTTCAAGCAATGTTAAATCACTATCACAGTTGTGTTTGCAACAATCCATCTCTCTTCCTCCTTAAATAATTTTAAATCCATATTTTTTATTATACACTGACAAAAATTATTTATCAAGCGTTAAAAAAATAACATATTTGTCATATTTTAGCAAAAATCAAAACCACCAGTTGAACTGGTGGTATGCACAAGCCCTAGAAGGGCATATTACTGGCGGGTGCCTTAAGGCACATTGAAAGATTCGCCAACCG